>NZ_CP032684.1:1845000-2169000 GCF_003627795.1 Rhizobium sp. CCGE531 | reverse complement strand
CGTGTTCCTGTGCCTGATGTATCCGATTGCGGGCATCGCGCTTGCGATCTGGAGCACGGACCAGAACCTGCTGCCGCTGCTGTTTCCATTGATGTCGGGCTTTGCCCTGCTGGGTCCCATCGCGGCAATCGGCCTTTACGAGATCAGCCGACGGCGGGAGAAGGGGCTGGATACGTCGTGGAGCCATGCTTTCGAGGTCCGTTTCTCGCCAGCCTTGCCGTCGATCATCGTCGCCGGCCTCATGCTGTTCGGCCTTTTCATCGTCTGGCTCTTCGTGGCGCAGAATCTCTACTTCATCTATTTCGGCGATGGTGCGCCGCCCAAGCTCACATCCTTCGTGTCGAGTATCCTGACCACGCCCCAAGGTTTGGCGATGATGTTCTGGGGCAATCTCCTCGGCTTCATCTTTGCGCTTGTCGTGCTGGCGACCACGGTCGTTACCTTCCCGCTGCTGCTGGACCGCGATGTCGGTGTCGTGGCCGCCATCGACGCCAGCATCCGGGCGACGTTGATCAATCCGATACCGGTGGCGGTCTGGGGCCTGATCGTGGCGGCGCTGCTGGTGGTCGGCACGATCCCGATCTTTGCGGGGCTGGCCGTGATCATGCCCATACTGGGCCACGCTACGTGGCATCTCTATCGCAAGCTGGTGGTGCCGATCGAGTCTCACTAGACGCCGGCTCATGGTTCCCGTCCATTCGGCGGGAACCAGCGTGACCTTGCAGCGTTGATCTGCGTCTATCCCGCGATTGGAATAAATTTGCGGGATAGATGGAGTTCAGCCGAGGATAAGGTTCATGGCAAGGCTCAAACATATCTTCGCTCGTTTCGCCACGGTGGTTTCGGAAGGGGCGGGAAAACCGGTCATTTTCATACTAGCCCTGCTGTCGGTCGTCGTCTGGGGCTTCACCGGACCGATCTTCAGCTTTTCCGAAACCTGGCAGCTCGTCATAAACACAGGCACGACGATCGTCACTTTCCTGATGGTCTTCCTGTTGCAGAACGCGCAGACGCGCGACACGCGAGCCATCCAGGCCAAGCTCAACGAGCTTATCCTGACCAGCGCCGCGGAAAACCGCTTCATCGGCATCGAGAACCTGGACGAGGAGGATTTGAAGCACCTCGACCGTCTGGTGGCGAAGGCGGCCAGGCGCGACGGCAACAGCGAAGGAGGATCGCCGCAAAGATCGATCCATCGGAAAATCAGACGCGAAAGGTAGACGCGCCGAGCCCATGGCTCCCGACCAGTCAGCGCTTGCCCTGCTTCGGGATAACGTAACGTTCGTGCGTGTCCAGCTCGTCGGGATCGACCGATACGACCGACTGCGCTCCTCCGGTCTCGGATACGAGAATGAACGAGCAGGGGTCCGGGGTGGCGTCATTTGCAAGAAGCAAGGACCTGCCGAGCAGTCGTGCCAGCCGTGCACCACTTTCAATGATATCGGGCTGTTGAAAATTTTCCGAAAGATAGATGGTCACGATTTGCGAATAGGCATCTTCCGATGTGCCGCCGACCACGCAAGTGACGGGCGCATCGCGCATTTCGCGGATGTCGTGGACGATGTCCACGCTCTGCATGCCCAGATCGAGCATCGCCGCGATGCAGCCTCTCAGCAGGTCATCATCCGCGGGATTTTGCAGCGCTGCGTCGAACCAGATCATTGCTTGCACACCGGGTTGGAATATTCACTGCCAGGATCTTATCCGCAAAACGCAAGGAGCGGCGCGTTTTCCGCGCCGCTCCTTCAAAATCAGATCGATGGATCGGTCGGCCTTAACCGAAAACCCGCTTGAAGATCGTGTCGACATGCTTGGTGTGATAGCCAAGGTCGAATTTCTCACGGATATCCTCTTCGGAAAGCGCCGCGCGCACTTCCTGGTCGGCAAGCAGCTCCTCAAGGAAATCCTTGCCCTGTTCCCAGACTTTCATGGCGTTGCGCTGCACGAGGCGATAGGAATCTTCGCGGGAAACGCCTGCCTGAGTGAGGGCCAGCAGCACCCGCTGCGAATGAACAAGTCCACGGAACTTGTTCAAGTTGTTCATCATATTGTCCGGGTAGACAAGCAGCTTGTCGATGACGCTGGTGATGCGGGCGAGCGCGAAATCGAGTGTGACGGTCCCATCCGGGCCGATCATGCGCTCGACGGACGAATGGGAAATATCGCGCTCATGCCAGAGGGCGACGTTTTCCATGGCGGGCATGGCGTAGGAGCGGACCATGCGGGCAAGGCCCGTCAGGTTTTCCGTCAATACCGGATTGCGCTTGTGCGGCATGGCCGACGAGCCCTTCTGGCCTGGAGAGAAATATTCCTCCACTTCCAGAACCTCGGTACGCTGCAGATGGCGGATCTCGGTGGCGAGGCGCTCGATCGAGGAGGCGACGACGCCAAGGGTCGCGAAGAACATCGCGTGGCGGTCGCGCGGGATGACCTGGGTGGAGACCGGCTCAGGCTTCAGGCCGAGGGCGGCGGCGACATGTTCCTCGACGCGGGGATCGATGTTGGCGAAAGTGCCGACGGCGCCCGAGATGGCGCAGGTGGCGACTTCCTCGCGAGCCGCGATCAGGCGCTGCTTGCAGCGCTCGAATTCGGCATAGGCGAGCGCCAGCTTGACGCCGAAGGTCGTGGGTTCGGCATGGATGCCGTGCGAGCGGCCGATGGTGACGGTATCCTTGTGCTCGAAGGCGCGGCGCTTCAGCGCCTCCAGCAGCTTGTCGATATCGGCAAGCAGCAGGTCGCTGGCGCGGACGAGCTGGACGTTGAAGCAGGTGTCGAGCACGTCGGACGAGGTCATGCCCTGGTGTACGAAGCGGGCGTCCGGTCCGACGATTTCGGCAAGATGCGTCAGGAAGGCGATGACGTCGTGCTTGGTGACGGCTTCGATCTCATCGATGCGGGCAACGTCGAAGGTGGCCTTGCCGCCCTTTTCCCAGATCGTGTCCGCCGCCGACTTCGGAATGACGCCGAGAGCTGCCAGCGCATCACAGGCATGGGCCTCGATCTCGAACCAGATACGGAATTTGGTTTCGGGCGACCAGATGGCGACCATTTCCGGTCGGGAGTAGCGCGGGATCATGGGCTCAAAGCTTTCTTGGCTAATGGGAAAGGAAACCTCGGCGCCCCCATAACAAAGACGGGCGGCAATCACAACGTTTGTTGGCACAATGTTTGTCGGGCCGATCCTTCGTACGCCTCAATGCGTCCGTCGCGCAAGATAGGCGGAAACGGCGATCAGGCACGGGAGGCCGAACGGCAGAAACAGGGGTAAGCCGAGAATTGCGAACTGGTAGACGGCGCTGGCGCCGGTGTACAGGAACTGGAATGTCCAGATAAGCGAGCCGAATGGCGCATGCCAGCGCGAATAGAACCAGCGATAGTCCATGGCGAAGAGAAACGCCGTCATGGCGGCGGTGCCGATGGAGAGCATCAGAAAGAAAGCGGCGAAGCGCGCGCCGGCCGGCCGGCTACGGGTGACGCGTCGGGTGAGCGGCACGAGAATGGGCCAGGCGAGGGCGCCGCCGAAGAAGTAGACCAGCGCAAGAGCCGGGAGATGACTGGTCAGAAGGCCATTGCGCCAATAGAGGGCGGCGAGCGCCGAAGCGGCCATGGCTGCGCCCCAACAGACTGCATTGCGGAAAACTTCGAGGCAGCGCGATGCGACGGTCCGTGGCCGGCCCGCCGCCATGATGGCAGTGGTCGGACTAGTTTGATCCAACGCGGCCTCGTTCGGCGGCGGCCCGGAGGCCGCCGACTGTCTGGCGGTAGGCATCGACCGATTCGCCCTTGAAGATTGCCGAGCCCGCCACGAGGACATTGGCGCCGGAAGCCGTGATGAGAGGCGCGGTTTCGACCGAGACGCCGCCATCGACTTCGAGTTCGATCGGGCGGTCACCGATCAGGGACTTGGCGTTGCGGATCTTGTCGGCCATGGCGGGAATGAATTTCTGGCCGCCGAAGCCCGGATTGACCGACATGATCAGGATCAGGTCGATATCGTCGAGCACGTTTTCCAGCACGGAGAGCGGCGTTGCCGGATTGAGGGTGACGCCGACCTTCTTGCCGAGATGGCGGATGGTCTGCAGCGAGCGGTGCAGATGCACGCCGGCCTCGGCATGGACCGTGATGCGGTCGCAACCCGCCTTGGCGAAGGCTTCCAGATAGGGATCGGCGGGCGAGATCATCAGATGGCAGTCGAAGGTCGCGGTCGTATAGGGGCGCAGCGCCTTGATGACATCGGCGCCGAAGGAGATGTTCGGCACGAAATGGCCGTCCATGACATCCAGGTGGATCCAGTCGGCTCCGGCTTCGGTCACATCCTTGACTTCCTGTCCGAGCTTGGCGAAGTCGGCTGCGAGAATGGAAGGGGCGATACGGATCGGCAAGGTCATGGGTGGCTGAGCTCCAACTGATTTCTACAGCGCCGCGCGTCACATGTGACGCGCCAAGGTCGCTGTAGCGCTTTAAAGTTGCTGCATAATTTAATCCTAAAATCGATGCCGATTTAAGGAATTATGCAGTGGCGTCTGGATTAGCACCGCTGTCGCGGGCAAACAACCGCCCGAACGGATCGCCTCAGTTCAACGGTGTCACCGGCACGAAGGCATTGCCGCGCCATTCCAGCAGGCGATAGGGGTTTTCGGTCAATTCGTGGTTCTGCCCGAAGGAGATCTGGCCTATTGCCGTCTGGAATGCCGTGCCGACGAGCTTATCGGCAACGGGCTTATTTTCCGCTTTCGCGCCTTCCGCTGCCTGGCTGGCGATCTGTGCCGCGGCCGCGGCCGGCAGAATATAACCGTCCGGTTCGATGCCGCCGGCGCGCATGGCCTGGACAGTCTGCTGTGCCGCTGGCAGGCTTGCAGCGTCAGGCAGTGCGATCGCCTGCACGCCTTCCAGCAAAGGCAAGGGCGTATCGGCTGCACGCATCGCGTCGCCACCCATCAGGGCCAGCGGAATGTTTTCGCCCTTGGCGTCGCGCGCGATGACGGCGACATCGCTGCGGTCGCCGCCGATGAAGACATGCGTGGCGCCGGCTTTCTTCAAGCGACGGACAAGAGCGATCTGCTGATCCTGGCCGGGACGGTAAGTGTCGTTGAAGACTGGCTTCAGCCCTTTTTCCTCGAGCGCGTTTCTGATCGCGCCCACCAGTTCGCGGCCGTGGATGGTGCCGTCGTCGATCAGCGCCATCGGCTCGGCTGCCCAGTCTTTCAGGATAGTATTGATCGCGACGGCAGCCTCGGCGCTATCCACGGGTGCGAGGCGAAACAGCGGCCAGCCATTCTTCAGCGCGTCTTCCATCAAGATGCGGGAACGTACGGAAACGGTAATGGCCGGGATGCCGGCTTCCTTGAGGCGCGGAAGCGCGCCTTCCAACGTTTCCGTGCACAGGAAGCCGATCGCGATCTGCGCCTTGGCCGTGATCAATGCCTCGGCGACAGCCCGGCCGCCGTCCTCGGTGCAGGGTTCGTCGATGACGGTCGCCGTATCCTTTTGAGCCTGGATCTCGAAATTGGCCCCAGTGGTGATTTCAGCACCCAGCGTTGCGAAATTGCCGCCCTGCGGTGCCACCACGCCGATATTGATTCCCGCGGCGTAGCTGCTGCCGGCCGCAGAAAGCAGCACGAACAGAAGCGGAAGGCGACGCAGAACGTTCATCGATGGATTATCCCGGACAATTTTCTGCTCTATTTATCCGCCTGATGGGCATCGTCAAAGAAAAAGCAACAAAATGGCTCTGATTTCAATGGCGCTATTGTAGAAAAGCTAATACCTGGCCGCCATATTGAGCGAAAGACAAGGTATCACGGGAATATGGAGACGGTGATGCTAGACAGGCAGCGTATGGATCCGGCGCTCTATCGAGATGCCATGAGCCGCTATGCGGGGCATGTGCAGCTGGTGACGACGGCGCTCGGCGCGGAGCGGCGCGGCGTGACGATCACGGCCGCCTGCTCGGTGTCGGACAGCCCTGCGACGGTTCTCATCTGCGTCAACAACAGCAACGCCAAGAACGAGATCTTCTTCAATAGCGGCATTTTTGCCCTGAATACGCTCGGTGCGGATCACCAGTCCCTGGCCGACGCCTTTTCCGGGAAGACGCAGCTGACCACCGACGAGCGCTTTGCAACCGGCAAGTTCGAGACGCTGGTGACGGGCGCGCCTGTCCTAAGCGACGCGTTGGCCGCTTTCGATTGCCGCGTGATCGAGATCAAGCAGGCCTCCACGCACAACATCATCTTCGGCGAGGTGATGGCCGTACGCTACAGCGAGCCAAAGCCGGCATTGCTCTATATGAACCGGGGCTATCACACGCTATAACCCCTTCAAGGGAGTTATCATGGCGGATCAGACATTACCTTCGCTACCGGGTTCCATCGATGAGACGATGGCTTTGCTCGGCGCGCATGACTATCTGGCCGGACGCGCGCTTGGCACCGTCCTGTTTCTCGCATTGAAGATGAAGCGGCCGCTCTTTCTCGAGGGCGAGGCCGGTGTCGGCAAGACCGAAATCGCCAAGGTCCTGTCGAAGGCGCTCGATCGCCCGCTGATCCGCTTGCAATGCTATGAGGGGCTGGATGTCTCCTCCGCCGTCTACGAATGGAACTATCCGGCGCAGATGCTGGAAATCCGTCTCGCGGAGGCATCCGGTCACACCGACCGCGACCGCATCGAGGCCGATATCTTCTCCGAGCGTTATCTCATTCGCCGGCCGGTGCTGCAGGCGCTGTCGGGTGTCGGTGGACGCGCGCCGGTGTTCCTGATCGACGAGCTTGATCGCACCGACGAGGCTTTCGAGGCATTCCTGCTGGAAGTGCTGTCCGATTTTCAGGTGACGGTGCCGGAACTCGGGACGATCCGCGCTGCCGAGCCGCCCATCGTTATCATCACCACGAACCGCACGCGCGAAGTCCACGACGCGTTGAAGCGGCGCTGCCTCTATCATTGGGTCGATTATCCCGAGGCCGGGCAGGAGCTGGAAATCATTCGCCACAAGGTGCCAGGCTGCAACGAGGCGCTCTCACGTCAGATCGTCGCCTATGTGCAGAAGCTGCGCACGCTCGATCTCTTCAAGAATCCAGGCGTTGCCGAAACGATCGACTGGGCGACCGCCTTGACCGAACTCGATCGGCTGGCGCTCGATCCCGAGACCGTTTCGGACACGTTGGGGACGCTGCTGAAATACCAGGACGATATCGCCCGCATCCAGGGCGCCGAGGGCAGGCGTGTACTGGACGAGGTGAAATCCGAACTGCTGGCGGCGGGATGAGCCATGGAGCCGAGTGCGCAGGATGGCATCATCGTTGCGCCGTCACCGCCCGGTGACGGGCGCCTTGCCGATAATATCGTGCTGTTCGGTCGGGTGCTTCGCAAGGCCGGCCTGAAAATCGGGCCTGGGGCGATAGCCGATGCCATCGAAGCGGTCGAGGCCATCGGCATCGGCTCCCGCGAGGAGTTCCACGCCGCCCTTTGTTCCGTCTTCGTCAAGCGCCATGAAGATCTCGCAGTATTCGACGAGGCGTTCCGGCTGTTCTGGCGCTCGCGCGATCTCGTCGCGAAAATGATCGCGCTGATGTCGCCGGTCGCCCCGGATCATCGAGAGAAGGAAAAGCCGAAGCCGGGCGAGAGCCGGGCAAGCGATGCGTTACTCAGCGACCGCAACGACCGACGCCCGCAGCGCGAGACTCCAGATATCGAGATAGATGCGCGATTTACCAGCTCCGGCAGCGAGGTGTTGCGCCACCTGGATTTCGCGCAGATGTCGGCTGCGGAGATTACCATCGCCAGGAAGGAGCTGGAGAAGCTGCGATTGCCGCTGGACCGCGTGCGCACGCGCCGCTTCAAGGCATCCCTTAGACCGGGCAAAGTGGATCCGCGCGCAACGATGCGCTCCGCCTTGCGCACGGGAGGCGCGCTGATCCTGCCGCGTTTTCGACGGCCGAGGGAATTGCAGCCGCCATTGGTCGTGCTTGCCGATATCTCGGGCTCGATGAGCCAATATACGCGCATCTTCCTGCATTTCCTGCATGTGCTCACCGAACGGCGTCGGCGCGTGCATACGTTCCTGTTCGGAACGCGGCTGACCAATGTCACCAGAGCGATGCGCCACAAGGACCCCGATCAGGCGCTGGACGAATGCGCGGCGGCGGTGCGCGACTGGTCTGGCGGGACGCGGATCGGCGAGACGTTGAAGGAGTTCAACCTGATATGGGCGCGCCGGGTGCTGGGGCAGGGCGCGATTGTGCTCTTGATTACCGACGGGCTGGAGCGCGAAGGCGTCGAGCTGCTCGCGCAAGAGATGGATCGCCTGCATCGCTCCTGCCGGCGGCTCATCTGGCTCAATCCGCTCTTGCGGTTCGAGGGTTTCGAGGCGCGGGCGCGCGGCGTAAAAGCAATGCTGCCGCATGTTGACGAATTCCGTCCCGTTCACAATCTATTATCTCTGGCCGATCTCGTATCGGCCCTCACAGCCGGCCGCGCGGATACCTATGATCCACGACGGTTCCTCGGCAAATAATGAGGCTCCGATGTCAGATATATCCGAAAGTCTGGATCCGCTTGTCATTGCGGAGGAATGGGTGTCAGCAGGCCGCAATGTGGCCATGGCGACCGTTGTCGATACCTGGGGGTCGGCACCGCGCCCGTCCGGCAGTCATCTCGTGATCGACGGCGAGGGCAATTTCCATGGTTCTGTTTCGGGCGGCTGCGTCGAAGGCGCCGTCATCACCGAGGCGCTCGACGTCATCGAAACGGGCAAGTCGCGCATGCTGGAGTTCGGCGTCGCTGATGAGACGGCCTGGCGCGTCGGCCTCTCCTGCGGCGGCCGCATCCGCGTCTATGTCGAAAGGCTCGCCTAATGGACCGTCTGATACTGGCGCGGCTGAATGAAATGCGGCGCAAGCGACAAGCGGCGATCCTTGTCACCGATCTCTCCGGCGGGCCAGATCGACTCATCGTCGAAGGCGACGCGCTGGAAGGCGCTCTGGCCGATGCTGCTTCGTCGGCATTCCGTTCGGGCAAATCGGCGGCGCTTGAGATCGAAGGGCAGAGCCTGTTCTTCAACGTCCATCTGCCGCCGCCGCGCATCGTCGTCATCGGTGCCGTGCATATCAGCCAGGTCCTGGCGCGCATGGCGGCGCTTGCAGGCTTCGATGTGACGATCATCGATCCGCGCACCGCCTTTGCAACGCCGGAGCGCTTCGAAGGCATCGACCTGATCGCCGATTGGCCCGCCGATGCGTTGAAGGAACGGCCGCTCGACAGCTATATGGCACTGATTGCCGTCACCCACGATCCGAAGGTCGACGACGAGCCGGTCATTCAGGCACTGAGAACGGGCTGTTTCTACGTTGGCGCGCTCGGCAGCCGCAAGACGCATGCCGGGCGTCTGGAGCGCTTGAGGCGGGAAGGTGTGGCGGAAACTGATCTTACCCGCATCCATGCGCCGATCGGGCTTCCCATCGGCGCCGCAAGCCCGGCCGAGATCGCCGTCGCCATTCTGGCCGAGATCATCGGCTCCCTTCGCGGGCGTGACGTCTCATCGCCAAAGGGCGCCAAACCATGATCTTCGGCGAATTTCAGACGGTGGAGGCGGAGGGCGCCGTTCTCGCGCATTCCATTCGGATCTCCGATGGCAGCTTTTCCAAGGGGCATAAGCTTGCTGGCGGAGACATCGAACGGCTTGCTGCCGCCGGGATAGAGCGTGTCATTGCCGCGCGCATCGAGCCGGGCGACCTCATGGAGGACGAGGCGGCCGAACGGCTGGCGCGAGCTATCGCTCCCGATCATCTGACCTTCTCTAAGGCGGCGACGGGGCGGGTGAACGTCCACAGCGCAGTCGACGGCCTATTCGTCGCAAACCGTGCAGCGGTCGATCAGCTCAACAGCGTCGATCCGGCGATCACCCTTGCCTGTCTCGCGGATCGCGTGCCGGTGCGATCGGGTGACATGGTGGCGACCTTCAAGATCATTCCTCTCGCCGTTCCCGGGGCCAAAGTTGCCGAAGGCGTCGAAATTCTGCGGCGTATGCCGGTCTTCGAGGTCAAGCCCTTCGCGCCGCACGCTATATCGCTCGTCGCCACGGAGCTGCCGTCGCTGAAGGCTTCGGTGATGGACAAGACGGCGCGGATCCTGTCGCAGCGGCTGCAGCCATCGGGCAGCGTGCTGCAGCGGGAAGAGCGGGTTGCGCATCGGGCGAATGCCGTTGCCGACGCAATCTGCCGTGCGCTGGAGGCGCGCGACCAACTGCCGAAGCTGGTGGTCGTCTTTGGCGCCTCGGCCGTCATCGATGCCGGCGATGTCATTCCGGAAGCGATCAGGCTTGCCGGCGGCGAGGTTATTCAGGTCGGCATGCCGGTCGATCCCGGTAATCTTCTCGTGCTTGGAAGAGTAGGCGGTGTTCACATCGTCGGGGCACCCGGATGCGCGCGCAGCCCGAAGGAGAATGGTTTCGACTGGGTGCTGGATCGCATATTAGCCGGCGAACGACCGACGTCGCGGGACATAAGCGGCATGGGCGTTGGAGGATTGCTCATGGAAATTCAGTCACGGCCGCGGCCACGCGACATCGTTGCCAAGCCAGCCGCGCGGATATCGGTTGCCGTCGTGCTGCTGGCCGCCGGAAAGGCGAGCCGCATGGGCGAGGGCGGTTCGCACAAGCTTCTGGCGGAATTCGACGGTGTTCCGCTGGTTCGCCGTTCGGCGTCCATCGCCATTGCCAGCGGCGCATCGGATATCGTCGCGGTCACCGGACATCGCTGTGACGAGATCGAAGATGCGTTGCGCGATCTCGCTGTCGAGCAGGTCTTCAATCCGGATTATGCCTCCGGCATGGCGAGTTCGCTGGTCGCGGGCGTCGGCACGCAGGCGGCGCAAAGGGCTGATGGCGTTCTTGTCATGCTGGCCGATATGCCTAGCGTCACCAGCGACGATCTGAAAACCCTGATCGCCGCTTTCCGTGAGGCGAACGGCCAGGCGATCGTGCGGGCGGCGTCCGCGGGCAAGCGCGGCAATCCCGTCATCCTGCCGAGATCTGTCTTGAACGCCGTAGTGCGGCTGGAGGGCGATGTGGGCGCCCGGCATATTATCGAGACATCGGGGCTTCCGGTTATCGACGTCGAGATCGGCAAGGCGGCACATCTCGATGTCGACACGCCCGAGGCAGTCGTCGCGGCCGGCGGCGTTTTGAAGGGGTAGGGAATGGACAATACCGACATCGAGGAGATGTTTCAGTCTCTCGGGCCGATCACCATCAAACGGATGTTCGGCGGCAAGGGGATCTACCATATGGGGCGGATCCTGGCGCTCGAAGTGGACGACGAGATTCTCCTGAAAGCGGACGATGCCAGCGCTTCCGAATTCGAGGCAGCCGGCTCGCGGCGCTGGGCCTATGAAGGCAAGAAGGGCAAGGCGATCAACATGCCTTATTGGTCGATACCCGACGATGCGTTCGACGATCCGGATGTGATGGCGCGATGGGTCAGGCTCGCCTATGAGGCGGCACGTCGCTCGGATAAGTAGACGTCAGCGGAAATCTTCTTCGCCCAGATGGGCGATGGTTGCCTTGGCGAATTCGGAAAGCTGAGCCGGCAGCTCGTCGCGGCCGAACCAGCCGAAATCGGAGAGCTTGTCGGGTTCCCTCAGGCGAGGCTCGCCGGAAAAATCCCTGCAGACATAGATCAGCGAAATCCAGTGCTGCTGGTCAGCCTCGATGATGACTTCTTCTGTGCAGAGATAGTCGATCCTGCCGATGGAGAGACCGCTCTCCTCTTCAGCCTCGCGGACGACGGCCTTGGCGGCAGGCTCCATGTGATCGACCTTGCCGCCGCCGATGCTCCACAAGCCGGCTTCCGGTGCCTTGAGGCGCCGATAGAGCAAAAGCTTGCCGTCCCGCAATATTGCGAGACCGGTTCCTAATCCTGGGAAATCGATGCCGGGCTTACCCATGCGTACATCCCGAGATGTGCAGCTAAATGGGAGCTATCAGGCCTTGGCGCTTGCCACGATGAGCATGAAAGCCGGGATATCATCACCGAAGCCGACCGGGGTCGGGCCGTCATCATGGTCACGGTAGCGGTTGCGGCGCTCGCGATTGTCATCGTTGGCAGCAGGGAAGGGCCGGTTGTTGTTATTGCGAGAACTGTTGTTGGATTTGTTGTTGCTCTCGGACTTGCGCTCGTTTCTCACGCTTTCAGCCTTTGCTGGTGCTGCTTCGATCACTGCGACGCCATTATCCTCGACGTCGATATCAGATTTATGACTCGAGGCACTCCGGCCTCTGGGGCTGCGATCACGCTCGCGGCCTCTGCCTTTCGGCTCGCGGCGGCGAGAAGAACGATTGTCGTCCCCACCTTCTTCGGCCGGCGGCAGCGCCGACAGATCGCCGTTCAGCCACTGCACGTCCTCGCCGATCAACTTCTCGATGGCGTCGACGTGCTTGGTGTCGCGCTTCGTCACGATGGTGAAGGCGGCGCCGGAACGGCCGGCGCGACCGGTGCGGCCGATGCGATGGACATAATCTTCCGAATGAATCGGAACATCGAAATTGAAGACGTGACCGACATCGGGAAGATCGAGACCCCGGGCTGCGACGTCGGAGGCGACGAGAAGCTGGATTTGTCCGTCACGGAAGTTCTGCAACATCGTCGTGCGCGAACGCTGGTCCATGTCGCCATGCAGGGCGCCGACGGAGAAGCCGTGCCGTTCGAGCGAGCGGAAGAGATCGGCCACATCCTTCTTGCGATTGCAGAAGATGATCGCGTTCTTGAGATCCGTCTGTGCGCGGACGAGGTCGCGCAGCGTGGCGCGCTTCTCGTAATCCTTGCCATGCGAGGCAACGAAGCGCTGCGTCACGGTCTTGGCCGTCGATGCCGGCTTGGCGACTTCGACACGTTCCGGGTTCTGCAGGAAGCGGTCGGCCAGCTTCTGGATTTCCGCCGGCATCGTCGCCGAGAAGAACAGTGTCTGGCGCGTGAAGGGGATGAGCTTGGCGATGCGCTCGATATCAGGGATAAAGCCCATGTCGAGCATGCGGTCGGCCTCGTCGATGACGAAGATTTCGACGCCGCTCATCAGCAGTTTGCCACGTTCGAAATGGTCCAGCAGGCGGCCGGGCGTGCAGATCAGCACATCGGCGCCGCGCTCAAGCTTGCGATCCTGCTCTTCGAAGGAGACACCGCCGATCAAAAGGGCGATGTTGAGGCGATGGTTCTTGCCGTACTTCTCGAAGTTTTCGGCGACCTGGGCCGCCAGTTCGCGCGTCGGCTCCAGGATCAGCGTGCGCGGCATGCGCGCACGGGCGCGGCCCTTTTCGAGCAGCGTCAGCATCGGCAGCACGAAAGAGGCTGTCTTGCCGGTTCCCGTCTGGGCAATGCCGCAGATGTCGCGGCGCTGAAGCGCAAACGGGATGGCACCGGCCTGGATCGGAGTCGGTGTGGTGTAGCCCGCGTCAGTTACCGCGGAAAGGACTTTTTGGCTCAGGCCAAGGTCAGCAAATGTTGTCAAAGGGAAATCTAGTTCCGTCTTGGTTCAGTCGAACACCATGAGTCGACACATGGAAACGTGCCGCAACGCAGCGCGACATAGAACCAAATGTCCGTGAAGTCAAGGAAAGCAGGTGCTTCAACGGACCTGAAGTTCATTCATAACGCAATTTTTGGATTAGTGCCATGTTTGTTGCGCGTTTGTCACAATTCCGGCAGCTAAATTGCGCCGAGGCCGCTGATGTAACCCGCAAGTTTCGTGCCGGCATTGATGAAATACATCGGGTCTACCGGATGCCCATTCTCGCGGACTTCGTAATGCAGATGCGTTCCTGTCGAACGCCCGGTGCTGCCGGCAAGACCCACTACGTCGCCTGCGCCGACCTTGTCGCCGACCTTGACGACGACCTGCTCCATATGGCCGTAGCGCGTGGAGATACCGTCGCCATGTTCGATCTCCACCATATTGCCGTAACCGCCCGTCCACCCGGCCGCGATGACCTTGCCGGGGGCGGTGGCCTTGACCTTCTCGCCAGGGCTGAAATGGAAATCCGTGCCTGTGTGGAGCGCCAGCGTGCCGAAGAAAGGGTCCTTGCGATTGCCGAAGGGGCTGGTGACGAGCTTGCCCGCCGCCGGGTTGCGGAAAGGCAGGCTTTCGGCCGCGCCCCGCACGGTTTCCAGATGCGTCAATGCGGTATCGAGGTCCGCCATCGACCGTTCGAACCGATCCACATTTTCAGGCGGCACATAAGGTCCACCCACGCCGTCATCGGCATCCCCGCGCTTCGCGGCCGCCACCTCGTTCGGAACCTTGACCCCGACATTGTGCATGATCGTCTGGATTTCGTTCGCAGTCGCGGAAGCATCGACCGTGAGATTGTTGATCCGGGTCAGTTGATCCTGTTCGATATGCTTCAGCGACAACGTTACCTTCGAGAAGACGCGATCGGCGCGATCGGCGACTGTTTCCGGCGCGGGGACATAGGCGAGCGTGGAATTGTCAGGCGTCGCGTCGGCCGGCTTGCCCCCCTGAAGAAGCGTCTCGATCGCCTTCGGCGCTGTCAGCTGGGCGTGCTCGTTCCTGGGGGCAGCGGCGTTCGCATCCGGGTGCGCGCTCTTGTTCGTAAGGCCGGAGCTTTCTGCCCTGTCGAGCAAGGTGCCGAGTTTGCCATTGCGGGATGAAAGCTGCTGCTGTTGTTCGATCAGCTTGTCGACCTTTTCCTCCACGACCTGTTGATCAAGGAGCTGACGGGAGGTCACGCGGTCGACCTGGGCGCGCAATGCGGCGATGCGGTCCTCGTAGTCATATTGCATGCGCGCCTGGCGGGCCATCGTCGCGCCGATCAGATCGTCGCGCAGCACGAGGTAGGACGTCGCAAGCAGATAGCCGATCGAAAAGATCCCGGCCAGACAGACGGCAACGGCGGCCATCCAGGGGCGCACGGTCATATGGCGCACCGTATCGCCGCTCGCGACGATAATGGTGTGGTGTCGCTGCTGCTTGCCGAAAACCCGATTCTGAGGCTTTGCTGTCACCGAGAATCTCCCAATGGATGCCTTGTGGCATTGATTGGGAAGTACACGGCATTATGGTTAATGAATACTTTCCGGCGCATCGTCAAATACCGGAAAAAGCCTTTAATGTTAGTGGATTATGCGCTGCTTGTAGATGTTAACGAGCGATAGAAGGAGGGAGTCAGTCCTGCTTCCGCTCGTGCGATGTCGTTGAACGGTGCCTTGAGGGAGCCGCGGAAGTTGGCGCGCACCAATTCCTGGAAGGTGCGGGCCGGATCGCGCTTCTCCCGCGCGCACAGGAATCGGAACCATTTGGCACCGACGGCGACATGGCCTTTTTCATCATTATAGATGACGTCGAGGATGGCGGCGCTCTCCAGATCGCCGGTTTCGCGCATTTTCGCCTGCAGCGCCGGTGTCACGTCCAGGCCCCTCGCTTCGAGGATCAACGGCACGACGGCGAGGCGAGCGGTCAGATCGGTCCGGGTCGCATGGGCTGCCTGCCACAGGCCGTCATGGGCGGGAAGATCGCCATAGTCGGCGCCCAGTTCGCGCAGGCGCGCCCGCACCATGCGGAAATGCTTGGCTTCCTCGAAGGCGACCTGCATCCAGCCGTCGAAGAAGGAATTGGGGACCGGGCCCGTCGCGAAGCGGGCGACGATATCCAGCGCCAGATCGACGGCGTTCAATTCGATATGGGCGATGGCGTGCAGAAGAGCGATGCGGCCCTTGAGCGTATGCAGGGAACGCTTCTCCATATTTTTAGGCGGCACCAATTCCGGTTTTTCCGGCCGGCCGGGGCGATCGGCGAGCGGCGGATCGAGCGGTGAACGTAGCGACAGGGTACGGGCAAACCAGCGCCTTGCCGATTCCTGGGCAAGCTCGGTCTTCAGATCGAGATCGGCCGAACGGATGGCGGCGATGGCGCCGCCACGCAGCGAGGTAATCGGTTCGAGATTGTCCGTCATGCCGTCAGAGTTCCGTCGCGGCGGCCAGAACGGCCTCGGCGTGCCCCGCGACCTTGACCTTGTCCCATATTCTGGCGACCCGGCCATCGGCGCCGATCAGGAAGGTGGAGCGCACGACACCCATATAGGTGCGGCCATACATGCTCTTCTCCCGCCAGACGCCATAGGCTGTCGCCATGGTCTTCTCCTCGTCGGAGGCAAGCGGCACGGAGAGCGCATGTTTCTTGACGAATTTGTCATGGCTCTTGACCGGGTCCGGCGACACGCCGAGGAGGGCAACACCCGCCTTGGCGAAAGCGGCTGCGAGCGCAGTGAAGGAAATCGATTCCGTCGTGCAGGCCGTGGTGTCGTCCTTGGGGTAGAAATAGACCACCAGCGGCTTCCCAGTAAAATCAGCAAGACCAATGCGGCCGCCACCATCGCGCGGAAGATCGAAATCCGGTGCCTTGTCGCCGATGCAGAGTTGAAATGGAAAAACTTCCGCCACGGGAAAACCTTTCTTTTGCCGGTTTTTTAGATGACACTTGAGGGAAGCCATATATACTGCCCACGTGTGCCGTCCAATGGGACGCCCGATGGGACGCAACGTCACCAACAAAATTGTATAGAGCGAAAGGCACGCGCAGGAGTGATCCGAGGCGAAAAGATAACATTCCGCAAAAAGGATCTCGTGCCGCTCGACAATCTGCCGTCCGCCCAGGCCGAAGATCCGTTGATCGTGCACGTGCCGGAGCGCGTTCGCCGTCGTCGCTCGCATGTCTGGCATGTCTGCCGCATCACGCTGGTTTTCTTTGCATTTCTCGCCATCATCCTCGGAGCCGTCGTCGCGACCATCGAAGGTGGCATCTTCGACGAGCCGCTGTCGAAGAAGGCGCAGACGGCCCTCGATCGTGCCATCGGCCCTCGCTACAAGGCAGAAGTCGGCGCGACTGTGGTCCGATTTACATCCGGCCTGCGGCTGACGCTCGAAGCTCATGACGTCAACGTCGTCGATCAGGATAGCGGCAAGCATCTGTCGACGATGTCTGCAGTCAACATGGAGCTCGATCCGCTGGCCCTGCTCGGGGGCCGGGTGGAAGTTGCAAGCGTGGCGGCGGAGGGCATAGCGCTCGATACGTCGCTCCTGCCCCAGGGAGACCCCGTCGATCTGACGAAGCTGCGGGTCGATGCACTGCCGCTGGCGCTGAACGCGGCTTTCGACAATCTCGATTTTCTGGAGCATTTCGTGCAGCGCGGCGGCACGAATTCCGTGCGCATTTCCGGATTCTCGATGAAACTGGCGCGCCAGGAAGGCGATCCGATCTCCCTCGTGGTCGACAATCTTACCTTCGAGCGCACCGAGCCGAACACGTTGCACCTCTATGGCGAGGTTGCCGTCAACGGATCGGTCGCGAGACTGGATGTGAAAGCGACGCAGCAGCAAGCCGGCCACAGTTCGTCGCTGACGGCGAAAATCTCCAATCTCGATCTCAAGCCGTTGACGATGGCCTATGATGCGAACGGCGCGCCGCGGCAGGGCGTCATCAGTTTTGCCGATGTGACGCTGTCCGCCGTCAAGGGCGATGCCGGCATCGATCCGAGCCTCGAAGCCGCGATCAACGTGCAGCCCGGCACCCTCTATATGGACCGCGACATACAGGATCTGACGCAAGGCAACATCAATCTCGCCTATAATTTCGATCATCAGACGCTGGAGATTTCGCCTTCGAAGTTGCAGTTCGTCGGCACCGTGGTGCCGTTCTCCGGTGCGCTCATCGATCTCGATCGTGTCAATGCCAAAGCGGGCAAGGGCTTCGGCATCGATTTCGTGATCAAGGACGGCGTTGCCGCGTCAACGATCTCGGGGGAAAAGCCCGTCAGCTTCGACGGTCGCGCCATGGGGCACTTCCTATCCGACACCAAGGAATTCCAGTTCGACAACCTCGGCGTATCGACGCCGCAAGGCGCGCTGTTCGGTTCGCTGCACATTAAGCTCGGCGACAGCTCGCCGGAAATCAGCTTCGGCGGCCGCGCGGACAAGCTGGACACGACGGTCATCAAGCAGCTTTGGCCTTTCTGGATGGCATCGAAACCCAGGACCTGGGTCGAAGCCAATCTTTTTGGCGGCTCGGTGACCAATGCCGTCATATCCGTCTTCATTCCCGCTGGAAGACTGAGGGAAGCTTCGCAAAGCGGCAAGCTGCAGCTCGGCAAGAACGAGCTGCACATCGCCTTCGACATTGCCGGCGCGCGCATGAACGTCCCCGGTGAAATCCCGCCGCTGCGCGATACCAAGGCCCATTTCGATTTGACCGGGCCGAATATGGCCGTCAATATCGCGACGGCGACCTCCTATTTTTCGACCGGTCGCACGATCACGCTGAGCGACAGCAGCTTCTCGATCCCGGCGACCTACGACAAGCCGCTGATGGCCGATCTCGACCTGACAATTTCAGGCTCCGGTGACGCCATAGGCGAGCTCTTGACCTACAAGCCCCTTGAAGTGCTGCAGCGGACCGAGTTCAAGCCGGAGGATTTCAACGGCAAGATCGTCGCCAAGGTCGATGCCAGGATCGGGTTGATCAGGGATCAGCAGCCGCCTCCGCCGGACTGGCAGGCAAAGCTGGAGCTCGACCATGTCGATCTGCTGAAGCCGATGAACAATCGCAAGATCGACAATCTGACCGGTGAGATTTCGGCCGATCCTCAATCGGTGCATCTGCAAGCACAGGCGCAGATCGACGGCATTCCCGCTGAGATCGATATGGTGGAGCCGACCGACGGCAAATCGAGCGTCAAGCGCGCGCGCGTCATCACGGCGACGCTCACCGATGCGCAGCGTAGCGCGGTTCTGCCCGGTCTTCGCGATTTGATCGACGGACCCGTCAAAGTGGAATTGACGCGCATCGACGACGATCGCCAGGGCGTCAAGGTCGATCTCGGCAAGGCGGCGCTGACGGTGCCCTGGATCGGCTGGTCGAAGGGCAGCGGCATTGGAGCGATCGCACAGTTCGAGGCATCCGGCCCTGAAAATCAGACTGCGCTCAAGAACTTCACGCTCAAGGGCGACGGTTTCGGCGTTAGTGGCGACCTCATGATCAGCAAGGGGAGCCTGACGTCGGCAAACTTCGACAGCGTCAAGCTTTCGGCGCTCGACGATTTTGCGCTCTCCCTGAAGCGGAGCAAAAGCGGCGGTTACGATGTCGCCATATCGGGCAACTCCGCCGACATACGCCCGATCCTGGCCCGCCTGAAGTCGTCTACGTCAGGCGGTCAGCAAAATTCGGACGGCGATGCTTCGGCGAGCGCCACCGTTCGCGCCAATATCGACAAGGTCATCGGTTTCAACGACGAGACCATGGGCAACGTCAAGGGCGTCTATTCGATCGCCGGCGGCAAGACGACGGCAGCGGATTTTTCCGGCGTGACCCGCAGCGGCGAGGCGCTCGTCACCCAGATGAGCAAAGGCAGCAACGGCGTGATCCGCATCACGAGCGGCGACGCCGGCGCGGTGGCGCGCTTCGCCGATCTCTACAAGCACCTGAAGGGCGGGCTTCTCAATCTATCGCTGCGCTCGACCGGGCAGGACGATTGGGATGGCTCGCTCGATATCCGCAACTTCGCCATCATCGATGAAAAGAAACTCTCGACCATCGTCTCGACCCCGAGCGGCAAGAATGGAAAGAGCCTGAATGCGGCAGTGAAGCAGAATATCGATACACGCTCGCAGAGCTTCGAACGGGGCTTTGCGCGGCTTGTCATGCGTGACGGTTCGCTGTCGGTCGAGAATGGCGTGGTGCGCGGCGTGGAGCTAGGCGCGACGTTCCAGGGAACGCTGAAGGATGCCAACGGCAAGATGGACATGACCGGAACCTTCATGCCCGCCTACGGCCTAAATCGGCTGTTCGCGGAACTCCCGATCGTCGGTTTCATCCTCGGCAACGGCAGTGACCGCGGCCTCATCGGCATCACCTTCAGGCTGACCGGCACGCTGGAAAAATCGAACCTTCAGATCAATCCGTTGTCGATCATCGCGCCCGGTGTTTTCAGGCAGATCTTCGAATATTGACGAAGTGCCTCGAAGGGTGATCGCCGCCTCTCTTTTCATAAAGACGCCGCGTAACGGATCATTTTTCTTCCGCCAATTGCTGACGTATGTGTTCCGATCCACCGCTCATGCGCCGGGCGAATGGTCGATCGGGATCCACGACGCGCCAGAATGGAGCGTCGCGGGCCTCGCTGATCCGCACCAGATGTCGCTGAACGGTGACCGGGCAACAGGCGTCGGCGCCATATTGTTTGGCAAGCGACTGTCGCAACTCGCCCAGATCCGATAGTCGACCCGCAGGCGCCGCCCAGAGAGCACGGACAACCATTTCCTCGCTTGGGATCAGCATGTTCTGCGTAAGGCTTCTGCCTTTACGCCTCGTTTTGATGACCGGCAGTTCATCCATAATCCACCTCCGAAATAAGGATCTTAGCAGAGGACGATGGGGCAGGTCCCGATCCGACATTGGGAGGGGTTAAATTGTTCCGGCAACGCCATTTGATTGATCGCGCCATGCGTACAGGGATCACGGAAACAAAAAAGCCGGCGGGGGACGCCGGCTTTGCTTATTTTGAGGCAGTTCCCGCTACTCAGGCGGCCGGACGGATCAGGATGTGCTTCTTCTTGCCGAGCGACAGCTTGATGATGCCATCCGCAGTCACTTCGCCGCCGCCGATGATCTTGCGTTCGTCGCTGACGGCTTCATCGTTGATACGAACCGCGCCGCCCTGAACGTGGCGGCGAGCCTCGCCGTTGGAAGCGGCAAGGCCGGCACGCACGATCAGCGAGAGAAGCCCGATGCCGGCTTCAAGCTCGGAAGTCGGAACATCGATCGTCGGCAGGTTTTCGGACAGGCCGCCTTCCTCGAAGGTCTTGCGGGCCGTTTCTGCTGCCTGCTCGGCTGCCGCGCGGCCATGCAGGATCGCGGTCACTTCGGTCGCGAGGATCTTCTTGACCTCGTTGATCTCGGAGCCGGCAAGCGCGGAGAGACGGGCAATCTCGTCCATCGGCAGCGTGGTGTACAGCTTCAGGAAGCGGGAAACGTCCGCATCCTCGGTATTGCGCCAGTACTGCCAGAAATCGTAGGCCGAGAGCAGGTCGGCATTCAGCCAGACCGCACCGGTGGCGGACTTGCCCATCTTGGCGCCGGATGCCGTCGTCAGCAGCGGCGAGGTCAAAGCAAAGAGCTGTTTCGTCCCCATGCGGTGACCAAGGTCGATGCCGTTGACGATATTGCCCCACTGATCCGAACCGCCCATCTGCAGGCGGCAATCATAGCGCTTGGCCAGCTCGACGAAATCGTAGGCCTGCAGGATCATGTAGTTGAATTCGAGGAACGACAGCGATTGTTCGCGGTCGAGGCGCGTCTTGACACTGTCGAAAGACAGCATGCGGTTGACCGAGAAGTGACGGCCGACGTCGCGCAGGAATTCCAGGTAGTTGAGCGAGCGCAGCCATTCGGCGTTGTTGACCATCAACGCCTCCTTCGGGCCATCGCCATAGGTGAGGTAGTTCGAGAAGCAGCGCTTGATCGACGCGATGTTGCTTTCGATCGTATCGATGGTCATCAGCTGGCGGGCCTCGTCCTTGAACGAGGGGTCGCCGACCATGCCCGTGCCGCCACCCATCAGCGAGAGGGGCCGATGGCCGGTCGCCTGCATCCAGTGCAGCATCATGATCTGGATCAGCGAACCCGCATGCAGGCTCGACGCCGTCGGATCGAAGCCGATATAGGCCGTTACCGTTTCCTTGGCGAAAAGGTCGTCGAGGCCGGCTTCATCGGAAATCTGATGAATGAAGCCGCGCTCGTGCAGGGTGCGCAGGAAATCGGATTTGAACTCAGCCATGATCTTGGTCTCTCGAAGCCGCGTCGATGAAGGATGCGGCGAAGTCGCTGTTGTTGAATATCGCGGAGGCGCGTTTAGCACCGATTTGCCGGCACGTCATCATTTTGGTGGGCGCGGATGGCAAGTTTCGATTGAGGCGGGATTTGTAAACGAGCGCGTCCGAACGTGAATAGACCGTGACATCGCCGCCAAGCCGCCGGGAATATGCCGCGCATCCGCCCAAATCAAATCCTAGTCATTTCCTGTTGATGTTGATCCCGTGCGCGTCACATATCTCGCGAAAGAAACCGGTATGTCACCTCTGCTCTCGATGATGGGATTGTCATCCCAAAAGACGATCTCGGCATTCTTTGCCATGATGTTGGTTTTGGCCGGCATTGCTGCTGCGAGCCCAGCCGAAGCGCAAGGTTCCCCCGAAAAGAGAATAGCCTTCGTGGTGGGCAATGCCGCCTACAAGGCGGGTGCCTTGCCGACGCCGGCCAATGATGCCGGCTTGATCGCGCAGACGCTGCAGGCGGCCGGTTTCGATGTGATCGGCGCGCGTGACCTCGACCAGAACGGGTTGCGCGATGCGATGAGGGATTTTCTGACCAAAGCGAATGCGTCAGGGCCCGATACCGTCGTCTTCGTCTATCTGGCCGGTTATGGCGTGCAATATCAGGGCGACAATTATTTCGTGCCCGTCGACGCTCAAATCGCCAATGCGACGGATGTTCCGGTCGAGGCGCTGCGGATGACCGATTTCACCAAATCGCTGGCGGCCATCAACAATCGCGGCAGCATCGTCGTGCTCGACTCGGCGAGGGCTAATCCGTTCGTGCAATCCAGTCAGCCGCTGGCCGGCGGCTTGGCGCTGGTCGAGCCCGACGCCAATCAGCTGATCGCCTTCAATGCGGCACCCGGTACGGTGGCGCCGCAGGAGGCCGGACCTTACGGTTCCTACGCGCATGCGCTGGCGGAAATGATCCGCGTCGGCGGCCTGCCGCTCGGCGATGTCTTCGACCGCACGCGCCTGCGGGTCAGCGATCTGACGAAGGGCGCGCAGATCTCCTGGGATGCCTCTAAATTCAAGAACGCCTTCACCTTCTTCGATCGCGGCCCCGATGCGCCTACTGCCCAGGTTTCCGCTTATGACAATGCGGCGATCCGCACGAAGGCGATCCGCGATTTCGACGAGAGGGGTGCCTATTTCGCCGCTCTCGATCGCGACACATTGCAGGGTTACGAGGATTTTCTCGCGGCCTATCCGAACGACTCCATGGCAAGACGTGTGCGCGCCATCGTCGCCGCCCGCCGCGAGGCGATAACCTGGCGCGAGACCTGGGTTGCCGGTACGCCGGAGGCCTATTGGTCCTATCTGAGGCGGTATCCGCGCGGTCCGCATGTCTGGGATGCCCGCCGTCGTCTCGAGCATTTCGAGGCAGCCCTCGAGCCGCCGCCATCCTTCACCGTTATCGAATATGACGTGCCGCCGCCACCACCGCCGGAAGTGGTCTATGTCGACCGGCCCACGCTTTATTTCGATGATGCCGACTTCGGCTATGCACCGCCGCCACCCGTCGTCTTCCTGGCGCCGCCGCCAGAAGATTTCGTCGTGCTTGCGCCGCCGGAGCCCTCGGTCGATGTTTATGTGCTGCCGGCGCCGGTCTTCGTTCCGGTCCCGCAATGGGTCGAGCCACCGCGCGATATCGCGCCGCCCGAAAACAACATCATCTTCAATAACATCCACAATACGGTCGTGAACAACGCGACGGTCATCAACAACAACACTGTTGTCAATGAGAATGGTGCCGCGCCTGCCGCACCCGGGCTGACGACGGGCCAGAAGCTCGCCGGCGCAGCCGTTATTGCCGGCGCGGGTGCCGCGGCGTTGCATGTTGCCCTGCCGCCCTCGGTGCAAAAGAAAGCTGCGGTTCTGCAAAAGCAGAATCCGGCCGCAGCGGCCAAGGCGGCGCCTGGAACGGCTCCGGCGGTCGCTCCTTCGGCCCAGCCGCAAGCCGGAAATGCCGCTGCTCACCCGCTGCCGGCTGGCGGCAAGCTGCCGGGCAATCCGGGAACGGCTCAGACGAAGCAGGGGCAACCGCTGCAAGCCGCACCCAATGCGATACATAATCCGGCTGCCGCCACTCAACCTGCGCAGCAAGGCACAAATGCCAACGCGCACGCACTTCCCGGTGCTAACGGTCAACCTTTGCCAGCCAAGGGCAAGCTGCCGGCCAATGCTGGCGCGGCTCAAACGAAACAGGCTCAACAGCCTCAGACTGCGCCGAACGCCAATGCACATGCGCTTCCCGGCGCCAAGGGTCAGCCCCTGCCGGCAGTTGGCAATGCGCCTGCCGTGAAGGGGCAAAACCAGATTGCCAAGACTCCGGCGCCGCAAGCGGCGCCCAGCGGCAAACCGAATCCGGTTGCCACTGCACCGAAGCCCAGTACCCATGCCCCGGCAGCGCCGGCCGTCGCCGCCAGGACGCCGGTGAAGCCGGTGAAGCCGGTGAAGCCGGTGAAGCCGAAGGCGGTTCCCAGCAACCAACCTCGGGTCAATAGTCAGCCTCATGTCGCCGCCGCGCCGCCTCGGCAAGCCAATCCGGCTGCTGCGCAGCCCAGGCCGGTGCCGCATGTCGTGGCACAGGCGAGGGCGCCAGCGCCTAAGCCGCAGGCTCAACCGAGGCCTCAGCCGCAGCCGAAGGTCGTGCAGCAGCAGGTGAAGAGGCCACCACCGCCTCCGCCACAAAAGCCTCCGGAAAAGAAGAAGTGCGGCGCGCCTGGTCTGCCTGCATGTCACTGACGGATGATATCAAGCGATAATCTGAAGGCCCGCTCCGGCGGGCCTTCAGATTCGATATTGTCTCTTGACCGGCTTGTTCAAATCTTGCCGTGCGTTTAGCACTTGCCGACCGGTTCCTAATCGATCCACCGGGCTCAGCAGATTCATCACCAAAACAGGCAGGCAGATGAGTGACACCATCATACTCGAAACCCCGCGCCTCGTTCTGACGATGTGGGACAAGGGTGATGCCGAAGTGATTCGGCAATTGCATTCGGCGATCGAAACGACGCGCTATCTCTCGGGCGCCGCCCCATGGACGCTGGAGAAGGCCGAGGAGCGGCTGAAAAGCTGGTTCGATGAACAGGCGCGCGATGGCGTGACCAAATACAAGATGTTAAGGCGCGACGACGGCCGCTTTATCGGCCGCGCCGGCTTCTCGCGCTTTCATCAGGAAAGCGGTCGGGGCGAATTCGAGCTCGGCTATTCCATTCAGAAGGATGCTTGGGGCAATGGCTATGCGACCGAGATTGCCGGCGCGCTGGCGCAATGGTTCTTCTCGCGCGACCTTGCCAGACATTTCATCGCCTTCACCCATCCGCAAAACACAGCATCGCAACGGGTTTTGCGGAAGATCGGCATGCAGGATCACCCGTCGATGACGATCGACGGGATCTCGTGTCCGACTTTCAGAATGGCCCGGTAACGGCCGTTTTTCTTAGCGAATACGCTTGGCGGCCGGTTCCGGCACCAGTTCGCCGTTGAGGCGGCGATCGAGATAGTCCTCGCATTCGCCGAGCAGCGTCTCGACCTGGCCGTTGAAAAAGTGATTGGCGCCCGGCACGACCTTGTGCGTGATCAGGATGCCCTTCTGCGTCTTCAGCTTCTCGACGAGACCGTTGACGTCCTTTTCCGGGGCGACCTTATCCGCGTCGCCGTTGATGATCAGGCCGGATGACGGGCAGGGCGCGAGGAAGGAGAAGTCGTAGATATTCGGCTGCGGCGCGATCGACATGAAACCTTCGATCTCAGGGCGGCGCATCAGCAGCTGCATGCCGATCCAGGCGCCGAAGGAATAGCCGGCAACCCAGCAGCTCTTGGAGTCCGGATGAAGGCTCTGCACCCAGTCGAGCGCCGAGGCCGCATCGGAAAGCTCGCCGGCGCCGTGATCAAATTCGCCCTGGCTGCGGCCGATGCCGCGGAAATTGAAGCGGAGTGTGGTGAAGCCGCGCTTCTGGAACATATAGAAGAGCTGGTAGACCACCTGATTGTTCATCGTGCCGCCAAACTGCGGGTGTGGATGAAGAATAATAGCGATCGGGGCGCTTTTTTCCTTGGAGGGCTGATAGCGGCCTTCAAGGCGGCCTGCGGGGCCGTTGAAAATTACTTCGGGCATCGATACTCCGGCTCTTCTTTTTCTGCGTCCAAATCCAACGGCACGCAGCAAGTTGACTTGACGAATGCGCTCATCTTTTCTAGAACGCAGTTTAGAACAATTCGAAACTTGATGCGGTGTTCCGCGCGTTGTTTGCGCAACGGTTTGTGGAACGTGTCATAAGGCATGCCCGGCTGAAATTTCAAGGAAAATGAACCAGCCGCAACAAAGCAAAGTCGCGCAGGAAGAAGATTATGGCTGCAACACGCCTCTATCTCGACTGGAATGCTACCGCGCCGCTTCATCCGGCGGCGCGCGATGCGATGTTGCGTGCAATGGATATTCAAGGCAACCCCAATTCCGTTCACGGCGAAGGTAGGGCAGCGCGGGCCGCCGTCGAGGCCGCACGCCGGCAAGTTGCAAGCCTGACGGGCGCGGAGCCCGCGCATGTCGTTTTCACCAGCGGCGCCACCGAGGCGGCCAATATGGTGCTGACGCCGGAATTTCGCATGGGGCGGACGCCGCTTGCGATCAGCCGTCTTTATATATCCGCCGTCGAGCATCCGGCCGTGCGCGAAGGCGGACGGTTTGCGGCGGACAGGATCAGCGAAATACCGGTGACGCCGAACGGCACGGTCGATCTTGCCGCGCTCGAGGCATTGCTTGCTGCCCATGACAAGGCAAGCGGTCTGCCGATGGTCGCCATCATGCTCGCCAACAACGAGACCGGAATTCTTCAGCCTGTCGTTGAAGCGGCAAAGCTTGTTCAGGCTGCGGGCGGGATCTTCGTGGTCGATGCGGTGCAGGCGGCCGGTCGGGTGCCGCTCGATATCAATGCGATCGGCGCGGATTTTCTGATCGTGTCCTCGCACAAGATCGGCGGCCCAAAGGGCGTTGGTGCGCTCGTCTCGCGCGGCGAGGTGCTGATGCCGAAGCCGTTGATCCATGGCGGCGGACAGGAAAAGGGCCATCGTTCGGGCACGGAAAACACGCTTGCCATCATCGGCTTCGGCGCGGCCGCGGCCGTTGCGCTCGATGGGATTGAAGGCCGGAATGCCGCAATAGCTCAACTGCGCGGCCGGCTGGAAGAGGGCATGCGGCAGAGCGCGTCCGATGTCATTATTCATGGCGAGCAAGGCGCGCGCGTACCGAATACCAGCTTTTTCACGCTGCCGGGCCTGAAATCCGAAACCGGACAGATCGCCTTCGATCTCGAAGGAGTTGCCATATCCGCCGGTTCCGCCTGCTCGTCCGGCAAGGTCGGCGAGAGCCATGTGCTCGTGGCGATGGGATGCGATCCCAAGCTCGGGGCGCTCCGCATTTCGCTTGGGCTGACGACAACCGAGGCGGATGTCGATCGCGCAATCGCGGCGTTTGCCCGCATCGCGGCAAGGCGCAAGCTGGCGGGTGCGGCGGCCTGACGGCCACAATTTTGCGGAAACCGAAATTTCCGCTTGCCAATCGGGGTGAAAAGTCCCTTTTGGCCGACTACATAGGGGGTAGACATAAGTCTGCCGCAACGTTGACAAGCTGCCGGACCTTGGATCCGGCGAGATTGGAGAACGAAATGCCTGCAGTCCAGGAAACGGTCGATCAGGTTCGCCTGATTGACGTGGACCAGTACAAGTATGGTTTCGAGACCATCATCGAAATGGACAAGGCTCCAAAGGGTCTGTCCGAAGATATTGTCCGCTTTATTTCCGCCAAGAAGCAAGAGCCGGAATGGATGTTGGAATGGCGTCTGGAGGCTTACCGCCGCTGGCTGACGCTGGAAGAGCCCACATGGGCGCGCGTCGACTATCCGAAGATCGACTTCAACGACATCTATTATTATGCCGCGCCGAAGAAATTCGCCGGCCCGAAGTCGCTCGATGAAGTGGACCCGGAACTTCTGAAGACCTACGAGAAGCTCGGTATTCCGCTACGCGAGCAGGAAATTCTCGCCGGCGTCGAGAAGCCGAGGATCGCTGTTGATGCGGTGTTCGATTCCGTTTCGGTCGTCACCACCTTCAAGGAAGAACTGAAAAAGGCCGGCGTGATCTTCATGTCGATCTCGGAAGCCATCCGCGAGCATCCCGATCTGGTGCGCAAGTATCTCGGCTCCGTGGTGCCGACGACGGACAATTTCTATGCGACGCTGAATTCGGCCGTCTTCACCGACGGTTCGTTCGTTTTCGTGCCGAAGGGCGTTCGTTGCCCGATGGAACTGTCGACCTACTTCCGTATCAACGAGAAGAATACAGGCCAGTTCGAGCGCACGCTGATCATTGCCGAAGAGGGAGCCTATGTCTCCTATCTCGAAGGCTGCACCGCGCCGCAGCGCGACGAAAACCAGCTGCACGCCGCTGTCGTCGAGCTGGTTGCGCTCGATGACGCCGAGATCAAGTATTCGACGGTCCAGAACTGGTATCCGGGCGACAAGCACGGCAAGGGCGGCATCTACAACTTCGTCACCAAGCGTGGCGATTGCCGCGGCCATCGCTCCAAGATCTCCTGGACGCAGGTCGAGACCGGTTCGGCGATCACCTGGAAATATCCGTCCTGCATCCTGCGTGGCGACGACAGCCGTGGCGAGTTCTACTCGATCGCGGTTTCGAACGGTCATCAGCAGGTCGACAGCGGCACCAAGATGATCCATCTCGGCAAGAACACGTCGAGCCGTATCGTGTCGAAGGGCATCGCCGCCGGCGTCTCGCAGAACACTTATCGCGGCCAGGTCTCGGCTCACCGCAAGGCATCGAACGCACGCAACTTCACGCAGTGCGATTCGCTGCTCATCGGCGACAAGTGCGGCGCGCATACAGTGCCCTACATCGAAGCTAAGAACTCGACGGCTCAGTTCGAACATGAAGCCACGACGTCGAAGATCTCTGAGGACCAGCTGTTCTACTGCCTGCAGCGCGGCATCCCGACCGAAGCGGCGATCGCGCTGATCGTCAACGGCTTCGTCAAGGAAGTCCTGCAGGAGCTGCCGATGGAATTCGCCGTCGAAGCGCAGAAGCTGATCGGCATCTCGCTTGAGGGCAGCGTGGGGTGATCAAGGAGCGGCAGGATATCGTCGATGCTTATCATCACAGCATTCGCAACCGTGCGGAGCTGGAATTAAGCAAGATGTCCGGTTGCTTTCACTGTCTCGAAGTTTTTCCTGTCGCGGAGATCTGTGAATGGATCCGCGAAACTAGGGAAGAGGATGAGTTGCTCACTGCCATGTGCCCTAGATGCGGCATCGACGCGGTGATTGGTGATACGTCAGGCTATGCCATAGCCGACGTGCAATTTTTGGAAAGAATGAGAAGCCGTTGGTTCGACATCTAGATCGCCATTGGCTGTTTGAAGGAACTCGCAATGCTTGAAATCAAGAACCTGCATGCCCGCATCGCCGAAGACGGCACCGAGATCATCCGCGGCCTGAACCTGACGGTGAAGGCTGGCGAAGTTGCCGCCATCATGGGCCCGAACGGCTCCGGCAAGTCGACGTTGTCCTACATTCTCGCTGGCCGCGACGACTATGAAGTCACCGAGGGCGATATCCTCTATAACGGCGAGAGCATCCTGGAGCTTGACGCTGCCGAGCGCGCTTCCAAGGGCATCTTCCTGGCCTTCCAGTATCCCGTGGAAATCCCCGGCGTTGCCACCATGCAGTTCCTGAAGGTTGCTCTCAACGAGCAACGCAAGGCGCGCGGCGAAGACGAGCTGACGACGCCGGATTTCATCCGCCGCGTCAAGGATGCCGCGGCCAAGCTGCAGATCAATATGGACATGCTGAAGCGCCCGCTCAACGTCGGCTTCTCCGGCGGTGAAAAGAAGCGTGCCGAAATCCTGCAGATGGCTCTGTTGCAACCGCAGCTTTGCGTACTCGACGAAACCGATTCCGGCCTCGACATCGACGCGCTGAAGATCGTCGCCGACGGCGTCAACGCGCTGCGCTCTCCGGATCGCGCCGTGATCGTCATCACCCACTACCAGCGCCTGCTCGACTACATCGTTCCGGATACCGTTCACGTCCTCTACAAGGGTCAGGTGATCAAGTCCGGCGACAAGACGCTGGCGCACGAACTCGAAGCCAACGGCTATGCCGACATCATCGGAGCTGCAGCCTGATCGAGGCGGAAAGGACACGTCGATGAACATTCAGACGACGAACCGCCTCACATCAGCGGAAACGGCGCTGATCGAGGCGTATAACGACCAGATGGGCGATCTGCCTGGTGACGGCGAAGTCTTTGCCGTCCGCGATCGCCTGCTGGACGAGCTGAAGACCGCGGGCCTGCCGACGCGCCGCGTCGAGGCTTGGCATTATACTGATTTCAAGAACCTGCTGCGTTTGGTTCCGAACGACATCGGCAAGGGTCTTGTGGAAGCGCTGCCGCCGACGGTCGAGGGATCTTCGGTTCTTGCCGTTCTCCAGGGGAAGGCAAGTGAAAAAGCTGCCGTCAAGAACCTGACGGTCGGACGCTATGCCGACAGCCTGATCAATGGCACGGCTGCCGCCGGGCTCGAAGCGCTCGACAAGGATGACGCCATCGGGCGCATCAATGCGAGCTTCGTGCGCGACGGCTATGTCATCGACTTTCCCGATGGCACAGAACTCGACGCGCCTCTGGAAATCCAGTTCATTCATGCCGGCGGACAGATTCACAGCCGCCTTCCGGTGTCCTTCGGTGCCGACGTCAAGGCGACGGTCATCGAGCGTCATGAGGCTGTCGAAGGCGCTGCTGCGCTCGTCTCGTCGGTGAGCGAAGTCAAGATCGGCGAACGGGCCGAAGTGACCTGGATCATCCTGCAGGAGCAGGGCAGCGAGGATACGCATCTCGGCCAGCTCCGCATCGATCTCGGCACGGACGCGAAGCTGAGGCTGTTCGTTATCAACGCCGGCGGCAAGCTCGTGCGTCAGGAGCTGTACATCAAGGTAACGGGCGAGGGCGCCGATCTGACGCTGCGCGGCATCAACCTGCTCGGTGGCGATACGCATACCGACGTGACGATGGTGCTTGGTCATGACGTTCCGAACACCGGATCGACGGAAGTCATCCGCAATGTCGTGTTCGACCGAGCCCGCGGTGTCTTCCAAGGCATGATCCGGGTCGCAACGGATGCGCAGAAGACCGATGCCAAAATGGCCTGCAACACGCTGCTGATGTCCGACGATGCCGAGTTCTCGGTCAAGCCGGAACTCGAGATCTTCGCTGACGACGTGCAGTGCGGCCACGGCGCCACGGTCGCCGATATCGACCGCAACCATCTCTTCTATCTGATGGCCCGCGGCATTCCGGAGAACAAAGCCCGCGCCATGCTGGTCAATGCCTTCGTGGCCGAGATCGTCGAGGAACTGGAAGACGAAGCCCTGGTCGAGGCGCTGGAAGGCGTTATCTCGGCCTGGCTGGAAAAGCACGCCTGATTGGAGGCAAAGCTCGTGGACAAGATCGTGCCGGCAACGGCCTATGACGTCGAAGCCATTCGCCGGGATTTTCCGATCCTGGCGAAGACGGTGCATGGCAAGCCGCTGGTCTATCTCGACAACGGCGCATCGGCTCAGAAGCCGCGGGTCGTTATCGATGCCATCTCGCATGCCTATTCGAGCGAATATGCCAATGTGCATCGCGGCCTGCATTTCCTGTCCAATGCTGCGACGGAAGCCTATGAAGCGGCGCGCGAGAAGGTGCGCCGGTTCCTGAATGCGCCGTCGGTCGACGATATCGTCTTCACCAAGAACTCGACGGAAGCGATCAATACGGTCGCTTACGGCTGGGGCATGCCGAAGATCGGGGAGGGCGACGAGATCGTCGTCTCGATCATGGAGCACCACTCCAATATCGTTCCCTGGCATTTCATCCGGGAGCGGCAGGGCGCGAAGCTCGTCTGGGTGCCTGTCGACGACGAGGGCGCGTTCCATATCGAGGATTTCGAGAAGAGCCTGACGGAGCGCACCAAGCTCGTCGCCATCACCCATATGTCGAATGCGCTCGGAACGATCGTTCCGGTGAAGGAAGTATGCCGTATCGCACATGAGCGGGGCATTCCCGTTCTGATCGACGGCTCGCAGGGTGCGGTGCATCTGCCTGTCGACGTGCAGGATATCGACTGCGACTGGTACGTCATGACGGGTCACAAGCTCTATGGCCCCTCGGGCATCGGCGTTCTCTACGGCAAGAAGGAGCGGCTTGCCGAGATGCGGCCGTTCCAGGGCGGCGGCGAGATGATCTTCGATGTCACCGAGGAAAACGTCACGTACAACGAGCCGCCGCATCGCTTCGAAGCCGGCACGCCGCCGATCGTACAGGCGATCGGTCTCGGCTATGCGCTTGATTACATGGATAGCATCGGCCGTGAAGCGATTGCGCGCCACGAGGCCGATCTTGCCGCCTATGCGGCGGAACGGCTGCGGGATATCAATTCGTTGCGCATGATCGGCACGGCGCCCGGAAAAGGCGGCATTTTCTCCTTCGAGCTGGCGGGAATTCATTCCCACGACGTCTCGATGGTGATCGACCGGCAGGGCGTGGCCGTTCGCGCCGGGACGCATTGCGCCCAGCCGCTCTTGAAACGCTTCGGCGTCACCTCCACATGCCGTGCATCGTTCGGCATGTACAATACGCGCGCCGAGGTGGATGCCTTGGCTGACGCACTGGAATATGCACGGAAATTCTTTGCCTAAGGAGGCAAGCGATGTCACTCGACGAAAGCGAACAGAAGATCGACGTGCGCGAAGGGATCGTGCATTCCAGCATCCCCGAGGATGAGCTGGCGCGCCTCAGCGACGACATCATTTCGGCGCTGAAAACGGTCTACGATCCTGAAATTCCCGCCGACATCTTCGAGCTCGGGCTGATCTACAAGATCGATATCGAAGACGACCGCATGGTGAAGATCGTCATGACGCTGACAGCACCTGGTTGCCCTGTCGCCGGCGAGATGCCGGGCTGGGTCGAGAATGCCGTCGGCGCCGTCGAAGGCGTGTCCGGCGTTGAGGTCAGCATGACCTTCGATCCGCCGTGGACGCCGGATCGCATGTCCGAAGAAGCGCAGGTCGCCGTCGGCTGGTATTGAAGCTTTCAGCCGCCGGCTTTACATTAAGACTCGAAGCGCCGGATCTTGACCCCGGTTGCGGAAGGAGAATGAACCCATGGGCTTTGCAGTCATGAGCATGACGGATGCGGCAGCAGCCCGCGTCAAGGCGATCGTCGAGAATTCCGGCCCGGATGCCAAGGGCGTTCGCGTCGGCATCAAGAAGGGCGGCTGCGCGGGCATGGAATATACCATCGACCTGGTGACCGAGCCGAACGCGAAGGACGACCTGATCGAGCGCGATGGCGTGAGGGTCTGGGTCGAGCCGTCGGCCGTGCTTTATCTTCTCGGCACGGAAATGGGCTTCGAGATGACGACGCTGCGCTCGGGCTTCATCTTCACCAATCCGAACCAGACCTCGGCCTGTGGCTGCGGCGAATCCGTCGAATTGAAGCCCGCCGATCTTGCAGCCCTTGCGGCACAACGGCAGGCTGCGCAACCCGCCTAAAAGCAGATTTCGTCGTATTTCACCTTGATGCGTTTCGTGCTTTGCTCGACGCATGCGTAGGTTTCTCTGTCGCCTCCTTGGCTGACCGGCGCAGCCGGATTAAGTCGACAAGGCGAACAACGGAGAGACTTTGTGGTGGCTTCGGCATGGATTTACACATTGATCCCGGCGGCAGCAGCCATCGCGGGTGCCGCTGTTGCGGTGAATACGCGGCCGGGACCCAACCTTGTCAGCGCAATCCAGCACTTTGCCGCCGGCGTCGTGTTCGCGGCGGCAGCCGGCGAAATCCTGCCGGATGTCATGCATCGCGGCTCTCCCCTGGCAACGGTGATCGGCGGCGCAATCGGCGTCGTCGTCATGCTATTGGTCAAGCAACTGGAAAATTGGGCCAAGGGGCCGGTCGGCCTCCTTGCGGCCATCGGCATCGATATCCTGATCGACGGCCTCGTGCTCGGCATCGGGTTTGCAGCTGGCCCGAAGGTCGGTTTGCTGCTGACGATCGCTCTGACGATCGAGGTGCTGTTCCTTGGCCTGACCGTGGCGAACGTGCTTGGTGAGAGCATACGTTCCCGTGCAAGGATCGTCGCCGTCACGGCGGCACTTGCGCTCCTGTTACCTATCGGCGCTTTGCTCGGGACGCCAATCGCTTCGCTGCCCGATCCCATTTTAACCGGCTTTTTCGCCTTCGGGCTGATTGCACTTCTCTATCTCGTCACCGAGGAATTGCTGATCGAAGCCCATGAAACACCCGATCGCCCCTGGGTGACGGTGATGTTCTTCGCGGGGTTTCTCATACTTCTTCTGCTTGAGGAAGCGATCGGCTGACGGTGACCGATCGGTCGTCCCTGGCGAATCATCGAGCATCGTGCAGGGCCGAGATTGCGCGACTTCGAAGCGCTATTCGCAGGTCTTTCGAATTCTCATCGTGCCGCCGGCACCGGCGTCAGCTTGAGGCCGAGCGCCTTGACGACTTTCAGGATCGTCGCGAATTCAGGATTTCCCTCGCCGCTCAAAGCCCGATAGAGCGCCGATCGGTTCATGCCGACATCCTTGGCGAGTTTGCTCATGTTGCGCGTGCGGGCGACTTCGCCCAATGCCCTGGCGATGGAGGACGGATCGTCCGTTGCGAAGGCGGCCGCGATGTAGCCGTCGGGATTGTCCGCGTCCAAAAGATTCTCCTGGTTCATGTCATATGCCTTTCCGTACAAGCCGATCGCGGATTATTCCCGGCGCGGAGCCGATGCGGCCACGGTGGCTCCATTGGAGAAGCCGACCAGAATCGGAACAGGGCAAGCAGCTTTATACGGGCTTTGCGGCGTGATCGCATCCGCAAGCAAGCCTCCGTTCGCCCCCCGGCGACGAAATGAAAATCCGGTTGTTCCGGCATAAATCTGAATTCCAAGGCCCCATTGCCGCGTCGTCAAAAACGCCGCGCATCCGGTAGGACGCGCGGCGTTTTCATAGACAAGTTTCGCAATAGATTTATGTCTGTTTCCAGCGAAGCGACTGAACCGCTTCGCTTTTTCGCAAAAATCCTATTCGGCTGCCTCGGCGTAGGATTCCAGCGGCGGGCAGGTGCAGATCAGGTTGCGATCGCCATAGACGTTGTCGATGCGATTGACCGGGGACCAGTATTTATCCACACGGAACGCGCCGGGCGGGAAGCAGGCCTGTTCGCGCGAATAGGGGCGATCCCATTCGCCGACGAGGTCTTCCACCGTGTGCGGAGCGTTCTTCAGCGGATTGTCGGTCTTGTCCATGCGACCGTCTTCGATGGCGCGGGCTTCCTCGCGGATCGCCAGCATCGCCTCGCAGAATCGGTCGATCTCGGCCTTCGTTTCCGATTCGGTCGGTTCGATCATCAGCGTACCGGCAACCGGCCAGCTCATGGTCGGTGCGTGGAAGCCGCAATCGATCAGGCGCTTGGCGACATCGTCGACCGTCACGCCGGCACTTGCGGCCAGCGGGCGGGTGTCGATGATGCATTCATGCGCGACGCGTCCGGCCTTGGACTTGTAGAGCACATCGTAGGCGCCCTTCAGCCGCGCGGCGATATAGTTGGCGTTGAGGATCGCCACCTTCGTCGCCTGCGTCAGGCCTTCGCCGCCCATCATCAAGCAGTAGCTCCAGGAGATCGGCAGGATGGAGGCCGAGCCGAAGGCTGCCGCCGAGACCGCGCCGCTGCGGCCGTCCGTTTCCGGATGGCCGGGCAGGTGGGGTGCCAGATGCGCCTTGACGCCAATCGGGCCCATGCCGGGGCCGCCGCCGCCGTGCGGAATGCAGAAGGTCTTGTGCAGGTTCAGGTGGCTGACGTCAGAGCCGATATCGCCGGGGCGCGAGAGGCCGACCATGGCGTTCATGTTGGCGCCATCGAGATAGACCTGGCCGCCATGCTTGTGCACGAGATCGCAGATCTCCTTCACCGTCTCCTCGAAGACGCCATGCGTCGAAGGATAGGTGATCATGCAGCAGGAGAGGTTGTCGGCATATTGCTCGGTCTTGGCGCGGAAATCGGCCATGTCGATATCGCCGTCGTCGCTGACCTTGACGACCACGACCTTCATGCCCGCCATCTGTGCCGAGGCGGGATTGGTGCCGTGCGCGGAGGTCGGGATGAGGCAGATGTCGCGATGACCCTGGCCATTGGCAATATGGTAGTTGCGGATGGTCAGGAGGCCGGCATATTCGCCCTGCGCGCCGGAGTTCGGCTGCATGGAGAAGGCGTCGTAGCCGGTAATGGCGCAGAGCTTGTCCGTCAGATCATCGATCATCTCGCGGTAGCCGAGCGCCTGATCGGCCGGCACGAATGGATGGATATCGGAAAACTCCGGCCAGGTAATCGGCAGCATTTCCGCGGTCGCATTGAGCTTCATCGTGCAGGAACCGAGCGGGATCATCGAACGGTCGAGCGCCAGATCGCGGTCGGAGAGACGACGGATGTAACGCGTCATCTCGCTTTCGGCGCGGTTCATGTGGAAGATCGGGTGCGACAGGTATTCGCTGGTGCGCAACAGGCTCTTCGGCAGGCGATAGGACGGCTCGAAATCGGCAATGCGGAAATCGTCGCCGAATGCGCGCCACACGGCTTCCACCGTTGCCGGGCGGGTGCGTTCGTCCAGGCTGATGCCGATCTTCGTCTCGCCGACCTTGCGCAGGTTCACGCCTTCGGCGACGGCCGCGCGCAGGATGAGACCCTGCATGTGACCGACCTCGACGGTGATCGTGTCGAAGAAGTTTTCCGGTTCGACGGTATAGCCGAGCTTCTCCAGCCCCTTGGCCATCAGTACGGCCTTCTGGTGCACTTGCTGGGCGATAGCCTTGAGGCCTTGCGGGCCGTGGAAGACCGCATACATGGAGGCCATGACGGCAAGCAGCACCTGGGCGGTGCAGATGTTCGACGTCGCCTTTTCGCGGCGGATATGCTGCTCGCGGGTCTGCAGCGACAGGCGATAGGCGCGATTGCCACGCGCATCGACCGAAACGCCGACGAGACGACCGGGCATGGAGCGCTTGTAGTCGTCCTTGACGGCCATAAACGCAGCATGAGGGCCACCATAGCCGACAGGCACGCCGAAGCGCTGCGAGGAGCCGATGGCGATATCCGCGCCCATTTCGCCGGGTGATTTCAGCAGCGTCAGGGAGAGGAGATCGGCCGCCATGATGGCGATTGCGCCGGTCTGGTGCAGGCGTGCGATCAGACCGGTGAAATCGTTGATGTGACCATGCGTGCCCGGATACTGGAAGACGGCGCCGAAGACGTCGACGGGGTCGAGATCGGTGAAGGGATTGCCGACGATGACGGTCCAGCCGAGCGGCTCGGCGCGGGTCCTGATCAGCGCGATGGTCTGCGGGTGGCATTCGGCATCGACGAAGAAGGCTTTTGCCTTGGATTTCGCGACGCGTTCCGCCATCGCCATGCCTTCGGCCGCGGCGGTCGCTTCATCGAGCAAGGATGCATTGGCGACATCGAGACCGGTCAAATCGCTGATCATCGTCTGGTAGTTCAGGAGAGCCTCGAGGCGGCCCTGGCTGATCTCGGGCTGGTAGGGCGTATAGGCCGTGTACCAGGCCGGGTTTTCCAGGATATTGCGCTGAATGACCGGCGGCGTGATCGTGCCGTAGTAGCCCTGGCCGATGAGGGAAACCAGGACCTTGTTCTTGTTGGCGGTCTCGCGCAGCCTGTCGAGCGCCTCGCGCTCCGTCATCGGCGCGCCCCAGGCGAGCGGCGCCTTCTGGCGGATGGCTGGCGGCAGCGTCGCGTCGATCAAGCCATCGAGGCTGTTGTAGCCGATCACCTTGAGCATATCGGCCATCTCGGAGGGAGACGGGCCGATATGGCGACGATTGGCGAAATCATATGGCTGGTAGTCGGTGAATGTGAATTCCGTAGGCGTCGTCATTATCCGATCAGCTCCTTGTAACCGGATTCATCAAGAAGACCATCGACATCGCCAACATTCTTCAATTTGAGCTTGAAGAACCAGCCGGCACCCATCGGGTCGGAATTGACGAGCGCCGGATCGGCGGTGATGGCTTCGTTGACTTCGGTGATCTCTCCGTCGAGCGGACAATAGACTTCAGAGGCCGCCTTGACGGATTCGACGGTTGCCGCGTCGTCGCCCTTGGAGAAGCGGGCGCCGACTTCGGGCAATTCCACGAAAACGAGGTCGCCGAGCTGTTCGGCCGCATGCGCGGTGATGCCGACTGTGGCGACATCGCCTTCGATCTTCAGCCACTCGTGTTCTTCGGTGAATTTCAGCATGGATAATCCTCTCTGGAAAAGACGTTCAACGTTTGTAGGTTGGCTTGATGAAAGGCAGGGCGCTGACGGCGACGGCTAAGTATTTGCCGCGCACCTCGGCGTAAACGATAGTGCCGGGCGAGGTGAATTCAGTCGGCACATAGCCCATCGCGACCGGAGATTCGACGCTCGGGCCAAAACCGCCTGAGGTGACTTCGCCGATCTCCGCCTTGCCTTCGGCATCGGCATAGAGCTTGGCATGGCCGCGCACCGGTGCCTTGCCCTCCGGCTTCAAGCCGACGCGGCGGCGCGAGGTGCCGCCATCGAGTTCGGCGAGAATGCGGGTTGCGCCGGGAAAGCCGCCGGCGCGCGCGCCGCCGGTCTTGCGAGCCTTCTGGATGGCCCATTCCAGCGCGCCTTCGATCGGCGTCGTCGTCTGGTCGATGTCGTTGCCATAGAGGCAGAGGCCGGCTTCGAGGCGCAGCGAGTCGCGGGCGCCGAGGCCAATCGGCTGGACGTCCGGATGCTCCAGCAGCCGCTGGGCGATATCCTCGGCCTTGTCGGATGGCACGGAGATTTCAAAACCGTCTTCGCCGCTATAGCCGGAGCGCGACACGAGGCAGGAAACGTCGTGAAGGCGACAATGGCGCACATCCATGAACTTCATGTGGGCGATGTCGGCCCAGAGTTCGGCAAGCACGTCGACGGCGCGCGGTCCCTGAAGGGCAATGAGGGCGCGATCGAGTAATGTAACTTCGCAGCTCTCGCCTATATGCTCTTGAAGATGCTTGAAATCCTGCTCTTTGCAGGCGGCGTTCACCACGACGAAAAGATAGTCGTCCATATGGGCGATCATCAGATCGTCGAGGATGCCGCCCTTGTCGTCGGTGAAGAAGCCGTAGCGCTGGCGATTTTCGGCGAGGCCGAGAATATCGACCGGCACGAGGCTTTCCAGCGCAAGCGCTGCATCCTCATATTTGCCGGAGCGGGCGCGGATCGTTACCTGACCCATGTGCGACACGTCGAACAGGCCGGCGGAGGATCGGGTCCAAAGATGTTCCTTCAGCACGCCGGGGGCATATTGCACGGGCATGTCATAGCCGGCGAACGGCACCATGCGGGCACCGAGCGACAGATGCAGGGCGTGAAGGGGTGTTGTCTTGAGGGCAGCGGTCTCGTCCAAATGACGCCTCCGGGTTTTGCGCTCATCTCGAAGCGCAGAGCTCACAATTTCGGCGCGACTGCGCCTGACGATGAGCCCCCTCTGTCTGTTTGCCTGAGATTGTTATCCCTTCGGCGAACGCTTGCGCGCTTCTCTCCAGAGTTCCGTCTGCCCCTTGCTGGTCCTTTGGCCTGAGAGTTTCCGGGGCGGTTGCTCCTTCGGCACCGGCTTGCGCCGGATTCTCCCAACAAGGTCAGTTGCCATTATCCGGTCCCGATCGAAGATGGCAAGGGGCAAATGTCGCCGCTGAACAAATTTTTGTCGCGCCGATCAATCCTGCGTTCCCTAATGATTACGGGCCTTTGCAACTGTCATGGGAGAGGCTATCCCTTCTGGTCGATTGAGGAACCGGGCAGGAGATGACGATGAACCGCAACCAGGCCGCCACATTGCTGATTTCGATCGGCGCATTGTCGCTGTCCCTCGGCGGGGCAATGGCGCAGGACAGCGGCGCGATGAAGTCCATGCCCGGAATGCATATGGACGCCAGCGCGGCGCCTTCCGGCTCCGCTGCGGCGAAGCTCGGCAATCTCGATATCAGCGGCGGCTATGTTCGCGCCATGCTTCCAGGTCAGCCGGTCGGCGGCGGCTACATCACAATCCACAACGGCGGAAAGGCGGACGACAAGCTCGCCTCCGTGACCTCGTCGGCCGCCGGCAAGGTGGAGCTGCATGAGATGAAGATGGATGGCGAGATCATGAAGATGCGTGAAATCAAGGGCGGCATCGCCATTCCCGCCGGCGCCACCGTGACGCTTGCGCCCAACACGATGCACATGATGTTTAAGCAGGTGAAGGCGCCCTTCAAGCAGGGCGGCACGGTGCCCGTAATGCTGATGTTCGACAAGGCCGGCATGGTCGACATCAATCTGCCTATCGTCTCGGCCAAGGGGAACTGAGCCAGAAAATTATCCTGCCGTATAATTCCGGTTTCCACTTTTCCTCGAAATGCTCTAAAGCCACGTCAAAAGGCCAGGAAATCTCCGGCCGCGGGGCTGATGGTCCCGTCGTTTGAATTCGCATGACCCCGTCCAACGAGCGCGTGGCGCTCCCTGGGGCATGCCGCGGTATTTGAAAGAAGAAGTATGGCCGGGATTGAACATATACAGGTCGAGCCTGAGGAAGCCGGCATGCGCCTCGACCGCTGGTTCAAGGTGCATTTTCCAGGGCTCGGCTTCGGGCAATTGCAGAAGCTGATGCGTTCCGGACAGGTGCGTGTCGATGGTGGCCGCGTGAAGACGGATGCGCGCGTGCAGCCGGGGCAGACGGTGCGCGTGCCGCCGCTCGATGTCGATGCAAAGGCGCTGAAGAGTGGTCCGATCGCCAGCAACGACCTCAAACACGCCGGCGACGGCGAGCTTCTTGCGCGCATGCTGCTGCATGAAGACGACAAGGTCTATGTGCTGAACAAGCCCGCGGGCCTTGCGGTGCAGGGCGGCTCCGGCCTCACACGTCATATCGACAAGATGCTGGAGGCGTGGACGAGCAAGAAGGGCGAAAAGCCGCGCCTGGTGCACCGTCTCGACCGCGACACATCCGGTGTACTTGTCGTTGCCCGCACCCGTGGTGCCGCGCAGAAGCTGACGGCGGCCTTTCGCGAGCGCGACACCAAGAAGACCTATTGGTCGCTGGTCAAGGGCGTGCCGCGCAAGCACGAGGACAAGATTTCCACCTGGCTGGTGAAGGAAGCGACGCCGGATGGCGACCGCATGCGTATCGCCAAGCATGGCGAGGAGGGCGCGGATCACGCCATCTCCTACTATCGCGTGCTCGAAACCGCGGCGCAGAGCCTCGCATGGCTGGAAATGGAACCCTATACCGGCCGCACGCACCAGTTGCGTGTCCACGCGCTGCATATGGGCCATCCAATCATCGGCGATCCCAAATATTTCGATGATGATCCGAATTGGGATTTTCCGGGCGGTGTTCAGAAGCGCCTGCATCTGCATGCGCGTCACATCGATATCCCGCATCCGAACGGCGGGCGGCTCCGCGTCACCGCGCCTTTGCCGCCGCATATGGTGCAGACCTGGAACCTTCTTGGCTTTGACATGGAATCGGCGGGGGAGCCGGACGACGAATGAGGCTGGTCCTTTTCGACTGCGACGGCACGCTGGTCGACAGCGCGCGGCTGATCCACGAGGTCATGGCGCGAACCTTTGTCGCCTTCGGCTATAAGCGCCCCGACGTTTCGGCGACGAAGTCGATCATCGGCCTGTCGCTCGATATCGCCATTTCCCGCCTGCAGGGCAAGCCGCATGTGGACGAGGAAGCGATCGCGATGACGGCGCATTACAAGTCGATCTTTCCCGACGTGCGGGACGAGGCCGACATGCAGACGCCGCTCTTCGACGGCATCAAGCCGCTGATCGAGACGCTTGCGGGCCGCGATGAACTGCTGATCGGCGCGGTGACGGGTAAATCCCGCCGCGGTTTGACCCACATCCTTGAGGTCAACGATTTCACGCCCTATTTCATAGTCTCGCGCACCGCCGACGATTGCCCGTCCAAGCCGCATCCGGCGATGGTGACGGAATGCTGCGACGAAACAGGCATGGATCCGCACGATACCATCGTGATCGGCGATGCCATCTACGACATGCAGATGGCGAAGGCGGCGGGCGCGACCGCCATCGGCGTCGCCTGGGGCTATGCCTCGGTGGAAGAGCTGCTGGCGGCCGGAGCCGATGCCATCGCCCACCATCCGAACGACCTGTTGAGCCATATTCTCTGAGGTGACGCCATGCGCGACCTGTTGAACGATCTTTCCGAAGGTCTTAGCCATCCCGATCCGATCCGCCGTGCGCAGATCCAGATGAAGAAGCCGTTGCCCAAGCGCTTCTACAAGGATGTGACGATCAGCGCGGACGAGGGCGGTCACGCCATCGCTCTCGACGGCAAGGTGGTGAAGACGCCGGCGCGGCATTCGCTGGCCCTGCCGACGGAAGCGCTTGCCAGACTGGTGGCCGCCGAATGGGCGCGACAGGTCGACGTGATCGACCCGGCCAGCATGCCGGTAACACGCCTCGTCAACACGGCCATCGACGGTGTTGCGACGGAGAGCCAGGCCGTGTTCGACGAAATCGTCCGCTTCTCCGGCAGCGATCTGCTTTGCTACCGCGCCGACGGACCGGAGCGCCTTGTCGAACGGCAATCGGAACGCTGGAACCCGGTGATCGAATGGGCGGCGCGCGATATCGGCGCCCGCTTCATCCTGGCCGAAGGCGTCATGCATCAGGAACAGCTAGGCGAAGCCACCACAGCCTTCGCCGCCGCGTTGCGCAAGTATGACACGCCGATGGAACTTGCGAGCCTGCATACGATCACAACCCTCACCGGCTCGGCGATCCTGGCGTTGGCCTTTGCCGAAGGTTTCCTGCCGCTCACGGATGTCTGGTCGCTTGCCCATCTCGACGAGGACTGGACGATCGAGCATTGGGGCAGCGACGAAGAGGCCGAACAGCGTCGTGCACAACGTTTTGAGGAATTTCAGGCCGCGACCGATGTTTTTTCCGCGCTTCGCAGTTGAACATTGTTGATTTCCAGTCCTTTATATCGGTCTTCGTATCTTAAAAGTTCGTAGGTCTGGACGGGTATCATGTCGTGGTTGAGGTCGGGTGTCGCTTCGGCGCTCGTGGGATGTTTGGCGCTGGCAGCCTGCTCAAGCTGGTCCGTCGACCCTCCGCCTCCTACCTATGCCCTGCGTAGCGCCACCGTGATTGCGGATCAGGCTCTGCCGCCGGTATCGCCGGCGCTGGCCGCAGCCGTCAACGATCGCGTCAATGCGGCGATCGCCGCAACGACCTACAATCAACCCTTGCCACAGGTCGCAATCACCGTCCGGCTGACCGATGTTCGCAGGGCGCGCGGCTTCAACCGCGATCGCAACAGCGCCAAGGTCAACATCGACGCTGCGGCGTTGGACGGCGGCGCCGTGGTCGCCATGGCATCTTTCGAGACCAAAACCACCGCTCCCGATCCGGCCACGGCGGATGAGTTGATGGCAGAGGATATCGCTGCTCGCGTCCGCTCCATCTTTTCGCTGACGACGCCGCGGCTGGCGGACTGAGCCGGCAGCTTCAAACGGTGCTTGGGCCATGCTAGAGCGAAAATGCTCTAGTCCAAGCGGTGAAGGAGAGAGAACCGCATGAAGGAAATCCTGCAGGAACTGGAGCGCCGTCGCGGTGTCGCGAGGCTTGGAGGCGGGCAGGTGCGCATCGACGCGCAGCATGCGCGCGGCAAGCTGACGGCGCGCGAGCGCATCGATATTTTTCTCGACGAGGGCTCCTTCGAGGAATTCGACATGTTCGTGGAACATCGCTCGACCGATTTCAGCATGGACAAGAGCAAGATCGCCGGCGACGGCGTCGTGACTGGGTGGGGCACAGTCAACGGCCGAACCGTTTTCATTTTTGCCAAGGATTTCACGGTCTTCGGTGGATCTCTTTCGGAAGCACATGCGGAAAAGATCACCAAGGTACAGGATATGGCACTGAAGAACCGCGCGCCGATCATCGGCATCTATGACGCGGGCGGCGCCCGCATTCAGGAAGGCGTGGCCGCGCTCGGCGGCTATGCCGAAGTGTTCCAGCGCAATGTGCTGGCGTCGGGCGTCATTCCGCAGATCTCCATCATCATGGGCCCGTGCGCCGGTGGGGACGTCTATTCTCCCGCCATGACGGACTTCATCTTCATGGTGCGCGACACATCCTACATGTTCGTCACCGGGCCGGATGTGGTGAAGACCGTCACCAACGAGACCGTTACCTCCGAGCAGCTCGGCGGCGCCTCGGTGCATACGACGAAATCGTCGATCGCCGATGCGGCCTATGACAATGATGTCGATACGCTGCTGCAGGTGCGCCGTCTCATCGATTTCCTGCCGCAGTCGAACACGGCGACAGTGCCGGAGATCGAATGCTATCAATCCGTGACCGAGCCCGATAACTCGCTCGATACGCTGATCCCGGCCAATGCCAACAAGCCCTACGACATCAAGGAACTGATCCTGAAGATCGCGGACGAGGGCGATTTCTTCGAGATACAGGAAAGCTTCGCCAAGAACATCGTCTGCGGTTTCGGTCGCATCGAAGGGGCCACGGTCGGCTTCGTCGCCAATCAGCCGATGGTGCTCGCCGGCGTTCTCGACAGCGATGCATCGCGAAAGGCGGCACGCTTCGTGCGCTTCTGCGATTGTTTCAATATCCCGATCGTCACCTTCGTCGATGTGCCCGGATTCCTGCCGGGAACCGCGCAGGAATATGGCGGGCTGATCAAGCATGGCGCCAAGCTGCTCTTTGCCTATGCCGAAGCGACCGTGCCGAAACTGACCGTCATCACCCGCAAGGCCTTTGGCGGCGCCTATGACGTGATGGCCTCGAAGCATCTGCGCGGCGATCTCAACTATGCCTGGCCGACGGCACAGATCGCCGTGATGGGCGCCAAGGGGGCGGTGGAAATCATCTTCCGCAAGGATATCGCCGATCCGCAAAAGATTGCAGCGCATACGAAGATGTACGAGGATCGTTTCCTGTCGCCATTCGTCGCCGCCGAGCGCGGCTACATCGACGAGGTGATCATGCCGCGCTCGACGCGGCGGCGGCTGGCGCAGGGGCTCAGAATGTTGCGCAACAAGGACCTGACCAATCCCTGGAAGAAGCACGACAACATCCCGTTGTAAGTCTGTGACAACAAGTCACGGATTTCGCACGGAAAATTGATTGGACGTCAGAATCCGTGTTTTCACGTTCGCGACCATCCACACTAATGCTTCCTCGTGGGGGAGTTAGAACTGGAGTTTAAAATGGCGCTTTCCGATCGGCTGAATCAGTATCAGCCCTATGCTCTTACTGTGTTGCGTATCGTCACCGGCCTGCTGTTCATCGAACATGGCACGCAGAAGCTTTTCGGCTTTCCGGCCGGCGGTCAATTTCCAAGCCCGCTGCCGACCTTGCTTTTGGTTCAGGGTATCATCGAAGTCGTCGGGGGATTGGCGACGGTCGCCGGATTCTTTACCCGCCCGGTTGCCTTCATTCTCTGCGGCAATATGGCGGTCGCCTATTTCATGGCGCATTATCCGAAGAATTTCTTCCCGGCCAACAATGGCGGTGACGGAGCGATCCTCTATTGCTTCCTCTTCCTGTTCCTGATCTTCGCAGGTCCGGGCCTTCTGGCGCTCGACAACAACAAGAAGTAATCCATTTATTCGGCGGGCTGGTGCTCGAGCCCGCCGAATAAATCCGTCTCTCGCGTGTTGATGCCTCTGTCAGCGAAGCGAGAATACTTTCGACAGGATCTCCCTTCGCATTCCCCCTTCGAACGGAGATCTTCATGTCACTTTCCGAGCGCTTGTCGCCCTATCAGCCTGCAGCCCTCGCAATTCTGCGAATCATCACTGCCCTGTTGTTCATCCAACACGGCACGCAGAAGCTCTTCGGCTTTCCGCCGGCACCTTACGCCATCACGACGCTGTTCTTCGCGGCTGCGATCATCGAGTTCGTGGGCGGTATCCTCATCCTGCTCGGTCTCTTCACCCGCCCAGTCGCCTTCCTCCTCAGCGGCGAAATGGCGATCGCCTATTTCAAGGTGCATATGCCGATCAATTTCTTCCCGGCCAATAATGAGGGAGATGGCGCGGTGCTATTCTGCTTCATCTTCCTGTTTCTGGTGTTTGCCGGATCGGGAAAATGGGCGCTGGACAATCGCCAGCGCCGCCCGTAGCCCGTCAGGCCGCGAGCTTGAGGCCGGCAATGCCGGCCACGATCAGGCCGATGCAGAGCAGTCGGACGAAAGTCGCGGGATCGCCGAGCAGCCATATGCCGAGCAGAACCGTGCCAACCGTGCCGATGCCGGTCCAGACCGCGTAGGCGGTGCCCATCGGCAGGGTCTTTACGGCCAAACCGAGCAGCACGACGCTGATGATCATGGATATGACGGTGAGAACCGTCGGCATCGGCCGGGTGAATCCGTCGGTATATTTGAGGCCGACCGCCCAGCCGATTTCGAACAAGCCTGCGAGGAAAAGCAGGAACCAAGCCATTTTACGCTCCTTTGTTAAGAGCGAGGCCGTCCCCGCGGTGTCTGCGGCCGGTTATGGGCGCCGGCCGCCGCAGTCGTCTGCGTATTGCCTATATGCCTTTGCCGAAGGCACTTTTCAAGGCAAGAACCGCATGGCAGCCATGCCATCTTCACCGTGCCAGGCGTTCGGCATGCCACTTCAGATGATCGTCCATGAAGCTGGAGATGAAGTAATAGGAATGGTCGTAGCGGTCATGCATGCGCAGGGTCAAATCGATGTCGGTGCCCTTGATCGCCTCTTCGAACAGCCAGGGACGCAGGCCGTTTTCAAGGAAGCTGTCGGCCTTGCCCTGGTCGACAAGGAATTCGGGGAAGCGGGCGCCGTCTTCGACGAGTGCGCAGGCGTCGTAGCGGCGCCATGCGGCCTTGTCGCTGCCGAGATATTTTTCGAGGGCAGGTGCGGACCAATCGGCCGTCGACGGCTGTACGATCGGGGCGAACGCCGAGCAGCTCTTGAAGCGCTCCGGGTTCCTCAGCGCGATCGTCATGGCGCCGTGGCCGCCCATGGAATGGCCGAAGATGGCCTGGCGGCTCATATCGGCACGGAATTGCTTCGATATGATCGCGGGCAGTTCCTCGGCAATGTAGCTGTACATCTGGTAGTTTTCGGCCCAGGGCGTTTCGGTGGCATCGAGATAGAAGCCGGCGCCTTTGCCCATTTGCCAATTGGTCAGCTCGTCCGACACATCGTTGCCGCGCGGGCTTGTGTCCGGGCAGACGATGATCAGGCCGAGCTCGGCGGCCATGCGGCGATACTCGCCCTTTTCCATGACGTTGGCATGGGTGCAGGTGAGGCCGGAAAGATACCAAAGGACGGGGCGGGGCTCCTTGATCGCCTGCGGCGGCACGAAGACGGCGAAGGTCATCTCGCATTTGCAGGCTTCGGACTCATGCGAAAAGACGCCCTGCATGCCGCCGAATGCTGTGTTCTGGGAAATGATGTTCACTGCTGGCCTCCAGGCGTTTGATGGATTTTAGAGCGTTATGGCTTTTCTTCGAACCGCCACTACGCTCTAATATTTTGATTTTGCATGATCTTATCCAAAAACCGCTGCGCACTTTTTGAGATCATGCTCTAGCACGCCGGCAGAGCCGGTCGAAGGTTTCGAGAAAGGCGGAGCGGTCGCGTGGCGAGAAGGCGGCATTGTAGCCCTTGCTTTCGCCGGTTTCGCGAAGATGCGCGCCGAGATCGCGCATGGCCGTGGCCATGCCGATATTCGTTTTGTCAAAGATGCGGCCGGTCGGCCCCGTCACCAGCGCTCCGGTCGCGACGCAACGGCCGGCAAGCGGCACGTCCGCGGTGACGACGATGTCGCCGGCACCCGCATGCTCGGCGATCCAGTTGTCGGCGGCATCGAAGGCGTTGGAGACAATGACGTTATGCACCATCGGATCCCGCGACGGCCGCAGCCCGGAATTTGCGACAAAAGTCACCTCGATGCCGTGGCGTTCGGCAACTTTCAGGATCTCCGGCTTCACCGGACAGGCATCGGCATCGACATAAATCATTGTGCTAAGCTTAAAATGGAACATCCGGGAACGATGAAAGACATGGCATCAATCATCAAAGAAGCGATGATAATCTCTCGCGGCGTGAAGGAAGCGGATCAATTCTACGCCGGAACCGTTCGCCAGTGGATCATAGATTATGATGTACTGTCTGAAAGGAAACATACGAAGATTTGGATATTTCGGAAACCGTTGAACGCCGAGCAGCGGATTAACGGCGAGGATCTGATATCGTTTTTCCAATTCCCGAACCGAAGCATCCGCTGCGGCGGAGTTTTCTTCCGTAATGTATGCCCAGGCCGAGCGAACATCTTCAACGAAAAGCGGCCTTCGGATTATCTGTCCTGCCATGCGTTACTTCTGCCGACGGAACTTCGACAGCAATTCGTCCGCCGATTCCATCGGCTTAGCCTCACCGCTTTCCAAACCGAGAGCAATCTCTCGTTCCATATCCGCGATGAAGGCATTCGCCTGCTTTTCGTGGTCTTCAAGTAAGCGTAAGCTCGCTGCGATGACATCCTTCGCGCCGTGATAACGGCCCGATCCGACGAGTTGGTCGACAAGCTTTTGCTGGCGGTCGGTCAATGAAACAGATTGGTTTCGATGCATGACGATGTCCTGGTCCTTACCCACGGAACAGTAGCACAACAGATGCAGCCGTTCATGAATAAATTGGACCGGAGCGATGAGTGTCGCTCCGATCCATAATTTCCTGGATGCTCAGTAAACCACCACGCCCCTGACACTTTTTCCGGAGTGCATGAGCTCAAAGCCCTTGTTGATGTCTTCGAGCGGCATGGTGTGGGTGATCATCGGATCGATCTCGATCTTGCCCTCCATGTACCAGTCGACGATCTTCGGCACATCGGTGCGGCCGCGCGCACCGCCGAAGGCCGTCCCCATCCACGAGCGGCCGGTCACCAGCTGGAACGGACGCGTCGAGATCTCCTGGCCGGCGCCGGCAACGCCGATGACCACCGACTTGCCCCAGCCGCGATGCGAAGCTTCGAGCGCCTGGCGCATCACCCTGGTGTTGCCGGTGCAGTCGAAGGTATAGTCGGCACCACCGATCTGGTCGGCGCCGCGCTTCGTCATGTTGACGAGATAGGGTACGATGTCGTCGCCGACCTCCTTCGGGTTGACGAAATGCGTCATGCCGAAGCGCTCGCCCCAGGCCTTCTTGTCATTGTTGAGATCGACGCCGATGATCATGTCGGCGCCGGCCAGCCGCAAGCCCTGGATGACGTTGAGGCCGATGCCGCCGAGACCGAAGACGATCGCCGTTGCCCCGATCTCCACCTTGGCGGTGTTGATGACCGCGCCGATGCCTGTCGTGACGCCGCAGCCGATATAGCAGATCTTGTCGAAGGGGGCGTCGGGATTGACCTTGGCAACGGCAATCTCCGGCAGCACGGTGAAATTGGCGAAGGTCGAGCAGCCCATATAGTGATGGATCTTGTCCTTGCCGATCGAGAAGCGCGAGGTGCCGTCCGGCATCAGGCCCTGGCCTTGCGTCGAGCGGATCGCCGTGCACAGGTTGGTCTTGCGCGACAGGCACGACGGGCATTCGCGGCATTCGGGCGTATAGAGCGGAATGACATGGTCGCCCTTCTTCACCGACGTCACGCCCGGTCCGACATCGACGACGATGCCGGCACCCTCATGGCCGAGGATCGCCGGAAACAAGCCCTCCGGATCGGCGCCAGACAGGGTGAAGTCGTCGGTGTGGCAGATGCCGGTCGCCTTGATCTCGATCAGCACCTCGCCGGCCTTCGGCCCCTCAAGCTGGACCGTCATCACCTCAAGCGGTTTTCCTGCCTGCACGGCAACGGCGGCGCGAACGTCCATGATCTCATCCCTTTTTGCTATGATTTGGTCCGCACGACATTGGCACGGGCGCGCCGGGCGGCTCAAGCCAAAATCAGACACTTAGCGTCGCAATTATCATGTTTTAGCCGAGCAATCGCCGCGCGGTTTTTCCGAAAAGGTGGCGATACTTATATCCGGATCAGGCAAATTCCATGATCACGGCATCGACGGCGAGGCTTTCGCCCGGCTTGGCGTTGATCTTGCCGACGACCAGGTCGCGTTCGGCGCGCAGGACATTTTCCATCTTCATCGCCTCGACGATGGCCAGCGTCTCGCCGGCCTTGACGTCCTGTCCCTCTGCAACGGCAATGGCGACGACCAGGCCGGGCATGGGGCAGAGAAGCAGCTTCGACGTATCGGGCGGCAATTTGACCGGCATGAGCTTGTCGAGCTCAGCCTGACGCGGGGTGAATATCTTGGCTCTGACGGAAATTCCCTGCCAATCTATGCGCAAACCGTTCAGCACGGTGCGGATCTGGGCGGTCAGCTTGCGGCCGCCTACGGTGCCGGCCCAAACGGCATCGCCGGGACGCCAGTCGGTTGAAACGGTCACAGTCTTGCCGCCCACCTGCATGTCCATCTCGAAAGGAATGGTCACCACGCCTTCGAGCAGCGCCACCGGCAGATAATCGGTGTCGAGCTTGACAATCCAGTTCTCCGGCAATGGGCCAGCCGCAGGGCGCAAGCGATCGGCATAACGCTCGCGGCGATTGGATTCGGTCAGGCTGCAGGAAAGGGCGACTGCCGCAAGCAGGGCGGCCTGGTCTTCATCCGGCGTCACGGGCGCGAAGCCGTCGGGATATTCCTCGGCGATGAAGCCGGTGGAGAGACGACCCTCGCGCCAGCGCGGATGCTTCATCAGCGCGGAAAGGAATGGCATGTTGTGTTCGATACCGTCGACGACGAAGCCATCTAGGGCCTCGCCCATCGCTTCGATCGCCTCCAGCCTGGTTGGCGCCCAAGTGCAGAGTTTGGCGATCATCGGATCGTAGTACATGGAGATCTCGGCACCTTCGAAGACGCCGGTGTCGTTGCGGACGACCGATTTTTCCGTCCTCGTCTCGCGCGGCGGGCGATAGCGCGTCAGACGGCCGATCGAGGGCAGGAAGTTGCGATAGGGATCTTCTGCGTAAAGGCGGCTTTCGATCGCCCAGCCGTTGAGCGCAATATCCGTCTGCTTGAATGGCAGCTTTTCGCCGGCGGCAACCCGGATCATCTGCTCGACGAGATCGATGCCGGTCACCAGCTCCGTCACCGGATGCTCGACCTGCAGGCGGGTGTTCATTTCGAGAAAGTAGAAATTCCTGTCGCGATCGACGATGAATTCGACCGTACCGGCGCTTTGATAATCCACGGCCTTGGCCAGCGCCACGGACTGCTCGCCCATCGCCTTGCGCGTCGCTCCATCGAGGAACGGCGAGGGCGCCTCTTCCACGACCTTCTGGTTCCGACGCTGGATGGAGCATTCGCGCTCGCCGAGATAGACGACGTTGCCATGGGCATCGGCCAGCACCTGGATCTCGATGTGCCGGGGATCGACGACGAATTTCTCGATGAAGACGCGGTCGTCGCCGAAGGAGTTTTTCGCTTCCGAACGGGCGCGCTCGAACCCGTCGCGCACCTCGTCCTTGCTCCAGGCGATGCGCATGCCCTTGCCGCCGCCGCCGGCGGAGGCCTTGATCATGACGGGATAGCCGATCTCGCCGGCGATCCGCTCGGCATGATCGGCGTCGTCGATGATGCCGAGATGGCCCGGAACGGTGGAGACCTTGGCGGCATTGGCGAATTTCTTCGATTCGATCTTGTCGCCCATGGCCTCTATCGCCTTCGGCTTCGGGCCAATGAAGACGATGCCTTCCTTCTCCAGCGCCGCGCAGAAGGCGGCACGCTCGGAAAGAAAGCCGTAACCCGGATGAACCGCTTCGGCGCCGGTCTCTTTGCAGGCGGCGATGATCTTCTCGGCGACGAGATAGCTTTCGGCTGCGGGTGCCGGACCGATATGGACTGATTCATCGGCCATTTCGACGTGCAATGCGTCCCGATCGGCATCGGAATAGACCGCAACCGTCAAGATACCCATCCGGCGCGCGGTCTTGATCACACGGCAGGCGATCTCGCCGCGATTGGCGATCAGGATTTTCTTGAACATGCGATCTCCGCCCAAATACTCTATTCAGTCAGTGTTTTAGCCATAAATTGCATGGCCGGTCCATGCGAAGATATCGGTGCTCATGCGGTTTTTTCCAATTGGGACTGCGCGCGCTCCCGCCAGATTATGAAAAGACCGGAGCTAACGATGATGGCAATGCCGATCCATTTGGAAAGATTGGGGAAATCGCCGAAGATCGCGTAGCCGAGGACGGTGGCGGAAATGATCTCGAAATATTGGAACGGGGCGAGTAGCGAGAGCGGTGCCAGCCGGAAGGCGCGAACGACAAGCATATGCGCATAGCCTGAAATCGATCCCAGAATCAGCAAAAGCACGAGGCCGAGTGCAGAGGCGGGCAGGGAAGGTTCGAAATCGCCAATGCCGGCCGAAGCGCCGGCGAAGAGCACGAATGCCATGAACAGCGTGCCGCCTACGCCGGCCATAACCTGCATCGTCAACGGCGAATCCGCCTCGCCGACGGCGCGGTTCATGAACAGATAGAGCGCAAAGAGGAAGGCGCAGGCTACAGGCAGCAGCGCCTTCAATCCGAAGATCTCGAAACTCGGCTGGATCACGATCATCGCGCCGACGAAGCCGATGACGATCGCCAGCCAGCGCCTCCAGCCGACTTTATCGCCTAGAAACAGTGCTGAAAGGGCCGTCAGCATGAATGGCTCGACGAAATAGATCGCGAAAACATCGGCGAGCGGCATGTATTTGACCGCTGCGAAGAAGAGCAGGCTGGCGGCACCATGCAGCGCGCCACGCAGGAGGTTCATCCAGGGGCGCTTTGCCGAGAAAGCCGACCGCCCGGTTGTCGTCACCAGCAGCGGCAGCATGCAGACAATCTGAAAGAAGAAACGATAGAAGGTCACCTGACCCGGCGACATGCCTTCGAAGCTCGCCATGTATTTGGCGATCGCGTCCATCGTCGGCAGCAGGATCATGGCGCTTGCCATGATCGTCATGCCTCGGAGCGGATTTTGCTGTGCGGAAACGGCGGGAGCGACGGTCATCACGTTCATCAAACACAGGAAGGGCATGCAATCAAGGCGCGATCGGAAGCGGATTGCAATGCGCGAAGACAGCCATCGCAAAACGTCACACTTTTCCATTTGGGACGGATCGCAATGGCGGGATGACGCCCTTAGACCTATCTCTGCCTTCGGAAACGGCTAAAACATAAATGCGCCGCACAAAAATTCGCCGGCGCAGCCAAGAAAAGGATCGCACCGATGTTCAAATCCGAACAAGAGACGACCGTTTTTTCGGATGAGGGCGACGATACCCTGGGTGGTCGCCTGTCCATGGCCCGCGATGCCGCCGGCATCAGCCTCGAAACACTGGCGAGCCAACTCGGCGTCAGCGAAGAGACGATGCTTGCCTGGGAATCCGATCGCGCCGAGCCAAATTCCTCCGCTCTGGTGAAGATGTCGGCTCTTTTCGATGTTTCCCCCGCATGGTTGATGACCGGGGCGGGCGATGGTCCTGGAGAGGATAGCGACGAGCGCGCATTGGAAGCTGTCCGAAACGAGCTTTCGCGGCTACGCGCGGCCTATCAGGAAATCGGCCGGCTGATCGAAACAACGACTCAACAACTCGAACGTCTCGATCATCAGATCAGGCTGCGCAATCTCAGCAAGGATGTGGCGCATTGAGCGCGGCGCTGGGCATTTCTAGCTCAGGCGGGCAATCGTATCATCGAGGTTGTCGATCGCGAGTTGTTCGCGGGCGATCATACCGTCAAGATCGATAACCTCCGCACCCCCTTTTGCGCTTGCGCCCTGCATCTTCATCGCCAGCAGTTCGTTGCGATGGGCGATCTTTTCGCCTCTGATTTTGATAAGCTTCAAGCGAAAATCATCATTCATCTCAAATCCCCCCGTTTGGAGTGAATTATCCGCTGTTTGCCGGACTGCCATTTGTTTTCCAGGTTCATCTCCGTCGATCTCAGTCGTGCCCGCGTCCGCGATACGTGGTCGGGACGCCAGCCTCCTCATGGCATTGCGCGAGAGTTTCCAGCCACTCTGCCAATCCGGCCGGCACTTCGGCATTTCCAACTTCCATTGCCTCCACCCATGACAGGTCGCATTGCAGGGCGCTCGCCAGATTGATCGGCGTCCAGCGGATATGCAAAAGGCATTCGGAAAAGCGTTCTGGCGTCATGCATCCTCCGATTTTTGAAGAATTTCACGGTGCCAGAGAGCGGCGCGAAGTCAAGTAACCATGGAGACCTAACGGCTCTTGCTGAGCAAGGCGGGAGAACAACATGAACGCCCTGAACGATACGAAAATATATGAGGCTGGGACACTGGGCGGTCGATATCGACAAAAGCTGATTTCAACAGAACAAGTGGTCAACAGCGCGGAGAGATATCCGTTGTGTTCTGCGACCCGTTTCATTGGGGAGTACACGCTTGCGTAAAGCACTGTTTGAAAAACAAAAAACCCGGCCTAAGCCGGGTTCTTTTGGTGCGGTCGAGAAGACTCGAACTTCCACGGGTTGCCCCACAGCGACCTCAACGCTGCGCGTCTACCAATTCCGCCACGACCGCATCGTGGTAGGCCGGATTTCTCCGGCGCGGCTGCATGTAGCAAAAGCATTCGGGGGGCACAAGAGCGATGTGTCAGTTTTTTTAAATTCCTTCACAGCTCCTCCGATCGTATCCGTCCGGATGCGGTGGAAACGCCTTAGATGTTTGAATTCCCGCCCGAATAGCGCCATATGTGGACAACCCGTCGGCGCGCAGGATTTCCACAAGTGCGGCCCGCGGGTGCGCAAAGGACTGCCATATGCTTCGCACCGAACTTTCTCACCAGATGTTTCCCGTTCACGGTACGCCGCCCGTTCGCTGGCGGATCAGCGATGTACTCGTGCCTTATGAAGAGGCCGTTGCCACCATGGAGGCGGAAGTCGCTGATATCGCCGAGGGGCGGGCGCCGGAGCTGGTCTGGCTGGTCGAGCATCCGCCGCTCTATACCGCCGGCACCAGCGCCGATGCCGCCGATCTCATCGAGCCGGATCGATTTCCGGTATTCGCGACCGGACGCGGCGGTGAATATACCTATCATGGGCCGGGCCAGCGCGTGGCCTATGTCATGCTGGACCTGAAGTGTCGGCGGCAGGATATCCGCGCCTTCGTGGGCGCGCTTGAAGAAGTCATCATTCGTACGCTCGAATCGATGAATGTGCGCGGCGAACGTCGTGAGGATAGAGTCGGAGTATGGGTGAGGCGTCCGGAAAAGCCGGTTCTGCCTGACGGTACCGTGGCGGAAGACAAGATCGCCGCGCTCGGCATCCGCGTACGCAAATGGGTGACGTTTCACGGCCTTTCGCTGAACGTCGATCCCGATCTCGGCCATTTCACCGGCATCATTCCCTGCGGGATTTCCGCTTACGGCGTCACCAGCCTCATCGATCTCGGCCTGCCGGTCATGATGACCGATGTCGACATCCGCCTTCGCGATGCCTTCGAGCAGGTTTTCGGGCAGACGGTCAACGACGCGTAAGACCTGCTCCAGCGTTTTCACGCAGGCAGGTATTCAGATTTCAGCGTCGAAACCGGACGGATCAAAGAGCTCTCACAAGCAAGGCTCCTGGGCACCTTTTTCGGCGGACACTACAGGCTCATCCCGAGGGCCAAGCTTCGCCCTCTCCAGACGATCCATCTTGTCTTCTGCCTTGAGAAGATCATGCAGCTTCTGATCGCTGAGTATATTGTCTCGATTGTCATGCGAGGTCACGTAGGAACTCCTTGACCTCCGCAGGCGAGAGTGTGTCATCTCTCCCAGCCGCCGGCGCCTACGGGTTCGGTAGCCAGCGATAGGGCAACCTAGGCTCATTCTGGACCCAAGGCGAATCATTTTGGCCGACGCATCTCGCCGCATGGCGTGCCAGCCAAGAAAAATGCCCTGGAAGGGAGAGCATCCAGGGCATAGAGAGGGGAACTGCCAGGAAGAGAGTAGGGCGACGTGCCCGCACTTCAAGGCCCGAATCTCACGATAGATTATATCGCGCCAACAATCGCTCCTTCACCTCGCGAAACACTGATCGCCGTCGGTTCGTCGCACTGTCGTTGCGAGATCTTGGCGCTTCTATCATCCCGAAGATGCCGAACAGGGCCCAAGTTAATCGAGGGACATTGTGTTCATATCGGCATCGCGACCTTATCTACCTCCAGCTGAATCCGGCGCTCCGCGGACTGCCATCAACGATTGCTGGTTCTGCCAAGCCGCTCTTTTTGATGGCTATTTTTGTACAGTTTGCGTTCATGTTCGTCCGCATATGGTGTTTTCCGTCGCCCCAGAAATCGCGCGTCGATTGACAATCGATAGGGACGATACGATTAATAGTTTCGACATTCGTCATAGAGCGGAGGAAATGCCAATGACTAGTCGTGCCATTCTGTTGATGTCTTTTGCGTCTCTCACAGTTGTAGGCTCGATGGGCCTCGCTTCTTCGGCTTCTGCGCTAACCATGAAAGAGTGCAGCGCCAAATACCAGGCGGCCAAGACCGCTGGTACCTTGAACGGCCAAAAGTGGAACGACTTCCGCACGACGCAGTGCAGCGCCGATGCCAGCGCCACCACGACTGCGCCGGCAACCACCGCACCGGCCGCCACGACGCCTTCCAAGGCAGCGAAGACGACCGCGGCAGCCAAGGTCGATGCCAACGAGCCCGACGCCACCAAGCCGCCGGCAAGCGAGCCGGCAAAGCCGACGGCTGCTGCTCCGGCCGGCGTGACCTTCCCCGCAAAGATCGACGCGAAATATGCCAGCGAGACGCCAGGCAAGGGTCGCTTCCATACTTGCGTTGATGCCTATAATGCCGCCAAGACCAGCAATTCGCTCGGCGGCCTGAAATGGATCCAGAAGGGCGGCGGCTACTACAGCCTCTGCAACTCCAAGCTCAAGGGCTGATCCGCCAATAGGCCTTCTATCGAGCGGGCGCCTTCGCGGCGCCCGTTTTCTGTTGTGAACCTCAGACCCGGTTTTTTTCCCATTTCGTTACAAGGCGATCACGCTTGAGCTTGGAAAGCCGCTGAAGCCAGAAGATCCCGTCCAATTGGTCGATCTCGTGCTGAATGCAGATGGCGAGAAAATCCTCCGCCTCCGCCTCATGCGCTTCGCCGGAGACATCCTGATAGCGAAAGCGGATCGATTTGGGCCTGACGATCTCTTCGGTTGCCCCAGGCATGGAAACGCTGCCTTCCATATGCCGCATGGTCTCTTGCGAGGACCAGAGGATCTCCGGATTGATATAGGCACGCACGCCATCCTTGCGGCTGAGTTCTATCACGACCACCCGCTTGAGGAGACCGATATGTGGGCCGGTGATGCCGACACCGGGAGCGGCGCGCATCGTATCCAGCAGGTCTTCGACGAGCATTCGCAGGTCGTCGTCGAAGACAGTCACCGGAGCGCAGGCGGTTCGCAATAGCGGATCTGGGAAGCGGATGATGGGGCGGGCGGGCATTGATACTCTCTGTCGGATGAAAGGACATTATAGCCGCCCAGGATAAGGGTGAGGTGGCAACATTGCCACCGTCTCGATAGCTGAATCCTTTTTATCAGCTTTCTCTTTTATCCAATTGTTACTATTCAATTTTCTATTCAGCCATCCGAGCTGAAATACCGAGCAATCGGGAATGGCCGATGAAGACGAGCATAACGACGCCCTTAACATGACGACGATTTTCCCAGTCTTGCGCAAAATGCGAGCGTGATTCTTCCGACGGGGATGCTGCCTCCGGCCACCAAGGGCGCAATCGGTGCATAATGGTATTTCCCCATTTCCACTGCCCGATTCGGGCGAGCCGCGAGGCGACAGCTGACTTCCTGATGGTACGCGCTTCACTTGCTGGAAACTGCATGCCGCAAAATCAGTGAAAATTGACTATTACGTAAAAGTCAATATTATGATGGGCAGCAGATAGGGGCGGATTCTTGGTCGACGGATATTATAGCATAACGGAGCTTACTCGGGAATTCGGGGTTTCGACCCGGACGTTGAGGTTTTATGAGGACGAAGGCCTCATTCAACCCGAGCGCAGAGGACGCACACGCTTGTTCCGGCCCGCCGACCGACGCCTCATTGCCGAAATCCTCCGTGGCCGCCGCATCGGCTTCACCATCGCTGAAATCCGCGAGATCATTCAGGTCTACAGGGAGCCACCGGGCGAGATCGGTCAGCTGAAGCTGCTGATGAAGCGTGTCGATGAAAAGCGCGACGAGCTTCGCCAGAAGCGCAAGGATATCGACGATACGCTGAGCGAACTCGACAATGTCGAAGAGGCCTGTCTCGGACGTCTCGCCGAAATCGGCGTCGGGACGTGATGACCTCTATCATGGCGTGAGTAGCCAATTTCTCAGCCATAGTTCCGGCCAGAACGCTTTATAGAAGCAAGCGTTCTCAGGGGATTTCGTGGCATGATCACAAGAATCTCGTCAATCGTTACTATACTCGCTGCGGCTATCCTCGCAAACCCTGAGGGTGGTTCTGCCGCCGACGTCGCACAGTCGAATGTTCCGGTCGCCTATGGCCTTTTGCTTGACGGGAAGGACGCGATCTATGGCCAACAGGTTTGCCATGTTCACTCTCCCTGTCAGCTTATCGACGACCAGAAGGCCCGTGTTGAAGTGAGTGTGACTATCGATTCGACGCAACATCTGTCGGGAGAAGTCAGCATTCAGTGCAGCGAACCCGACTGCTCTTTCCTCGACGAGAGCACGTCCGCCAAGCTGGAAAACGCTGTCGGCGGAGAAAGGTCTCGTCAATTTGAGCTCTACGCCGGAGACGGTGTGTCACACAGTAATGATCTGGTTTATATCAAGAGAACGAATATGGGTCGCATTTTCTTTTTCGTTGGAAACTAGTTACCGCTGGACGGCCCTTTAGTTCCCGTTTCAAACCCAGCGGCGCGTACGCCTGCAATAAAATTCGAACTCACAGCCGAATCGTGACAGGAGATGCATCTCCTCGCAGCGGATGACGAGCAAGGTCGTCATTGCTGCTGCGGCTGCTGCCATTGCCAGAAACCAAAGATTACCGATCATCAGGCCCATACCGGCCATCAGCAGCGTGTAGCCGAGATAAGTTGGATTGCGGGTGAAACGGAAGGGGCCTGTCGTCACCAGATGGGTGGTGCAGCGTTGTGTGAGGACGGTGGTGCGGCTCTCCAGCAGCGTCTTGACCGCCCAGACGTTCAGGGTCACCGCTAGAATGGTCAGAAGGGCTCCGACCACCCAGGCAAGAAGTGCCCATACAAAGGGCAATGGCAACGGGTACCACCGTTGGAGATAAAGCGCTGCAATGACGGCAAGGCTATAGAGCAGCGGCGGCCACGGAAAACTCAGCGACTTCGAACGATAGGCATTCATGGAATAACCCTGTCATTGCGCTTGTTCCGTGCATTGTATCGCGATTCGGCTTACGCGTTCATCGCTATCTGCCTTGATCGACCCGGATTCCAAGGGTTTAAAGAGATCCTGGGCCTGCAACTTGTCGAGCGTGCATTGGCAGAAGCTGCGGCACATGGTTTCCGTGCCCGACCGCGTGCAGGAGGCCACGCATTGCCTGATGTAACCGACCGTCGGATCCTGCGGCGGCGGCGGCGCCACCAGCGACAGGAGATAGACGAGGCTGAACAGAACAGGTTGGTGGACCAGATAGAAGATAAGGCTGTGCCGGCCGGCGCTGGCGATCAGATTGCGACCGGGGCCGAATTTCGCCAGGCGATCGAGCCAGCCGAACGATATGGCCAATTGCGCGACGCCGAGACCGAACAGGAATGGCGTCAGCCATGGAAAGAGCGGCACATAGTCGTTCGAGCGCTGGATGTTTTCCGAGAGCCCGACCCACCAGAGCCACGGCGCATCGAAAAGGCTCGAATGCAGCGAAAAGGGGGCGATGACATTGTCGATGACGATGCCGACCGTCAGCAAGGCCGCGATGAGAAGGGTGGCGAATACAGGCAGTCGCAGGAATAGCAGGCCGACGAGGCTTGCGGCCGCGATGCCGTGCAGGATGCCGAAGAATATCCATTCGTCACGCAGGCCGATGAAGGTGACCAGCGAAATCGCCGCGGCAGCGGCGATGATCATGCCCATCCGTCGCCAATAGGAGCGCCAACGAATCTCCGGCGTATTGGCGAGCACGAGGCTGAAGCCGGCCAGGAAGAGGAAGGTGCTGGCGATGGCGCGGGCATAAAGCTTCAGCCAGCCCGTTTCAGCCGTGCCGGCGTCGAGATAGCCGAAGAACTCGAAATCCCAGGTGCAATGGTAGCTTGCCATCGCCAGAAGGGCGAGGCCGCGCGCCGTATCCAGAATGCCGATCCGAGGCGTCTTTTGATAGGTGTCCGCGCTCTCGGCAATGGCGGCCATTGGGAGGTCCTTCCAGGCATGAACTCAAATCTTGCGCGCCGGCTTAGAGCCGACGCGGCCTTGTCATGGCATATCGGCATCCATAATGGCCAGACGGGCATCGGAAAAAAACTGCCGGCGGATCAGCACGATGATGATGAAGATGGTCGTGCCCATAAAGACATAGGGGCTGAGGAACCAGCCTAGATAGCCGATGGATAGAAAGATCGCCCGCAGGCCGGCATTGAAATTGCGCGCCGCGATGATGTTCATGCGCACCACGCGATCCGCCGCCCGTTCGGCGCCCAGCGGATCGAGAATGGCTTCCTCGCGCATCGGCAACGAGCCGAAGAGGATGGTGCAATAGTTGAACAGACGATAGGCCCAGCCGAATTTGAAGAAGGCGTAGCCGAAAAGGCAGGCAAGCCCCGCGACCTTGATCTCGAAGGCCGTACGGCCGCTATTGAAGACGAAGGGCAGGTCGGAGAAGAAAGCGTTGACCTTATCGGTGGCGCCGAGCAGGGCGAAGCAGCTGCCGATGGCGAAGATCGAGGTGGATGCGAAGAATCCGGTGCCGTTCTGCAGGCCGGAGAGGATCTGCGTGTCGATCATCTTCAGATCGCGGCGCAGCGAATTGTAGATCCATTCGCGCCGGCGCTCGTTCATCGCCAGCGTCAGGCTGATGCGGTTGAAGAATGTCGCGCTGCTGGTGATCCAGTTCAGCGCGACCCAGAGAAGGATGAACAGGGCGAGGGCGACATGGTCGGCAGTCGTCATAAAGGCAGATTCTCCAGATCGATCCGATGTGGACTGTAGCGCAGCGCGGACGGTGCGCAATGGCCTTCTGTTTGCTTCCCCGAATGCCTATATGTAATGTCGCTGCCGTGAAATCCAATGTCGGCCAATCGCCGTGCAAGCTTGCCCCGATAGCGTAGCCTTGCCGGAAATCGATTTGCCTGGGAGGCACCAAAGGTCCATGTTTCTTTCAGTTTTCGATGTGTTCAAGATCGGTGTGGGACCATCCAGCTCGCACACGATGGGGCCGATGTCGGCCGCGAATCGCTTCCTCGACCTCGTGCTTTCGAACGAATGGCCGCGCCCGTCCTCGAACGTGCATGTCGCTTCGATCAAGGTCAGCCTGCATGGTTCGCTGGCCCACACGGGTATCGGCCATGGCACGGGCAGGGCGGTCATTCTCGGCCTGATGGGCGCGAGGCCGGATAGCGTCGATCCAGACCATATGGACGGCATCATCGACGAGGTCGAGCGCAGCGGGCGCATCACGCCGCCGGGCCATCCAGCTTATGAATTCCAGCCCAGGACCGATCTCATCTTCGACAAGAAGGTGCCGCTGCCCGGCCATGCCAACGGCATGAGCTTCTCCGCCTTCGACAAGGACGATCGCCTGCTCCTCAAGCGCATCTACTATTCCGTCGGCGGCGGCTTTGTCGTCACCGATACGGAACTGGAGCAGATGCGGGCGGACAAGAAGAAGCCGGCCGCCGCGGGCGAGCGCGTTCCCTTCCCCTTTGCCAGTGCCAAGCAGATGCTCGAAATGTCCGAGCGCTCCGGCCTCTCGATCGCGCAGATGAAGCGCGCCAATGAAGAAACGCGCATGAGCGCGGAAGAGCTGGACGCCGGCCTCGACCGCATCTGGGCAGCCATGAGCAGCTGCATCGATCGCGGCCTCAAAGTCGACGGCATCATGCCCGGCGGCCTGAAGGTGCGCCGGCGCGCGCGCGCCATCCATGACAAGCTGCAGGAGGAATGGCGCAGCAACCGTATCAACCCGCTGCTCGCCAATGACTGGCTGAGCGTCTACGCCATGGCGGTCAACGAAGAGAATGCGGCCGGCGGACGCGTGGTGACGGCGCCGACTAATGGCGCGGCCGGCGTCATTCCGGCAACCATCCGCTACTATCAGCATTTCCATGAGGATTGGGATCAGGACGGCATCCGCAATTACCTGCTGACTGCAGCTGCAGTCGGCGGGATCATCAAGCACAATGCCTCGATTTCCGGCGCCGAAGTCGGCTGTCAGGGCGAGGTGGGTTCGGCGGCCGCCATGGCGGCGGCGGGACTTGCCGCCGTCATGGGTGCAACGCCGGAGCAGATCGAGAATGCAGCTGAGATCGCGCTGGAACATCACCTCGGCATGACCTGCGACCCGATCGCCGGCCTGGTGCAGGTTCCATGCATCGAGCGCAACGCCCTCGGCGCGGTCAAGGCGGTCACCGCCGCCTCGCTCGCGATCAAGGGCGACGGCCAGCATTTCGTACCGCTTGACGCCTGCATCGAGACCATGCGCCAGACCGGCTACGACATGAGCGAAAAATACAAGGAAACCTCGACCGGCGGCCTTGCTGTGAATGTCGTGGAATGCTGAGTGTGGACGCCTGATGTAAAAGCTTGACGCTGCCGGCCAAAAGGACTTCAACGGCACCATGGCTTTGCATCTCATCAAATTATGCGTCGGCGCGGATTCGATTGAGGATTTGCGCGAATGGGTCTCCGAGCGGGCGATGAACGCCATTGCCGCCGGCCTGGAGCCGCATACGACCCATACGACACGCATGGTGCCGAAACGAGTCGAGGAGCTGCTGGACGGCGGCTCGCTCTATTGGGTGATCAAAGGACAGGTGCAGGCAAGGCAGAAACTGCTTGGGATCGAGACCTTCACCGACGCGGAAGGTATTCATCGCTGCCGGCTCATTCTCGATCCGAGCGTCATCGAAACCACCGGCCAGCCTCGGCGTCCTTTTCAAGGCTGGCGTTATCTGCCGCAAGACGATGTGCCCCGCGACCTCGACAGCTTAGGCGCTGCCGCCGAGTTGCCCGCCGATCTTCGGCGGGAGCTCTCTGAACTCGGATTGCTTTAGGCAGCAGCCTGGAGCGGTTCAGTTTCGTACGCAGCCCTTGAACCGGCCCATCCTATTGTTTTTGCATAATTCCAGATGGAGCACCGCACTGCTGGGCATTTTCCTGGAAATGCTCAGCGCAGCCGCATCATGATCGGCGCACGGCCGGTCGGCGCGGTGATGTGCAGATGAATATGCGCTTCCGGCTGCGAGTAGCGCCATGCCCGCGCGCCGTGGCAGAGCAGGATGCCGATCAGGTCTTTCGTCTTGTTGCGCGAGCGCGAGCGGCTGAGACCGAGGTCCGCCAGTCGCATCGCCGCCTCATGCAGCGGATGAAGAGCAAAGCTCTTCTGTTTCATCTTGCCCCCGCCATCGAGCGAGAAACCGGGAAAGTTCTCGTTCATTGCCATTTCAAAACCCCGTACACGTTACAAACTCAGGGCCGGCCCGTTTGACATTCGGGACCGGAAAGCCGGGCGAGACACATAGCCCGGCCAATCTGCAAACCATGCGCCGCGAAAATCGCGGCCGCATTCCTATTCCATGCTTGCCCAGCACTTCACGCCGGCACGCTTGAGCGCCTTGCAGGCATTGAGTGCCGCGCCTTGATCTTCGAAGCCGCCGAAACGGGCGCGATAGCCACCATCGAAGGCGACCGCGTAGGGTTTGGCCGAGCGAAGCGCCTTGCCACCCTTGCTTTTCGCCGTATCGAGCAGGTCGCTCGCGCCGTTCTTGCTCGGGGAAACGCCGATCTGAACGACCCAGCCGGCCGGCTCGCGCTCAGCTTTGGCGGCCTTTGCTACCTTTTCAGACTTATCGGCCTGCTGCAGCTTAACGAGCTTGGTATCGGCCTTCGTCGATGCCGTCGTCACGGTATCGACTTCGTCCTCATCGCCGTCGTCCGAAGTCGCAACAGAAGCGACTTCCTCGGAAGAGGGGCGCTGGACGGGCTTTGCCGACAGCAACGGATTGCTGGATTGAGGCGCAACAGCAGCAAAGGCAGCCGCGCTGGAGGGATGCGTATCGGTGGCTTCCGCCGTCTCGTCGTCCTTGATTTTCGCGCGGCCCATGTCGGCCATGCGCGCGCTGGCGGCCTGGAGATTGGGCGTCGCGGCCGGCGCCTGCGCGATAACATTCGAAGCGATATGTTTCGTCGACGCGACAGGCAGATATTCCGCGATCAGCTTGCGCATCTGATTGTCGCGGGCCGGCGTCGAGGCGCCGCCCAGGACGACGCCGACAATGGAGCGCCCATCGATCTTCACCGAAGTCGCCAGATTATAGCCAGCCGCGCGGGTGTAACCGGTCTTGATGCCGTCAACACCCCGTACGGAGCCGATCAAGCGGTTGTGGCCAGGAATGACCCGGCTGCCGAGGCGGAAGCTCGTCTCGGAGAAGAAGCCGTAATATTGCGGGAAATGTTCGCGCAGAGCCACGCCGAGGCGGGCTTGATCACGTGCGGTCGTCATCTGGGCAGTATTGGGCAGACCGTTCGGATTACGATAGGTCGTGCGCGTCATGCCGAGCGCGCGCGCCTTGTCGTTCATCAATCGGGCAAAGCCTTCCTCTGAACCGCCAAGCATTTCGCCAAGCCCCATGGCGGCGTCATTGGCGGATTTGGTGACGATGCCGAGGATGGCCTCGCGAACGGTCACGGAATGGCCAGCGCCAATCCCAAGCTTCGTCGGCGCCTGGGCCGCGGCATTCCTGGAGAAGACGACGGGAGTATCGAGGGTGATGCGTCCAGCCTCCAGCGCCTCGAAGGTCAGGTAGACCGTCATCATCTTGGTCAAGGAGGCGGGATAGTGGAGCGTGTCGGCGTTTTCGCTGTAGAGAACGTTGCCGGTATTCGCATCGATGACGATACCCGCATATTTCGTGCCAGCAGCATTCGCATCCGTCGTCACGGTGACTGTTGCCGTCGCGATCGAAAAGCCAAGAAGCGCTCTCGCCAGAATCTTACCGGTTTGAGACGATGAAACGGAAAGAACTAATCTGGACACTAAATCACTCTCTGCTTGCATTTTACATTCTCGATTATCCGGCCGCCGCCTCCATGAACGCCCGTTGCGTTCGACAGTAGGAGCTTAGCGTTACCAATCGGTTTATGATGAACAGTTGGTTTCAAGTTTTTGCGCCATTTTAGCGGCCGACCTCGGCTGCTGCCGCGGCGTTGACCTTATCCACAATGCGCGCCCTGATGAAATTTTGGACAGCGGCGTCCATGGCGCGCCAATCCCCGAGCTGATTGCTGGAAAAGCGGTAAAGGACGCTCAAATCCTTGCCGAGCTTGACATCTCGCTGGCAGTCTCCGCTGGTTGCCTGAGCCGGTGGGGAGGCAAGGAGGCAGCGCACGGCATAATCGGATTCGCCAGGACGCGGGGCTGTCAGAAGGACTTCGCCATTGTAGCCGGCATCCGCGCGCAGCCGATGCGCCGTCAGACCGAAAGGACCGGCATAGGCGGCACCATCCATCAATTGCGAATAGATCGGCTCCAACCTGCCCGACATGTCGCGGGACATCGTACTCTGGCTGATCTGCAGGAAGATCAGCGACGACGACTGGGAGATATCATCGAAGCGCAGCCGATCCGCCTCGCTATAGCCCTGCATCTGCGGCCAGGTCAGGTAGAGGTCGATGCGCTCGACTGTGCCATCCACGCGCTCGCTCGGGAAGCGGATCGTGTTCGCAGCCAAACGCAAGGCATCGTCGCCGATCGTGACGGAGATGGGCTTGGCATCGGTCGTATGGCCGGCCAACGATATTTTCTCGCCAAGCCAGTGACCGCCGATGGATATGGCAACGGTAAGGGTAGCCAGGACGGCAACGCCCGCCGTGAGCCGATGGACGAAACCGCTTGAAATCAGCGGCCTTTCTTCGATCATTGAGGCGGATGACAGAGGAGGAGCCATGCTGTTGCCTTCATTTCCTTCCGCTCCGGCTGCCAATGGCCGAGCCGCGCGGCGCCTGACTGGATGAGTCTCATTGGAAATGATGATTGGCGCCACGATGGTTAACCGGTGGTTAAATATACATCGCAAGCCATGCTAACGGCACAGTTAATTCTCAGGAAATTGCCCGCACCCGCTTTCAGGGCGCCGCTCAATAGAAAAGAGCCGTTCCCCGGGACAGTGGGAACGGCTCAGAGGCACCGGCCTGGACAGAAATCAGGGGACGAGACCGGGCCTTGGACTTTGACCGTCGACGCCGACGATCGTGTATGCCGAAGGCTTACTTCAAGCTGCCGACTGCGACGGCGCGGCCATCCTGTATCTTGACCCAGCGGGCCGGATCATCCGCGGATTGACGCTTGAGGAAGGTGTATTCGGTCTCGGACCAGAGCTTCACCTTGTTGCGCATGTTGTCGAGGACGAAGTCGCCGCGATCGGTGCGAACCGTCAGGACGGCGTGGCCTTCGCCGTTCGGCTGCAGCACGACGGTCATGAGCAGATCGGAAGGCGAGAAGCCGGCATCGATCAGCTGCTTGCGCTTCAGCAGGGCGAAATCCTCGCAGTCGCCGGCGGTTGTCGGGATGGCCCATTTCTCTTCGACGCCGTAGAGTTCCATGTCGGTCATCGGCTTGATCGTCGTATTGACGGTGTAGTTGACCTTCAGGATTGTCTTCCAGCTGTCCTGCGTGAGGATGATCGGACCGGCATCGCCGCCGGCATAGACGCATTCCCGCGGATTTTCCTTGCAGAACTCATAGTGGCCGATCGGAGGAGCGGCATCGCCGGTGATCGTCATGTTGGCGGGTGCGGCCTGAGCAAGACCGAAGAAGCCAAGAGTGGCGAGTATCAACGCGGCGCCGCCGCGAATTGCGAATTGAAGGTTCATGTCCCTGTCCCTTTTTTATTGGGATCAGAATGACACGCATGTTTTTATCCTGCGCAAAATTGCGCAATAAAATTAAGGACTTAGTTTATTCAAATCTGGATCAAACTTTCATAAAACGCGCAGAAAACTTGATTCAAGTTCGCGGAAAATTCGATTAAAATTTGAGTGATTTCGGTATTGGATGCGAGGAGGCGAAATCCCGCATCGTGCTGCGCTGAAAGGATTTCCCGAAATGGATTTCTTAACATCGAGGGGTCGCTTTCGACCGAAAGCGTGCCACAATGAAACATGGCAATCGCGCCGACGCCCTATCGAGGCGCTGAAAACGGCCGTTTGTGGCCGGACGCGTCCCATTTTGAGAAAGCCGGCTCAAAAAATATTTTGGATTTTTATCGCTTGAAATCGCTGCGAAGGCCGTCGGTCGCACGAATGATCGCCGCGGCCATTTCGGCGACTACGGGCGAGTGGGCAGCATTCGCGACGATCACAAGATCTGCTTCCGGCCAGGCCTGCGACAATTCCCAGGCGGTGACGACCGGTGCCTCCAGATCCAGCCGTCCCTGGATCATCGTGCAGGGGATGCCGGCAAGCCGATGGATATCGCGCAGGATCTGCCGATCCTCAAGCCAGGCCAGATGGTGAAAATAGTGAGTGATGATCCGTGCCCGCGCCGTCAGATAGCGTGGATCGGACCAGCGCGGCGACAGGGTCGCACGCGGATCGACCAGGATCGAGGCAGCCTCCCAGTCGTGCCAGTCCCTGGCGGCTTTCACATGAATTGCGGGATCCGGATCGCATAGACGACGATAATAGGCGGCTACCAGATCGCCGTGGCGATCCTGTTCTGGCACTGCAGCCCGAAAGCGCGCCCATTCCTGCGGAAAGAACCGGCCAAGTCCGCGATAAAGCCAATCAATTTCGGATTGTCTCGTCATGGTGACGCCGACGAGCAGCAAGGCTTCGACTCGATGCGGGTGGGTTTCGGCATAGATCAGCGCAAGCGTGCAGCCCCACGAGTTGCCGAATACGATCCAGCGTTCGACACCGAGCTCCAACCGCAATTGCTCGATATCGGTAATGGAATGCCATGTGGTGTTGGCCGAGAGAGCGATCGCCGGTTCCGACGCATGCGGGTGACTGCCTCCGCAGCCGCGCTGGTCGAACTGAATGATCCGGTAATATTGCGGGTCGAAATAGCGTCGCGTCCCGGCGGAGCTGCCGGATCCAGGACCGCCGTGCAGGATGAGGACGGGAATACCTTCTGGATTGCCCGATAGCATCCAACAAATCCGCTGGCTATCGCCGACGTCAAGCAGGCCTTCATCGAAGGGAGTTGTGTCCGGGTAGAGCATCTTGCCGTCACGCATCAAGGAAAAGACAAGCGTCGCTGTTTCGCGGCGCTGCGTGACAGGAGGATGACAGTATCAGAGAAATTCGCGCAAGGTCTCGCGCGACTGCAGGGAGAGAAACTCGATCGCCACGCCTTCCACGAAATGGCGCACGACGCGGCCCCGCATGTTGCCGAGACGTACCGGCGTCCCGATCGCCGGGCGTACCTCGACGTCGACGGCGGCGCCCGAAAGTGAGAGATCCATGATGCGGCAGACATATTTCGTGCCGTCATCGAGGGTGAGTTCGCTGCGCACATCACGCGGCGTCAGGCGGTCGTGACGACGGTCTTCCGGCAGGCCAAGCTCATGCTTGTTGGCAAGCCAGGTCAGCTGAGCTGCAAGCTTCTCGCGCTTGCGCTCGGTCGCGTTGATCGACATGCTGAAACCACGGCCGTCAACGGCTACGACATTGCCCTCGACGCGGCCAAGATGGTCGATATAGGCAATGACCCGCTCGTCGGCACGCGGACGTCCCACGCAGGTGACATAGAGATCGCCCGGCGACATCTCCGTCACCAGACACTCGAACTCCTCATAATTGGCCAGCATCAGACGGCCCTGCATGTTGATCGGAACCCGCTGAAAGGTCCGTTGATCACCGCGGACGGCATTGCCTGCCAATTGGTTGGGCCGAGTCGCTTGGGCCGACTGGAACGAGTGCATGGAAGCGTCTTGAATCCTATTGCGTCTCTTCCAACTATTAGCCGCAACTCCTTAAAGTAAGGTTGTCTTTCCTGAGGCATAACTCAAAGGCGACGGCCGATTCTGTCCCGTACCGGGTCAATTCTGGCATGATCGCGGCTATTCTTTGCTTGGTTCAACTTTCGGCGCATCCATTCAGCGAGACCGGTGCCTCCCTGAAGCGGCAGAAGATCCGTCGGATCGGGATGGGGAGGAGGGTCCACGAGCCGCGCCGGGCGCTCGTAGAGCAAACGGCTGCGGTCCAGCGCCAGAAATTCCAGACGCTCATTGCCGAGCCATGTCGAATGAATGGTGGGCGTCAGGCATCCCAGCAACCTGTCGCAAATGTCGCTGGATGACCGTACCGGCATCAATATCATTTCGAAGGTCATGCTGCGGCCGCTGATGCAATAGCCCGTGGCATGGATGGAGGCTGGAATGACGTGCGTCATCACGCCGGCGGCGATGCGCACCGGATCGTCCTGTTGGCTGCTGGCCCATAGCGCCGCGAAATTTTCGCCGCGAATCTCGCGCCCCATGAGATTGCAGATCGCCGTACCGGCCAGCCGGAAACGCGGATTGTCGTCCGCGGTATTTTCCAGGATGAACAACTCCGGAAGAATATGACTGACGGCCAACGGCTGTATCAAATTGCGCAAGGGGGCATCCGCGCTGCCGCGTATCTGTTCCCAATAGGTAAATATGTCGATGCTCGTCTTCTGGCGCATACCGCGTCCGTGTCCCATTTCAATTCAATTGCCGAGACATTCATTGCCTCCAGTTCCAGCGTTGCGAATTCCATGCCACAGCAGCGTCGTTAGGGTTAACGAATGGTTTCGATTGCCTTTCGCGCCGGCAAATGAAAGGAATTGTTCATCACTTCACGAAGTGACCTTCAGCACGAACTTCACGGGCGCCGGACCGGCCCTCAAGGCCAATTCCGGAAGAAGCGCCCGATCGCCGCCCGGCGTTGCTGGGCGGCTTTTTTTTTGATTTTCACTGCGCTATGTGTCGGTGACCTTCATAGAAAAGCCGAGCAAGACATGGATGACGAACAGCTGCCGCGCCAAGAGCCGGAAGATCCGCGGCCGCGGCAACGAACCCCGGCTTTCAATCTGCCTCCCGTCATTCTGGCAAGCCTGGCCGTCCTGATCATCGTTTTCGCGGTCATGAACCTGCCGTGGTGGTCGGACGATACGCTGAACTGGATTTATTTCACCTTCAGCTTCATCCCGGCCCGCTATGCCTTTCCCCTGGCGCAGCAGGGCCTGGAATGGCTTTGGACGCCGGTCACCTATTCTCTGCTGCACGGCGGGATCGAGCACATCGTCTTCAATAGTCTGTGGCTGATGGTTTTCGCGGCACCCGTGGCGCGGCGCATCGGAACGCTGCGCTACGTCATTTTCTGGATTTTCTCATCCGCAGCTTCCGCCTTCATGCATGCCGCACTCTACTGGGGTGACCAGACGCTTCTGATAGGGGCGTCCGGGGTCGTCTCGGCGCTCATGGGTGCGGCTTGCCGCTTCGCTTTCCCGGCCATGGACGGTCGGCGGATCTCCATGCGGGAGACGCATCTCAATCCGCGTCTCACCATTCTCGGCTCGCTTCGAAGCCGTACCGTCGTTGCCTATATCGTCATGTGGATTGCCGGTAATGCGCTCGTCGCCTTCGGAATCACGCTTGCCGGCGACAGTTCGCAGCCGGTCGCATGGGATGCCCATATCGGTGGCTTCCTGTTCGGATTTCTGCTTTTTGCATTGTTCGACCGGCAGCCGCGCGAGGAGGCCCAGGAACCCTTAGCGCTCGATGAATGAGCTGTTGCTTTCTCGCAGACACAGGCGCACCATTATCATCCGTCGGTCGCGGATAGAGGAGATCGACCCGACCGACGGGCAGGCGCCGGTTTGAGCTCCGGGGGTAATTTCGGAACATATCGGACCTTCAAGTGTTCATCATGCTTTCGAGATGGGAGGATCGAATGCCAGTTTCCGTAAAGGCCATACTGGAAGCCAAGGGTCGCGACGTCGTTACGACCGGCGGCAACACGACCGTTGCCGAGGCCGCGAAGATTCTCAACGAGAAGCGCATCGGCGCCATCGTGGTCGTCGGGCCGGGCGGTAAGATTTCCGGCATCTTCACCGAGCGGGATGTCGTCAATGCCGTTGCCAAGTATGGCCATGAATGCCTTGAAAAGCCGATCGCCTCGCTGATGACGGCGAAGGTGCATCGCTGCAAGGAAGACACCACGACCGACGAGTTGATGGAGCTGATGACGATGCGCCGCTTCCGTCACGTCCCCGTCGAGGAAAAAGGCAAGCTTTCCGGCATCATCTCGATCGGCGACGTCGTCAAATGGCGCATCCGCGAGATCGAACTCGAGGCCGAGCAGATCAAAGCCTATATCGCCGGGTGAGGGTGAGGAGCGGTTCGGTGTCGCCGAAGCAATCGACCCAGCGGGTCGATTGTCGCGGAGAACGTCTTGAGCAGAAAGCGAAGGGCCGGATTGTCCGGCATCGACAGAGCCTCTCCTGCTCTCGGCGGAGAGGCCCAAATTGATCTACCAACTTTGATTTACACCTTAGTGCGGCTCAGCTTTTCACGGAAACTCTGAACCGCTCTGTCTCTTTGTTTTCTCACAATTCCCGGCGGAAAACCGCTGCGCACTTTTCCTGGAATTGCTTTAGCGCGCGTAGGCTTCCTGCATACGGCGGATTTCCGGCAATCTTGTCAGAGCTTCCTCGTAGCCGCGTTCGATAGCCTCGCCGGCGCGATGGAACTCCGACAGGCCGATATCGCTAAGGCGTGGATGCAGCGCGAGATCCGGTGGATCGCCGGCCAGACGAGCGCGGGCAATTCTATCCTGGATGATGTTGAAAGCCTGGACCATGACGCCAGTCATGCCAAGTTTCATGGGTGGCGTGTCTTCACGCCGCACCAGATCGCCGTTCAGCTGGCCGACATTGAGTTTGACCACGGCCGAGCGACCGAAGAGGTCGTAATTCAGATTGACCGCCGCCACGAGCGGCTGTTCATAGGAACGGCATACCGAAACCGGCACGGGATTGACCAGGGCGCCGTCGACCAGCGTACGGCCATTGGTTCGCACCGGCTCGAAAATGCCGGGTAGGGCATAGGAAGCCCTGAGCGCCGTGATCAGGGAGCCATTGGCAATCCAGACTTCATGTCCGGTATTCAATTCCGACGCGACGGCAACGAAGGGACGGTCCAAATCCTCGATCGAGAAACCTTCCAGGTGCTCCTGCATGCGCTTGGTCAGCCGCATACCGCCGAACAGGCCACTGCCGCCGATGGTCAGGTCGAGAAGGCTGGCGATGCGGCGCATCGTCAGCGAACGGGAAAAGGCTTCGAGCTCATCAAGCTTGCCGGCGAGATAGCAGCCGCCGACCAGGGCGCCGATCGACGTGCCGGCAATCATGCCGACTTCAATACCTGCCTCGTCGAGCGCGCGCAGAACGCCGATATGCGCCCAGCCTCGCGCGGCACCGCCGCCGAGCGCCAGGGCGATCTTGACCTTCTTGGGTGGAGCGGGAGGGAGAAGCGGGGTAGACGTATCCTGCGAGAGGCCTGAACCGGTCAAGTTCTGTCCGCCGCTGTGACGATTCAACCCCCAATTCAGCATCTAAAGCCTCCTCCGAGGCCCGATGTGCCTCCGCTAAAACACTGTCCCTTTTTCGTTTCCAAATCGTATATCGGTTGTGGCTTCTTTGATCATTTCGCCTTCAGGTCTACTGTTTGTAGACTTCGCCCGGATCGAAATGCAGATGATCGTCGACCACGTTCAAAACGGGCTTACCATCTTCAAGCTCAACCGTACGATAGAAGCAGGAACGGCGCCCAGTATGGCACGTCGCGTCGTGTCCGGCGACCTCCACTTTCAGCCATATGGCATCCTGATCGCAATCCGTTCGGATTTCCTTCACCGTCTGAAGGTTTCCGGAGGTTTCACCCTTTTTCCAGATTTTTCCGCGCGAGCGGCTGAAATAATGCGCCGTGCCCGTCTTAATCGTCAGGGCGAGCGCCTCGGCATTCATATGGGCGACCATCAGGAGTTCGCCGTCATGCGCATCGGTGACAATCGCGGTGATCAGGCCGCGATCGTCGAAGCGAGGCGTGAAATCGCCTGCGTCCTCCAACTCGGACTTATCTTCGGAAGGCGCATTGAAAATCAGATTCATCCCCAGCTCTTTCGTTGAAGCCCGGTCAGCGACCCCGGACCAAAGACATGAAGCGGGCCTGCTCGGCCGGATCGGCCTTGAAGGCACCCGTGAATGTCATTGTCAGCGTCGACGCGCCCTGCTTCTGTACGCCGCGCATGGCCATGCACATGTGCTCGGCCTCGATCATGACGGCAACGCCGCGCGGGCGCAGCGTGTCGTCGATCGCATTGGCGATCTGGGCGGTCATTGCTTCCTGCGTCTGCAGGCGGCGCGCGAAGATATCGACGACGCGCGCGATCTTGGACAGGCCAAGCACGCGGCCGTTCGGCAGGTAAGCGACATGCGCCTTGCCGATGATCGGCACCATGTGGTGTTCGCAATGCGAGAAAAACGGAATGTCACGCACCAAGACGACGTCGTCGTAGCCGGACACCTCTTCAAAGGTGCGGCCGAGTACATCCTCCGGGTTCAGTTCGTAGCCGCCGAACAGCTCGCGGTAGGCCTTGGCGACGCGCGCGGGCGTATCAAGCAGGCCCTCGCGCTGCGGATCGTCGCCGGCCCAGCGAAGCAGAACGCGGACGGCGTCTTCGGCTTCCTTCTGCGTCGGACGTTCGGATTCAACGACTTGCGGAAAATTCTTTACAATGGCGTCCATTACCTGTGGATCTCCTGACCCGCTACGCGGATATCATCTGTCGGACTCGCCACTGGCATTCCCCGAGGCACGGAGATTGTGTACCTTTGGCGGGCTCCGGGGCGTTCTGGCTGGCGGACAAGCCTGCCGTCCTGCACGGTTTCCCATCAAACTTACAGAAGACCATTGCATTTCGATGGTCTTCGAACGACATACATATAGTATGGCATTGGCCCTGTGAAAGTGTCCTAAACAGACACGCTGTGTTTTTTGTTACGAAACACTAGAGCCGGATGATTTTAGGTCTGCTCGACCTAAAATCTGAATCCGCTCTAGATCAAATAAATAGAGCATGATGTCGTCCGAAAACCGCCTACACTTTTCGGCATCATGCTCTAACGGGTGCATCGGAGCAAAATCTGTGATGGACGACATCTACAACAGCAAAATCCTGGAGTTTGCCGGCAATATCGGCCGTATTGGCAGCCTTCCCGACGCCGATGCCAGTGCCCAGGCCCATTCCAGACTGTGCGGTTCTCGCGTAAAAATCTGGCTGAAAATGGACGGCGATGTCGTGACCGATTTTGCCCATGACGTCAAGGCCTGCGCGCTTGGCCAGGCATCGTCTTCGGTCATGGCCCGCCATGTCGTCGGCGCTTCGGCGAACGAAGTGCGAAAAGCCCGCTTGGATATGCTCGCCATGCTCAAGGCTGACGGCGAGGGACCGGGCGGGCGTTTTGAGGACATGCGCTATCTGAAGCCGGTCCGCGATTACAAGGCCCGTCATGCCTCGACCATGCTGACATTCGATGCGGTTGTGGATGCGATCGGGCAGATCGAGGCGGCGCGCGAGGGCGGAAACGCCAAAACGGCTGAAGCCGTCTGATTGAGGCACCGGGCGATGTGTCAATTCTGTCTCATGCAGGACGACGATGAAGACGAGGGCGGCGCGGCTCCTTCGAAACATGCGCGGCGTGACGTATCGCCTTCAGGTCACAGCGCAGCCAAATCGCGAAACTATACCGGTCCCTTCCGCAAAACACCGGACCGGCTCTTCGGCATGGGCCTCATTCGCCTGTATCAACTGACGCTTTCCGGCTTCATCGGCAATTCCTGCCGCCACATCCCGACCTGTTCGGAATATGGCTATGAAGCGGTTGCGCGCCACGGGCTTTGGGCAGGCGGCTGGATGACGCTGTTTCGCGTTGCGCGCTGTGGGCCGGGAGGCACAAGCGGGCTCGATCCGGTGCCCGGCGAACTGGAACGCCGCTATCATTGGTGGACGCCGTGGCGTTATTTCCGCCTCGGGCAAAAGGCTGCCTGACTACATGGCGGTCTATGTAGCGCTGCTGCACAGCATCGTTCTTGGAACAGGCCGCAGGTTGGTCATGGGCGATCTCAAGGCGATGGCGGAGGGGCTTGGCTTTCGCAATCCCCGCACGCTTGTTGCCACCGGCAACCTGATTTTCGACGCAGAATCTCAGCCTATTGCTTCGATCGAGGCAAAACTCGAGAGCGGTTTTGCCGCTACTTTCGGCAAGCATGTCGACATCATCGTGCGGGACGCCGAGACATGGCTGAAGTTAGCCGACGGCAATCCCTTCGTCGATGGCATCGGCAGCGAGGTCATCATTCGCGTCATGCGCCAGCCGCTTGGGGTTCAAACTCTCGATACGCTTGCGCCATACCGGCGGAACGCCGAGCGCATGGCAATTGTCGACGGCGATCTCTGGATCGATTTCGGCCATAAGGCCAGCGAGACGAAGCTGTTGCCGGCTCTGACGACAAAGCGGCTCGGCATCGGAACGATGCGGAATTGGAACACGGTGCGCGGTTTGGCCGAGATGATCCGCCGCTAACGCTGCTTTTTCTTTACTAGATCACGAAATACAGCTATCAGGCGCGCGGACATAAGTAAGTATTTACTTAGTCCTCATTTTACGAAACCACCCGCATTCGTTGGCGGGACTGGACAAGGAGAATATCGATGTCGCAACCCGTTTCCCTGACATTTCCCGATGGTTCCGTGCGCAGCTTCGCTGCCGGCACGACCGGTCGCGATGTCGCCGAATCCATTTCGAAGTCGCTGGCCAAGAAATCCGTCGCTATCGCTATCGACGGCACCGTGCGCGACCTTTCCGATCCGGTAACCGACGGCAGGATCGAGATCATCACCCGCACGGACGATCGCGCGCTGGAGCTTATCCGGCATGACGCGGCGCATGTGATGGCGGAAGCAGTGCAGGAGATTTGGCCGGGTACGCAGGTGACCATCGGCCCGGTGATCGAGAACGGCTTCTATTACGATTTTGCCAAGAACGAGCCCTTCACGCCCGATGATCTGCCAGTCATCGAGAAGAAGATGCGCGAGATCATTCAGCGCAATGCGCCGTTCACCAAGCAGATCTGGTCCCGCGACAAGGCAAAGGAAGTTTTTGCCGCCAAGGGCGAGCGCTACAAGGTGGAGCTGGTCGATGCCATCCCCGAAGGTCAGGATCTGAAGATCTACTATCAGGGCGATTGGTTCGACCTTTGCCGCGGCCCGCACATGGCCTCGACCGGCCAGATCGGCACGGCCTTCAAGCTGATGAAGGTGGCCGGCGCCTATTGGCGCGGCGACAGCAACAATCCAATGCTGACCCGCATCTACGGCACGGCATTCGCCGAGCAGGCCGATCTCGACAACTACCTGCACATCCTTGCCGAGGCCGAAAAGCGTGATCATCGCCGTCTCGGCCGCGAAATGGATCTATTCCATTTCCAGGAAGAAGGCCCCGGTGTCGTCTTCTGGCACGGCAAGGGCTGGCGCATGTTCCAGACGCTGGTGTCCTATATGCGCCGGCGGCTGGAGGGCGATTACCAGGAAGTCAATGCACCGCAGGTGCTCGACAAGTCGCTTTGGGAGACCTCGGGTCACTGGGGCTGGTATCGCGACAATATGTTCAAGGTCACCGTTGCCGGCGACGATACCGATGACGATCGCGTCTTCGCGCTCAAGCCGATGAACTGCCCGGGTCACATCCAGATCTTCAAGCATGGCTTGAAGTCTTACCGCGAACTGCCGATCCGGCTTGCGGAATTTGGTGCAGTTCATCGTTACGAGCCTTCGGGCGCGCTGCATGGGTTGATGCGCGTGCGCGGCTTCACGCAGGATGACGCTCACATCTTCTGCACCGACGAGCAGATGGCCGCCGAATGCCTGAAGATCAACGATCTCATCCTGTCAGTCTATGAGGACTTCGGCTTCCAGGAGATCGTCGTCAAGCTCTCGACCCGCCCGGACAAGCGCGTCGGTTCGGACGAACTCTGGGATCGCGCCGAAAGCGTGATGATGGATGTGTTGAAGACCATCGAGGCCCAGTCCGAAGGACGCATCAAGACCGGCATCCTGCCGGGCGAGGGCGCGTTCTACGGTCCGAAGTTCGAATATACGCTGAAGGATGCCATCGGCCGTGAATGGCAGTGCGGCACGACGCAGGTCGATTTCAACCTGCCGGAACGCTTCGGTGCCTTCTACATCGACCAGCACTCGGAAAAGACGCAGCCAGTGATGATCCATCGCGCCATCTGCGGCTCGATGGAACGCTTCCTCGGCATCCTGATCGAGAACTTTGCCGGCCATATGCCGCTCTGGGTCTCGCCGCTGCAGGTGGTCGTCGCCACCATCACCTCCGAAGCCGATGCCTATGGCGAAGAGGTGGCGGAAGCGCTGCGCGATGCCGGCCTCACGGTCGAGACCGACTTCCGCAACGAGAAGATCAACTACAAGATCCGCGAGCACTCGGTCACGAAGGTGCCCGTCATTATCGTTTGCGGCAAGAAGGAAGCCGAAGAGCGCTCGGTCAACATCCGCCGCCTCGGCAGCCAGGCTCAGACCTCGATGTCGCTTGACGAAGCCATCGCTTCGCTTTCCCTCGAGGCGACGGCACCGGACATCCTGCGCAAACGCGCGGCACGGCGTATCAAGGCCGCCTGACGGCCACTAATATCTGACGGCGCTTCAGGGCGCCGTCAGACAATTGTCATACAGCATTCATATAGTTGATGAATCAAAGCGTTGCTGTGGCTGCAACATGTGACGCAACTGAACGATAGGAGCGGGGCAGCCCCGTCGCGCACTTGGAATTCAAAGAATTATCCTACGCCAACGAACGGGATCCGCGCATCAAGCGCTGGTTCATCCGCTCCATCGAAGGCCTGTCCGGCCGGGACCGCTACACCCGGCTTTACGATATCTGGCGCACCGATATCGTCGGAAAGAGCGAGCGCATTTTCGGCAAGATGCTCGATCTCATCGACGTGCGCCTGCTCATCAAGGGCGAATGGCCGCCGAGCCAAATTCCCGAGGCGCCGATCGTCATCGTCGCCAACCATCCCTATGGCATCGGCGACGGAATCGCGGTACTGGCCCTTGCCGAGCAGTTGGGGCGCCCCTTCAAGGTTCTCATCAACAACGAGTTGTTGAAAGTGCCTGAAATGCTTGATTATTCGCTGCCGGTCTCCTTCGAGGAAACCAAGGAAGCGATGGCGATCAACATGAAGACGCGGCATGAGGCCGTTCGTCTGCTGAAGGAAGGCACGACCATCATCGTCTTTCCCGCCGGCGGCGTTGCGACCGCCAAAAAGGGTTTCGGTCGCGCCGAGGATCTGCCGTGGAAGATATTCCCCGCCAAGCTCATCCAGGCAGCGCGCGCAAGCGTCATTCCGATCTATTTCGAAGGGCAGAATGGCCGGCTGTTCCATCTGGCGAGCCGTATCTCGATGACCTTGCGCATCTCGCTGCTGATCCGCGAATTCCGCCGCCTTTCCGGCAGCACCATTACCGCCCATATCGGCGCTCCCAGAAGCTGGGAGGCGCTCAGCGAAGGCAGCGACCGCAAGGATCTGCTGTCGAAGCTCTATGGCGCGGTCTTCTCCATGGCGCCGCCAAGAAAGATGCTGCGGCGCAGGGCCGGGTAATCAAAGGCGTCTGGTTCCGGATCACCAATCGGTGACGACTCCGTACGGCGGTTTTGCGATAGTGACATGCGCAGGATGCGAACCGGCGCTCGTGAAGAGCGCCGGGAAGTGCGGTCAGATCTGGGCCCAGCCGCCATCAACGCATAATTCGCTACCTGTCACGTAGGTCGAGTCATCGGAGGCGAAGAACAGAACGGCTCTTGCAATCTCATCAACGGTGCCGCTGCGGTGCATTGGGATTTGCGCGTGCACCTGGGCCTTCGTTTGTTCGATCATCTCCTCGCTCATTCCCCCTTTACGCGCAAGATCCGTATCGATGTAGCCAGGCGCCATGGCATTCACTCGAATCCCCTTTTCAGTCAATTCCGCGGTGAGCGACCGTGCCAGCGAGCGAATGGCCGCCTTCGTCGCCGAATAGACGCTGACATATGGACGCCCTTGCGTGCTCAGGGTCGAGGTGTTGAGGATTATCGAGCCGCCTGATGTCATCAGCGGCAGGAGCTTCTGCACGGTGAAGTAGGTTCCCTTGAACGTGTTGGCGACAGTGAAATCGAATTCTTCCTCCGACATATATTCAAACATGTTCGGTCGCGCGCCGCCGGCATTCGCAAAGATGATATCGACGCGGCCATGCTTTTTCGCGACATGGTCGCGAAGCGCGTCGATATCAGACATTCTAGAAATATCGCTGCGGACGGCGTCAGCGCCATTTCCGATGCTTTGCGCCGCAGCATCGAGCGTCGCCTGATCGCGTCCGGTAATGACGACTTTCGCGCCTTCGCGTGCAAACAGCTTGGCCGTCGCCAGTCCCATTCCCGAGTTGCCGCCCGTGATGACAGCGACTTTACCGTCCAATTTACCCATATTCGTCTCCAATTCGTCTCTGAATGACCCCGACATAAAGTGCATGATTGCTGGAGCGGCGGGGCCGGGAGTTATATATGAAGCATCATTCAGCTTTTGGATTCGCTTATGGGAAAAGGCCCTCTGCCATCGCTAACCCCCCGGAAATCACCGCGTCAGGGCCGGTCCATCGCCACCGTGGATGCCATTTTCGAGGCAACCATTCAGGTTTTGCTGAGCGATGGTCTGTTCCGACTGAACACCACACGCGTCGCGCGTCGCGCTGGCGTTTCGGTCGGGACGCTGTATCAGTATTTTCCGAACAAGCAGGCCTTGCTCTTCGCGGTGATGGATCAGCACCTCGCAATGCTGGCTGACGCCATAGAGAAGGCGCGTGACGAAAACCCGTGCCCTACGGCAGAGACGCTCGCCGAGATCGTTGTGAAAGCCTATCTTGAGGCGAAGATGGCGCAAGCCGAGGTTTCCCCCGCCCTCTATCGCATCGCCATGGAACTCGACGCTCGCGAGCTGATGGAGTTGGCGTCCCGGCGGAGTGCGCGGGCAATCGAAGCAATGCTGTCCACCACAGGCGATGGCCGTTTGGCCGATCCGAGCTTGGTCGCTCAGACCCTCACCGCAGCCCTTTACGGTACTGTTCCGGCCTTCTGCCATCGGGTTTTGAGCCCTTCCGATGGGGCCGAGGCCGAAAAGCAGCTCACAATCATGTTTCGCTCCTATCTCGTCGCGCAACGGGGCGATATCGCCGAAACCTAAGTCGGGCTACGAGCGAGAAAACGGGATTGAAGGCTGAGGTTTGGCGTCGGGCGTACCGTCAATCCATGCTGTCGCCGTCATCGCCGCCAGCCGGCGCCAATTGTTCATAGGTCGGCAGCGGCTGCTGATTGGTCGTTGCAGAGGGTGTCTGGCTCTGACGCATCGGCGGCATCTGGATCGGAAGCTGGCGGGCCGGCAGTTCGGTATCGGCATCCTGCGGCTGCTGCTGCTTCATCAACACTTCCACATCCGTATTCACACCTGCGGCGACGGCGAAGTCGCGCTGATAGATCTTGTCCTTGTTGCGGGCGACGGCGGTATAGCGACCTTCGGCAAGCACCATGGTCGGAAAGGCGCTTACGCTTTCGCCGACGATATCGCCCGCCGATGTCAGGATCGACCAGGCGGTATCGGCGATCGCCTCGCCGCCGGCATCCGACACCAGCTTGAGCGTGATCTTTGCCGCCCTGTGCTGGATGGTCGCCTGCGTCACCTTGCCGGCCTCGACCTGAATATCGGCGCGGATGACGGCGTTGACCTCGCCATATTCGGAAACGATGTGATAGGTGCCGGCGCTGAGGCCGACCAGCGTATTCGGCTTCACATCGTCCATGACAAGGCCGCGTTCCCCGTCTTCCTTGGCTTCGCTGGAATAGATCGAGAAGCTCAGCTCGTTCGGCGGGATTCGGACATCGGATCCGGATACGGCATTCAAGACCATGCCGCCGGCGTCGAGCACCATCGTCTGCTTCTGCGTTTCTCCCGTTTGCGCCACGCTCAACCTCTTGGTGACGCCGGCGCGGCCGAAGGAGACATTGACGAAATAGTCGCCCGGCAGAAGGTGAAAGGAGGCCGAGCCTCCCCGGGAGCTGGCGACAAGCGGCAGCTTGCCGTCTGCACCGGCAACGGGACTGAAAACATACCAGGAGAGGCCTTGCTGCTGCGGGCTGCTCTGTGGCGTCATCCTGGCTTCGAGCGAAATGTCACGCAGGGTGCGGGACGTCGAACTCCCCCCATCGGGTGCCACGAAGGCGTTGAGCTTCGGCATCTTTACGCTGCCGTCCAGCTGCTTGAATTCCTTGAAGGCTTCCTGCGCGGAGGCGGCCGTGCTCACGCTCGCGAGCATCGCGACAACAGCACTCAATCGGCGAGCGGATGAAATGCCTGACATGGATACCCAACCGATTGACTTCCGATAAAACACAAGCCACTTCAAAACCAATGCAGTGGCAAATTCAAGACCTACCTCCTATCACTCGCCAAAATGAAGGCAGTTCCTCAATGAAAACCGATGTCAAGCTGGTCGATTATCTCGCTATGCGCCGATCCATTCCCGCGTTTCAAATGTCGGAACCGGGGCCGGGCAGGGCTGAGATCGAGGAGATTATCCGGCTGGCCTCGCGTGTGCCGGATCATGGCAAGCTTGCCCCCTGGCGTTTCATTGTCTACCGCGGCGAAGAGCGGGCGCGTATCGGCGAGGAATTGCTGACACTCGCGCTGGAGGCAAAGCCGGATCTTTCCGAGGAAATGATCCAGGTCGAGCGCACTCGCTTCACCCGCGCTCCGGTCGTCATCGCCGTCGTCAGCAAGGCGGCGCCGCATTTCAAGATTCCGGAATGGGAGCAGCTGATGTCGGCAGGCGCGCTTTGCCTGAACCTGCTGATCGCGGCGAATGCTCATGGCTGGGTTTCCAATTGGCTGACCGAATGGTTCGCCTATGATGAGCGCGCCTATCCGTTACTCGGCGTCCAGCCGGGCGAGAAGGTGGCCGGCTTCATTCATATCGGCTCTTCCAGCTTCCCTCCCGTCGAGCGCCCGCGCCCGGAACTGTCGGAAACGGTAAGCTGGATCGGCGGGGAGGACGCATGATGTTCTACACGACCGACAGCAATCGCCACGGGCTGGCGCATGATCCCTTCAAGGCCATCGTCACGCCAAGGCCGATCGGCTGGATCGGCAGCAAGGGCAGGGACGGCTCGCTGAACCTCTCCCCCTATTCCTTTTTCAACGCGGTCAGCGACCGGCCAAAGCTGGTGATGTTCTCATCCGCCGGACGAAAGGACAGCGTGCGCAATGTCGAGGAAACCGGCGTTTTCACCGCCAATCTCGTCAGTCGCCATATCGTGGAAAAGATGAATCATTCGTCGATTGCCGTTCCCTATGGCGTCAACGAATTCGAGCTGGCCGGGCTGACGGCGAACCCTGGCAAGCTTGTGGACGCTCCCTATGTGGGCGAAGCCTTTGCGGTCCTTGAATGCCGCGTGACCGAGGTGCTGCAGCCCAAAGGTCTCAATGGCGAGGTGTCGGAAAACATCATGGTCATCGGTCAGGTCGTGGGCATCCACATCGACGAGGCGATCATCCGTGACGGCAGGCTGGACATGGCGCTTGCGCGGCCCGTCGCGCGCATGGGTTACATGGACTATAGCGAGGGCAGCGACGTGTTCGAGATGATGCGGCCAAAGACTCCCTGAACGGGCCGTCGCACTGATATGCAAAAGGTTAATAAGCACGGTAAACGTCCCGTAAACCTTTCCTCGATAGCGTGAGGGATATGAGTTTGCGGGGCAAGAATCGCCTCGCCGATATCGGGGCATTAAGTGATCATAGAAGCATTCCTTCGCTGGGCTGAGACCGCCAAGGCAGAAAGCAGGGCTCGGGCGGCCAATGCGCTCGGCAGAGCCTATCTGCAGTCGGAGATGCCCAGGGAAGAGCGTGCCGCCGCGGAAATGGCGATGACCTATTTGCTCGATGATCCGTCTCCGCGCGTCCGGCTTGCGCTTGCCGAAGCGGTTGCCCGCGCGGCCGGTGCTCCACGCAATGTCATTCTCTCCCTGGCTGGGGACCAGCCGGAAATAGCGGGGCAGATCATCCTGTTTTCGCCGGTATTCACCGATGCCGATCTTGTCGATCTGGTGCTGCATGGCAGTGATGTGACGCGGGTCCTGATTGCTTCCCGAGGCCAGGTGCCGCGTGCTGTCTGCGCGGCGCTTGCGGAGATCGGCGGGGAGGCGGAAATCCTGTGCCTGCTCGAAAATGACGGCGCGTTGCTTTCGCCGGCGTCGCTTAAGCGCATCGCCGAGCGCCTGGGTGATTGCGCCGATATACGCGGCCTGCTTCTTTCCCGTGACGCCCTGTCTTCGGATGCCAGGCATCTGCTGATGCGCCGGATCAGCGCGGCGCTATCCGAATCGACGCTGGTCCAGAGCTTTATCGGCAGCGGCAGGCTGCAGCAGGTGACGCGCGAAGCGACCGAATCTGCGACCGTCGCCATCGCGGGAACGGCACAGCACGAGCAGCTCCCTGATCTCGTCGAGCATCTGCGGCAAGGCGGCTGGCTGACGCCAGCCTTCCTGATGCATGCGCTGTGCTCCGGCAAGGTCGATTTCTTCGCCTGCACGATCACGAATCTTTCCGGCTGCGATGAGCGGCGCGTGCGTTCCATCATCTCCAGGGGCCGCATCCATGCCATCCGGGCGCTTTACGAAAGCGCCGGACTGACCCGGGATATCAGCACGATCTTCGTCGAGGCGACCCTGATCTGGCGCGATGCGTCCCGCGAGAACGGCACCGCCATGCTGGAGAACGTCTCTTCGCGGCTGATGCGCAAATTCCGCCTTGCCGAACAGCCTCAGGCCGCCGCGACGCAGCTACTCGACATGGTGGAGAAGCTGGCGAATGCCGAACGGCGACAGGCCGCGCGCAGCTTCGCGGCTCTGGCGACACTCGCCGCCGCGTGATATCCAGCGCGGGTCTCATTTTCCGAGGTTCAATTTGCCGCTGACGATCGCCATCGAATCCCCGCGCCAGGAAGGCGTCATCCGCCTTCTGGACATGTCGAGCGCCTATGCGGAAGCGCTCTATCCGCCTGAGAGCAATCATATCCTTGATCTGTCTTCGTTGGAGAAACCGGATGTGACCTTCTGGGTCGCAAGGGTGGAGGAGGCCATCGCCGGATGTTGCGCCCTGGTGGAGGCCGGTGATGGCACCGCAGAGATCAAGCGCATGTTCGTCGATCCCGCCGCCAGGGGACGCAGCGTTGCGCGCAAGCTGATGGAAGCGCTCGAAGCGACGGCGCTGGAAAAAAGCCTTTCAGCGATCCGGCTGGAGACAGGAATATATCAGCCGGAAGCAATCGGCCTCTACCGGAGGTTCGGTTATGTCGAAATCGCTGCCTTCGGCAGCTATCGGCCGGATCCTCTCAGCCTGTTCATGGAGAAGCGTCTGACGCTGAAGTAGGCAAGGGCTCAGCGCTCGGCGGCGTCGCGGACATGCAACTGCAGTTCCGGTTCCTGCGTTTGCTGCTCCTCGGTCAATTCGGCCTCGCGGATCCATTCGCGCCAGATGGCGACCATGATCGCCATCAGGACAGGCCCGATGAAGAGGCCGAGAAAGCCCATGGTTTTCACGCCGCCTACGAGACCGAAAAAAGTCGGCAGGAAGGGCAGCTTGATGGGGCCGCCGACGAGCTTCGGGCGAAGGGTCTTGTCAACGATGAAGAGCTCGATCGTGCCCCAGAGGAAGAGGCCAACGCCCGCCCAAAGCGAGCCGCTCGCGACGAGATAGATGGAAACGAGCGACATCGACAGCGGAGCGCCACCCGGCACCAGGGCCATGACGCCTGTAAGGACGCCGAGCGTGATGGCGGAGGGAGCGCCGGCGATCCAATAGGCCACGCCGAGAACGATACCTTCACCAATGGCAATCAGCGTCATGCCCATGACGGTCGAGCTGATGGTCGCGGGAACAACCCGGGAAATCCGTTCCCAGCGGTTGGGCAGGATGCGCTCGCCGAGCAGATCGACCTGGCGAACGAATGTCGCGCCGTCGCGATAGATGAAAAACAGCGCGATCAGCATGAACAGCAGGGTCAGGATGACATGGAACGCCCCGCCGCCGGCCGCGAGCACCGCGCGATAGATATTGCCGATATGCGCGCCGCTCACGAGCTGCGCCAGTTCGCCGAGCGAGCCGGGGCTGCCGACATATTGCGTCCATTGTTCGCCGAGCCACGAGCCTATGACAGGCAAGGCCAGAATCCATTGCGGCGGCGCCGCACCGTCACGGTTGACATGCACGGCCCAGCCGAACCATTCGCGTACCTCGCCGGCCATATAAATGGCGGAAAGGACGATCGGCAGGACGAGAAAGGTCACGATGAACACGAGGGCGATGGTGGCCGCAAGCGTCGTGTTTCCGCCCGTCCGGCGCACCACATCGCTGTAAAGCGGCCAGGTGGCGAAGCCGATAACAGCCGCTGCGAGGACTGGAACGAGAAATCCGTAGAAGAAATAAATGCCGGCGATGGCAATCAGGATCAGCAGCCAGCGCGCCGCGGAAATGGATGGTATCAAAGGCATGCGCGCATGCGCGCTCGGCCCCAGCCACCGATGCTCCTTCGGCTTATGACGTTCAAATACACCCACCGGACTTACTTCGCCCCTTTTTACTAGATCACCCGGTTATGGGGTATGATCTTGGCTGTTTCAAGAGCAACAGCCTGAAAGCCTCTTTATTATGCGGGCATGACATTAAGACGACTGGAAGACGATCGGCTCGCGGCCGGAGCAAGGTGTCACGAGGGGCGACGGATCACCTTGAACGCGAAAAACTGCGTCTTTTGCGTCGAGTTGAAATTGTTGTCGGCGACGAAGATCAGCACGTCGGTACCGTCCCTGGACTTACCGAAAGTCACGCCTTCGATATTGTCGGGAGCAAGGCCGAGCGCGCGCAAATCCATGATCTCCGTCTTGCGCACCGGCACGATCCGTTGATCGGTGGCCATGAGCGACGGGATATTCGAGATATCGGTGGCGCCGTCGAGATCGAACATGTTGATGACGACCGAATTGCCGACGCCCTGCGCGTAGCCGCGCTCGATCGAAAGCAGGTGGCGGTCGTCGAGCGCCAGGATCTCGGACAGGCCGAAGTCGTTCCAGCCACTCGCGGTGGAGGGTGTCTGCGGAATCGGCGAGACCGGATAGGCATATTGCGCCTTCGGCATGCCGGTCGCAGCGTCATACCGAATGATGCGCGCGAGTGCGCCGTTGGTCAGCGTCGTGACCGGCCCATCCTGATAGAGCGCAGATTCGGTGTTAACGAGAAGGTCGCCGCCTGAGAGGAAGGTCAGGCCTTCAAAGGCGAGATTGTCGCGAATCCCCGTATGCTTGTCGGCCATCGGGGCAAAACCATCCGGCAATGAGAATTCGCGGACGAAGCTGCCGTCGCGATTGGCGACGCGCACGAAGGGCGGTAGCAGCGCCTTGCCGTCGCCTTCGCTGCTCCAATAGATGCCATCCTTGCCCAGGCGGATGGATTCGCCATCCACTTTCTTGATCGCAAAAGGCTGGCCGTCCTTGTCCTTCAGCGTGACGTGATCGACCACAGCGACACCCTTCAGGCCGCTGGCGTCGACATCAATATCGAGGTCGTAGAAGCGGGCGGGCGCCTTTTCGGAGCGGTCGTCGCTGATTGCGATGTAGCGGCCGGTGGAGGGATCGAAGTCGATGCCCGAGAGCCCGCCGACTTCCACGCCGTTTTCCATGAAGCCCGTCGGAATATCGTAAGTGCCGAGATAGGAAAGGCCGATGCCGGCCTTGCAGTCGCCGAAGGGGCAGGGAACGTCGATGGTGGTCCCGATATCCAGCGCATGGGCGGCATGGCTGAAGAGGAGAACGGCGGCGGTCGTCAGAAATGGCTTCAACATGGCGAAATCGTCAATCCGAATGATGAAATGGCGGCATTCGAGCAATGCCGCCATCTACACATCCACTCATGACGTCTTCGTAACGGATATCAGACAATCCGGTAAAAATGTCGCGAAGCCCGTTCGTCGCGGCAACCGACGATTGGTCTACCGTCAGATATCCAGAGCCTCGGCAAAAGCCGCCCGTTCCTGAATGAAGCGGAAGCGCGCCTCGGCCTTGGTGCCCATCAGATTATCGACGGCATCGCGCGTGCCTTCGAAATCCACCTCGTCGATCTCGACGCGCAGCAAGGTGCGCTTGGACGGGTCCATCGTCGTTTCCTTGAGCTGGGCCGGCAGCATTTCGCCCAGGCCTTTGAAGCGGCTGATCTCGACCTTGCCTCTGCCCTTGAATTCCGTCTCCATCAGCTCGAGACGATGGGCGTCGTCGCGGGCGTAGATGGATTTCGAACCCTGCGTGATCTTGTAGAGCGGCGGCACGGCCAGGAAGAGATGGCCCTGACGGATCAGCTCCGGCATCTCCTGATAGAAGAAGGTGATCAGCAGCGAGGCAATGTGGGCGCCGTCGACGTCGGCATCGGTCATCACGACGATGCGGTGATAGCGAAGATCTTCTTCCCGATATTTCGAGCGCGTGCCGCAGCCGAGCGCCTGGACGAGGTCGGTGATCTGCTGGTTGGCGGACAGCTTTTCGCGCCCCGCGCTGGCAACGTTGAGGATCTTGCCGCGCAGCGGCAGGATCGCCTGATTCATGCGGTTTCGCGCCTGCTTGGCCGAGCCACCTGCCGAATCGCCCTCGACGAGAAAGAGTTCGGCGCCAGCGGCGGCGCTTTGCGAGCAATCCGCCAGCTTGCCGGGCAGGCGCAGCTTGCGCACGGCGGTCTTGCGGTTAACTTCCTTTTCCTTGCGGCGGCGCATGCGCTCTTCCGAGCGCTCGATCACCCATTCCAGCAGTTTTTCGGCTTCGCCCGGATTGTCGGTGAGATAGTGATCGAAGGGATCGCGCAGGGCGTTTTCGACAATGCGCTGCGCTTCGACCGTCGCAAGCCTGTCCTTCGTCTGGCCGACGAACTCCGGTTCGCGGATGAAGATCGACAGCATGCCGACGCCCGAAATCATCACGTCGTCGGTCGTGATATTGGCCGCGCGCTTGTTCTGGGTGAGGTCGGCGTAGTTCTTCAGTCCCTTGGTGAGGGCGATGCGGAAGCCGGCTTCGTGCGTGCCGCCTTCAGGCGTCGGAATCGTGTTGCAGTAGGAGTGGACCTGCGGGTCGCCGCCATACCAGGTGATCGCCCATTCGAGCGAACCGTGGCCGCTTTCCTTCTCCGACTTGCCGGCGAATATCTCGCGGGTGACGGTGAACTCGTTGCCCATCGTCGCCTTGAGGTAGTCCTTCAGGCCGCCCGGAAAGTGGAAGACCGCCTTTTCCGGAACGTCGGCGCCTTCGGGCGCCAGCTCCGGATCGCAAGCCCAGCGGATCTCGACGCCGCCGAACAGATAGGCCTTCGAACGGGCCATGCGGAACACGCGGGCCGGATCGAAGCGGGCGTGATCGCCGAAGATCTGCGGATCTGGATGGAAGCGGACACGCGTGCCGCGCCGGTTATGCACATCGCCCAGCTCTTCGAGGCCGCCGACCGGCAGGCCGCGCGAAAATCGCTGGCGATAGAGCTTGCGGTTGCGGGCAACCTCGACCTCCAGATCATCCGACAGCGCATTGACGACGGAAACGCCGACGCCGTGCAGACCGCCCGACGTCTCGTAGGCCTTGCCGTCGAACTTGCCGCCGGCGTGCAGCTTGGTCATGATGACTTCGAGCGTCGACTTGCCGGGCACTTGCGGATGGTTTTCCACAGGAATGCCGCGACCATTGTCCGTGACGGTCAGATATCCCTGCCGATCGAGGTAGACCTCGATGAAATTGGCGTGACCGGCCACGGCTTCGTCCATGGCGTTATCGATGACTTCGGCGAAAAGGTGATGCAACGCCTTTTCGTCCGTGCCGCCGATATACATGCCGGGACGCATGCGGACCGGTTCGAGTCCTTCCAGAACGCGGATGGAGCTTGCGCCATATTCTTCCGCGGAAGAGGTCGCCGGTGCTGCGCGCTGCGCCGGTGCGGGCTTTTCAACCTTCACGTCAGGCTTTTCCGCTGCCTCCGGCTTCGGGGAACGGGGTAGTCCGGAGAAGAGATCGTTGCTGTTATCCATAGAACTTCAAGCTGCTCAGATTTGTTCTGGTGGGGCCAGACCCCTTTTATTATCGCATTTGTCGCCGGTATTCGCGAATCACGGTGATTCTGCCAGAAACGGCACACAAGAGCGATGGCGCCCCACGACGGGGCCGATTTATAAAGAGATTTGCGTCGGCGGGTGACGAATGGCAAGCCCGATGGCCGATCGGAGGAAGTATCCGCATGCCAATGTCCACAGTTCATTTGCCTGTCTTGTCCGTAGTTTCGGGCATTCTGCTTCTGGCGGCCGCCCAAGGCGCCTCTGCCGACATGCTGAAGCCCTTCAAGGATGAGCTGTTTTCCAACCAGACCGTCATCGAGAACCACGACAATGGCGCTTTCCAGACGATCGATTACCAGGAAGTGCGTGATATCAACGGCCGCGACCAAATCCCGGAAAAGCGCGTCAAGCCGCCCTACATCGACACGGGCGTGCGCTGGAAAGCGCAGGAAGACGAGACCTTGCAGCTCGGTGACCGCAAGGTCGACGTCACCCGTATAGGTCCGGCTTCGAAACAGGCCTTTACCGTCATCTTCATCCACGGCCGCGGCGGCGACCGCCGGCTCGGCTCCAACGATTATACGTTCGGCGGCAATTTCAACCGGCTGAAAAACCTCGCCTACCGCAATGGCGGCACCTATTATGCGCCAAGCGTCAAAGGTTTCGACAGCAACGGGGTCGCCGACATCGCCGCGCTGATCCGCTATTCCTACGAACAGTCGGCCGGCAAGCCCGTCATCCTCACCTGCGCCTCCATGGGCAGCTTCATCTGCTGGGGCATCACCCGCGATGCCGAAAGCGTCAAGCGCCTGAAGGGCATGGCGATCCTGAGCGGGGTCACCGATCCGGATTTCACCAAGAGCGCCTTCTACAAGGCAAGGCTGCCGCTCTGGTTCACGCATGGCAGCAAGGACCCGGTCTATGCCGCGGCGGACCAGCAGGCACTGTTCGAGAAACTCTACAAGGCGCATTACCCGACGCGCTTCACACTTTTCGAAACCGGCAACCATGGAACACCCGTGCGCATGACCGATTGGCGCAAGGTGCTCAACTGGATCGCCGATCCGCAGGCGTCGTAAAACGCTCCGGCAATTCGAATTATTTTCCGGGTAAGCATTTTTTCAAACGATTTGAACTGGTTTCGACCACATTCGATAACTTTCCTTTCCTCCTCCTTTTTGTTAGTCCGACTGATGGAATAAGGGGGAGACAACCGGAATGACGAAGACCATGCGGCCGCTTCTGGCCGGAAACTGGAAGATGAACGGGACGCGCGCGAGCCTGGACCAGATCAAGGCGATCGCGGATGGCGTCAAGGCGCCGTTGTCTGAGAAAATCGATACGCTGCTCTGCCCCCCGGCCACATTGCTCTATGTCGCGACCGCACTTTGCGACGACAGTCCGCTTGCGATCGGCGCCCAGGATTGCCATCAACAGGTCAGCGGTGCCCATACCGGCGATATTTCCGCCGAGATGATTGCGGACTGCTTCGGCACCCATGTCATCGTCGGTCATTCCGAACGCCGCAGGAACCACGCGGAAAGCGACATGCTGGTGCGGGCCAAGGCCCAGGCGGCGCACGATGCGGGGCTCATCGCCATCATCTGCATCGGCGAGACCGCCTATGAGCGCAACAGCGGTCAGACGCTCGATGTGCTGAAGCGGGAACTCATCGGCTCCATTCCGGATGGCTCTACGGCGGGGACGACGGTCATCGCCTATGAGCCGGTCTGGGCGATCGGTACCGGCGTGGTGCCGACCCGCGAAAACGTGGAGGAGGCGCATGCCTTCATCCGTATCGAACTCATCGAGCGCTTCGGCAGGGAAGGGGCGAACATGCGAATCCTCTATGGCGGATCGGTCAGCGGCGCCAATGCGCGCGACCTTCTGGACATTCCCCATGTCAACGGCGTCCTTGTCGGCGGGCAGAGCTTGAAAGCGGTCGACTTCCTCGCCATTTATGCCGCATTCGAACGGCAGCTCGCCTGAAGCAACAACTTGCCTGGTATTCCAGCCTTAAAGGGGCTTGGAATAGGCGAGAGCCTCATGTAAAGAGCCGCGAGCTTTTCTTTTTGATGCCCGCCAGCGGGCAGGACTGGATCCATGCAAACCGTACTGCTTGTTATCTATCTCATGATCGTCGTCGCCCTTATTGGCGTTGTGCTGATTCAGCGCTCCGAAGGTGGCGGCCTCGGCATCGGCGGCGGATCGGGCTTCATGTCTGCACGCGGTACGGCCAACGCGCTGACGCGCACCACGGCCATTCTGGCAGCGCTGTTCTTCGCGCTCGCGCTCGGCATGAACGTGCTTTCGCGTTTCGAAGCTCGCCCGACCGACATTCTCAACCGTATCCCGGGCACGGCGGGTCAGGGCAACGGCATTCTCGATTCGCTCGGCGGCCAGAAAAGCCCGGCGCCGGCAACCACCCAGCCGAAGCCGGCCGACAATAGCGGCGTTCCGAACAGCGGCGCCGTCGCTCCGCAGTCGCAAGCGACGCCGCCTGCAACGACGAACCAGCCCGCCGCTACGGCGCCTGCACAGCAGGAGACTCCGGCCGCAACCGGTCAGCAGACCGCGCCGGCGACGACAACTCCTGCGCCGGCCGAAAACGGCGGCGTGCCGACCGGTAAGTAATTCCGGTCGCCGAAGATCATCCCCGGCAGGTCCTTGGATCTGCCGGTTTTGTTTTGTCCATATTCCGCGTTCTGTAGCCAAAATTCCGGAAACGAATTTTAGGGCTAGCGGAATCATTTGTGAAAAGGTATCCGGTGACTCCCATGGCGCGATATGTATTCATCACTGGCGGCGTGGTTTCTTCCCTCGGAAAAGGAATTGCGGCCGCGGCTCTCGGAGCGTTGTTGCAGGCTCGTGGTTATCGAGTCCGCCTGCGCAAACTCGACCCCTATCTGAACGTGGACCCGGGCACGATGAGCCCGACCCAGCACGGCGAGGTCTTCGTCACCGACGACGGTGCGGAAACCGACCTCGATCTCGGCCACTACGAGCGCTTCACCGGCCGCTCGGCCACCAAGACCGATAACATCACCACCGGTCGCATCTACAAGAACATCATCGACAAGGAACGCCGCGGCGACTATCTGGGCGCCACCGTCCAGGTCATTCCGCACGTCACCAACGAGATCAAGGATTTCGTTATCGAGGGCAATGACGATTATGATTTCGTCATCTGCGAGATCGGCGGCACCGTCGGCGATATCGAAGCCATGCCCTTCATGGAAGCGATCCGCCAGCTCGGCAACGACCTGCCGCGCGGCACGGCGATCTATGTCCACCTGACGCTGATGCCTTACATTCCGGCCGCCGGCGAGCTGAAGACCAAGCCGACGCAGCATTCCGTCAAGGAACTGCAGGCTCTCGGCATTCACCCGGACATCCTGCTCGTGCGCGCGGATCGCGAGATCCCGGAAGCCGAACGCCGCAAACTTTCGCTGTTCTGCAACGTCCGTCCTTCGGCCGTCATCCAGGCGCTCGACGTCGCCAACATCTACGACGTGCCGATGGCCTACCACAAGGAAGGCCTCGATAACGAAGTGCTTGATGCCTTCGGCATCGAGCCGGCGCCCAAGCCGCGTCTCGATCAGTGGGAAGAAGTCTGCAACCGCATCCGCACGCCGGAAGGCGAGGTGACCATTGCCATCGTCGGCAAGTATACCGGCCTCAAGGATGCCTATAAGTCGCTGATCGAGGCGCTTCATCACGGCGGCATCGCCAACCGGGTCAAGGTCAAGCTCGAATGGATCGAGTCGGAAGTCTTCGAAAAGGAAGATCCGGCGCCTTATCTCGAAAAGGTTCATGGCATTCTCGTGCCGGGCGGCTTCGGCGAGCGCGGTTCGGAAGGCAAGATCCTGGCTGCCCGCTTCGCACGCGAGCGCAAGGTGCCGTATTTCGGCATCTGCTTCGGCATGCAGATGGCTGTCATTGAAGCGGCCCGCAATCTGGCCGGTGTCGAACATGCCTCGTCGACCGAGTTCGGACCGACGCCGGAACCGGTCGTCGGCCTGATGACCGAATGGCTGAAGGGCAATGAGCTACAGAAGCGCACAAAATCCGGCGATCTCGGCGGCACCATGCGTCTCGGCGCCTACAAGGCGGCGCTGAAGAAGGGCACGAAGATTTCCGAAATCTATGGTTCCACCGATATTTCGGAGCGCCATCGTCACCGCTACGAGGTCAATGTCGACTACAAGGACCGGCTGGAAGATTGCGGCCTGACCTTCTCCGGCATGTCACCGGATGGCGTCCTGCCTGAGACGGTCGAATATGCGGATCATCCGTGGTTCATCGGCGTCCAGTATCATCCCGAGCTGAAGTCGCGGCCGCTGGAACCGCATCCGCTGTTCTCCAGCTTCATCGAAGCCGCAACGGAACAGAGCCGTCTGGTGTAAGAGCGGCGAACCGCTTGCGGTAGTCGCTCGGACTGACCGCAAGCCTCTCCCGAAAATGATGGCGCATGGTGGCGAGCGATCCAAATCCGCTTGCCACCGCCACATCGTCCAACGAGATGGCTGTTTGTTTTTCGAGCAGATCGCGGGCGCGCCGCAGCCGCTCGCTGAGTAGCCATTCTCCCGGCGCCATGCCGGTGGTCGCCTCGAAGCGGCGCTGGAAGGTCCGCACACTCATGCCGGCCCGCGCCGCAAGCGCAGCAATGGGCTGATCCTCCTGCACGTGCTCGCGCATCCATTCGAGCAAGGGACCCAAGCGTGCTCCCTCTCGCTGTCGCAGAACCGGGGTCTCGATATACTGCGCCTGGCCGCCTTCGCGGTGAGGCGGCACCACGAGACGGCGGGCGACGCTGTTGGCAGCGTCCGGCCCGAAATCCCGCCGCACGACATGCAGGCAGAGATCGATGGCGGCGGCACTGCCGGCGGCTGTCAGCACGTTGTCTTCCTCGACATAGAGCACATCGGCATCGACTGATATATCCGGGTAACGCGCGGCGATGGAATCGACGTAGCGCCAATGCGTGGTCGCCTTTCGGCCAGCGAGCAATCCGGCGGCGGCGAGGACCGCGACGCCGGAACATAGCGACATGACGCGCACGCCACGGCGGCTGGCCGCTTGCAGCTCGGCAACCAAGGGGGCGGGGACAGGCGTCCCGATCCCGCGCCAGCCGGGGACGACGATCAGATCGGCATCGGCAATGACCTCGAGCCCATAATCAACCTGTACCGTGAGCCCGCCGGCGGCGCGAAGCGGGCCGTCCTCGATCGCGCAGGCGGAAAAGCGATACCAATTATCGCCCATCTCCGGCCGCGGCAGGCCGAAGATTTCATAGGCGACGCCGAATTCGAAGGTGCACAGCCCGTCATAGACGAGGGTGACGACATGCGGGCCGAGAAGATTTGGGCTATCGGAGTTTGGCATGATGTTGACGTTATATGGCATTTCGGCCAATTTCAACTCCGGGATCGCTCGGGCATGAATGCACCGAACCAAGAAGGAGCGTTCCATGTCCCTAATCAGTGAAATCCCCGCAGCCGCCTCGAACCTCGTTGCGGAACACTATGCCCGTAGACTCGCTTTCGAGACCGATTGCTCAGACGTGCGCCAGGCCATGACATCAGGCAATGTGGATTTCGTGCTGATCGATGTTCGCGGTCCGGCCCTGTTCCAGGAGCAGCATATTCCCGGCGCGATCAACCTGCCGCACGGCAAGATGACCGCGCGGAAGATGGCGGAATGGCCTGAGGATACGCTATTCGTCGTTTATTGCGCCGGGCCGCATTGCAACGGCACTGACAAGGCGGCTTGGCGGCTGGGCTCGCTCGGCAAGCGCGTGAAGGTCATGATCGGCGGCATGACCGGCTGGGCCGATGAGGGCCACCCTTTCGAAAGAGGCTAATCAGGCATGGAGCTGACCCGGCCATGCCGGGTTTGCTCATTTTTATGACACTGCGAAAAATTTCGGCACCTACGTCATTTGACTGTCGCGCCGCTTTCGTTTCCGTGGCACTTTGCCAGTAAGCATAACGGGAACAAAAGTATGATCCTCAATCCATTTGACGATCGCGCGGAAAGGCCGAAGGCCAAGATCGCCGTCACCTTCGCATTGCTGATAGCATTCAACATTGCCGCATGGATCTGGGCCTGGGTCGCCTTCGCCGACAAGCCGTCGCTGCTGGGCATTGCGCTTCTTGCCTACATGTTCGGGCTTCGCCACGCCTTCGATGCCGATCACATCGCCGCGATCGATAACGTCGTGCGCAAGCTCATTCAGGAAAAGAAGCAACCCTATGCGGTCGGCTTCTTCTTCTCGCTCGGCCATTCCTCGATCGTGGTGATCGCCTCGATCCTGATTGCGGCGACTGCGGCCGCCATGCAGAGCCAGCTCGATTCCTTCCACGACATCGGCGGCGTCATCGGCACGACGGTATCGGCCGTCTTCCTGCTGCTGATCGGCGTTGCCAATCTCTTTGTCCTCAGGGGCGTATGGTCCGCCTTCAGGCGGGCGCAGCGGGGCGAGAGGATCGCGGACGAAGATCTGGATACGCTGCTTGCCGGCGGCGGTTTTCTGGCGCGCATCTTCCGGCCGATGTTCAAGGTGGTTACCCGCTCGTGGCACATGTATCCGATCGGCTTTCTCTTCGGCCTCGGCTTCGATACCGCGACGGAAATCGGGCTTCTCGGCATTTCCGCAGCTCAAGCCGCGCAGGGCATGTCCTTCTGGACCATCCTCGTCTTCCCGGCACTCTTCACCGCCGGCATGTCGCTGATGGATACGCTCGACAGCACGCTCATGACCGGCGCCTATGGCTGGGCCTTCGTCAAGCCGGTGCGCAAGCTCTGGTACAATCTGACGATCACGGCCGCTTCCGTTGTCGTCGCCATCTTTATCGGCGGCATCGAGGCGCTGGGGCTGATCTCCGACAAGCTCGGTCTTGAAGGCGGTTTCTGGAGTTTCATCGGCGAGCTTAACGACAATCTTGCCAATTTCGGCTTCGCCGTCGTCGGCATTTTCCTGCTGAGCTGGCTGATTTCAACCGTGCTCTACAAAGCCAGAGGCTACGACAACTTGCAGATCAATCGCTCATGACGCATCATCGCCCGCAGGGATCGAGCATGCCGTGACTGGAAATCGCCGTCCGCGGCTCCAGTTATCTATGCGATGAGGGGTCACAATCATGATCTATGCAAGCAATATTCGCAGCCTGGCGCTGGCGGCAGGTACCCTGTGTATCATCAGCGCCGGCACCGCTTCCGCGCAAACCTTTGCGAATTGTCCGTTGCGGCCCGCTGTCAGCGCCGAACGCCAGACGTTGAATTGCGAAGCTGGACTTAGCATCACCGTCGAGCGCGGCGCGCACTACCGGCTTGCGGACCGGAACCGTGATGGCCGCGTGGATGCCCTGGTGCTCGACAGCAAGGCAGCGTTGATCGATGTGGATGCCGGTCGCGTTCCGGGCGGATTCGAAGTGGTGACGCCACAGGCAATCGCCGCCGTGCGCGGCACGCGATGGGCGGTCGACGTGAAGCGAGCCAATACATCCGTGCTTGTCTTGCGCGGCCGGGTCGCGGTCAACAAGGTATCGACCGGGCAGGGGGTTACGCTGGGGCGAGGGCAAGGCGTCGATGCCGACCGCAGCCGCTCCCCATTGCATGTCACCCAATGGGGACAGCCGCGCATAAACGCTTTGATGGCTCGCCTCGGCCAGTGAGATCGCGACGCCATGCGCAGACCACCGGTGCAGACGCTGATTGCGCTTCTCTTGACTGCCGTCTGGGGATTGGGCCTTGGCATCGCGCATCTGCACGGTGACATTCCCTTTGTCGACAACGCCGAAGCGACGCTGACGAACCTCCGCAATACACTCGGCGGCAGCCACCAACCACCCGATCTCGTCACCATCGTTGCCATAGACGACGATACGTCGCGTGTGGCGGGGCACTATCCCTTGCCACGGACCACGCTCGCCAAGATCATCGATGCCATCGGCGCGTTGGGGCCGAAAGCCATCGCGCTCGATCTGCTTCTGGTCGATCCCGGCGACGAGGCGGGCGATTCCGCATTGGAGCAATCGCTGAAGCGAACGAAAGTCGTGCTGGCCGCGGCCGGCATCTTTCCCGAAAGCCGACAGCGCGTCGTTGACGACAGCAAGGAACCTCTCGCCCGCGTGCCCAGCGCGCTGCAATTCCTCGAACCGCAACAGCGATTCGCCGACGCCGCAAGCTATGGTGTCGTCAATGTGCAGACCGACAAGGCGGGAACGCCGCGTTTCGTTCCGATGCTGTTTCGCAGCGGCGAGCGGATCGAGCCATCCTTTTCGCTGCGCGTCGTTTCCGCCGCAACCGATGAGCAGACAACCGTCATCTCCGATCGTATCAAGATCGGTGACCGGTCCATCCAGACCGATACCGGCTATCTCTTGCCGCTCTCGTTCTACGGTCCGCGCGGCACGATCCGCACCATCAGCGCCAGCGCGGCGCTTAACGGGCAATTGCCGGAAGCTGCGATCAGGGATCATGTCGTCGTCATCGGCGCAACCGTTACCGGCGGCGGCGATGTCTTTCCAACGCCCTTCGATCCCGTCCTGCCGGGTGTCGAGGTTATCTCCACTTCGATCACGCATCTGATTGCCGGAGACGGCCTGGTACGCGACCGCAACATTCGGTTCATCGACCTCTATTTCGCCATCGGCTTACCGCTGCTCGTGGTCGGCCTTCTCTCCTGGCAGCGCAGCACCATCGGCCTGATAACAGCTCTCGGCGCCGTGCTTATCTGGTTCGCGGTCAATCTCAGCGCCTTCAAGCATGGGATCTGGCTGAGTGCCGCCCTGCCGATTGCCGCGAGCGTACCTCCGGCGCTGCTGTTTGGCGCGGCGCAGCTCTGGTTCGACCGCAGGCGGGCCACGCGCTTCGCCGAGCAAAGTGAGCTCCTGCAGCGCATCGAGGCGCCCGGTCTTGCCGAACATCTTGCGCGTGATCCCGATTTCCTCGCAAGCCCGGTGCATCAGCAAGCTGCCGTCGTCTTCATCGATATCAACGGTTTCACGGGTCTCAGCGAAACGATCGGCCCGGCTGCCGTGCGGGAACTGCTGAACGGCTTCTATAACCTCGTCGACGAGGAGGTGACTGCATGCGGCGGCGCCATCACCAGCTTCATGGGGGATGGAGCGATGATCCTTTTCGGCCTGCCGCAGCCGAAACCGAGCGACCCCGCCGATGCGGCGCGCTGTTGCATTCGTCTAGCCGGGCGGATGCGAGGCTGGCTCTCGGCTCTGCCGGAGACGGTCGCGTCACGCATCGGCTTCAAGATCGGCGCGCATTTCGGCACCATCGTCGCCTCGAGGCTCGGCGGTGGCGGGCGCCAGCAGATCACGGCAACCGGCGACACGGTCAACGTCGCCAGCCGTCTGATGGAGGTCGCCGCCAGCAAGCGCGCCGAGATCGCCGTCAGCGACGAGCTGTTGCTCTCCGCCGGTCGGGACAGCACTCCCTTCAGGGAAGGGAGCCTCGACGGCCCGATCCAAACAAGCTTGCGTGGCCGCGCCGGGACATTGACCATATGGCTCTGGCGCAGCCGAACGTGATTAATGCCGATCTGCGTGTTAGAGCGGTTCAGCTTTTCACGGAATATCTGAACCGCTCTATTTTTTTGTTTTCCCGCAATTCCGGACGGAAAACCCGCTGCGCACTTTTCCTGGAATTGCTTTAGCTTTCATTCACGCCACATCGGAATGATCGAAATCACCAGGAGGCAGGCGAGGGAGACATTGACGGCGCGCCACTGCCATGCCGTTTTCAATAGGCGCCCGAGCATTTGTCCGAGAATGCACCAGACGGTAAGCGAGAAGGCAGCGACCAGGCAGAAGGTCGCGCCGAGCAGGGTCGCTAGTTTGACGGGGTTTTCCGCCAGCGCGGCGAAAGAAGCGGCAGCGCCCATGGTCATCGCCCAGCCCTTCGGATTGTGCCAGAGCATCCAGAGACCGGCGATAAACCCGGTAGGCCTCGCCATCTGGCCTGACATGCTCGGCGGGCCGCTCCCGCCGATCCGGATGGCAAGCCAGATCAGGTAGAGGGAACCGAACGTCTTCATGCCAATCTGCAGCATCGGCAGGGCCTGCAATACGCCGCCAAGCCCCGCGGCCGTCGCTCCAGCCATGGAGCCAAGGCCGACTGCGAAGCCGGCCATGACCGGTATCGACCGGCGAAAGCCGAAATGCGCGCCGGATGCGGTTGCGAGCGTCGTGGCACCTCCCGGCGTTATGGTCGAAACCAATGCGAAGAGGATCAGCGGCAACAGGGTTTCTACAGTCATCTCCAGCCTTTCTCGATTTTGAGAGGAGGGATAGAGAAACGGTCTTCATCAGCAAAACGAATATTGAAGGATCGCAGCATTAGCATTTATAATGCGAACCATGATCCGGAACTTCGATATAGCCCTTATCCGAACCTTTGCCGCCGTTGCCGACAAGGGCAGCATGACGATTGCCGCCAATGTGCTGCATATGACCCAGGGCGCCGTCAGCCAGCAGATCAAGCGGCTGGAGGAGATGCTTGATTGTACCCTATTCGAACGGGACAGGCGCGGATTGCGGCTGACGGAAGCGGGTGAACGATTGCTCGGCAATGCCCGCCGCCTGCTGGCGTTGAATGACCAGATCTGGGACGACATGACGGAGAGGAGCGTTCGCGGCAGTGTCCGGCTCGGCGTTCCCTACGATCTCGTGGGAGCAACACTGGCGCCCGTACTGAGGTCTTACGCCGAGCGTCATCCGCAAGTGGAGATTTCGCTGGTCTGCGCCTCGTCGCCGGAACTGCTGGAAGAACTGGGAAAAGGAACCGTCGACCTCTGTGTGGTAGAAGAACCGTTCGGCCCATCACAAGGCGAATGCCTCAGCGTCGAGCGGCTTGTCTGGGTAGGCGCGAGGGCGGGAAATGCCCATCGCAAGGTGCCTTTGCCGATCTCGATGGTGGCCGACACCTGCGCCTTTCGCCCATCGGTCTTTGCGGCCCTCGGCAATGACGGGCGTCGCTGGCGGACGGTCTTCGAGAACGGCAATATCGAGGCGACCACGGCGACGGTGCGTACGGATCTGGCTGTCACCGCGTGGCTAGCCTCCACCGTTCCGGCCGATCTCGATATCCTCACGGTCGAGCAAGGGCTGCCAGAACTGCCGGTCTTTGCGATCAACCTGCATTTGCCCAAGGGGAACGCAACGCCGCAGACGCTGGAGCTTGCCCGCTACATCCGCGAGGGCATGATGCGGCCGCGTCAATCAGCGGCCGCCTGAGCATTCATTGGAACCGCTAATTCTAACTTATGCCGCTTTCGGCAAGGGGCCGACATAGCGCGACTGCGGGCGGATCAGACGGCCGTCGAGCGTCTGTTCGCGCGCATGGGCGATCCAGCCGACCGTGCGGCCGATTGCGAAGACGCCGGTAAAGGAATTGCGCGGGAAGCCGAGCGCATCGAGCAGTAGGGCGGTATAATATTCGACATTGACGTCCAGGGGCCGATCCGGCTTGCGCTCCTTCAAAAGCGCGAGTGCCGCCGCCTCGATCGCTTCCGCCAAGGCGATGCGTGCCGCATCCGCCTGTCCGCTGGCAAAGATCGGCTTCAGTGCCGTCTTCAGGGCATCGGCGCGCGGATCGCGGACGCGATAGATGCGGTGGCCGAAACCCATCAGCCGCTCGCCGTGATCGAGCGCCTGCGACAGCCATCCGCGGGCGTTTTCGGGCTTGCCGACAGCGTCGAGCATATCCAGCACCGGGCCGGGGGCGCCGCCGTGCAGAGGACCCTTGAGGGCGCTGATTGCCGCAAGCACGGAGGAGGTCAGGCCCGCATGGGTCGAGGCAATGACGCGCGCTGCGAAGGTCGATGCGTTGAGGCCATGATCGGAAATCGTCACCAGATAGGCATCCAGGCCCGCCGTCTGCTCCGCTGTCGGCACACGCCCCGTCAGCATGCGCAGGATATCAGCCGATTGTGAAAGCGACGCATCCGGCTCGATCGGCGTTTCACCCCGCTGCAATCGCAATACGGCCGGCAGGAATACAGCCGGCGCTGCCATCAAGCGGATCGCCGTCGCAAAGTCCTCGCCGTCGCCGAGGCGCGCCAGCAAAGCACGCACAGCATCGACCGGCGGCAGGGCGAGCACAGCGGCATCGGCAGCCTGCACATACGCAAAGAGCGCAAGGCGGCCTACACCGAGCTGCGTGCAGATGGCGGCTGCATCGACATGTTCATCGAACAGGCCATCCAGCAACAGCGCCGCAACATCCTCGAAGCGGCTCGTCGCCACCAGATCATCCAGCGACACGCCGCGGATGATCAGACGACCGGCCGCGCCATCGACGTCAGACAGCTTGGTTTCTGCGGCAATGACGTCTTCAAGACCACTTTTCATCATCGTTCTCCTTTGACTATCTGATTAGATCGGACCTATTCTTATTGACGTCAATCTTGATGTAATTGATCAATATGAGGGATGATGAGCTGGCTGACGGCGGAGCAGGCGCTGAACCTGCTGGGAACGAAACCACAGACGCTCTACGCCAATGTCAGCCGCGGGCGCATTCGCGCGAAGCCGGATCCCGCCGATACGCGGCGCAGTCTCTATTTTGCCGACGACGTCAAGCGGCTGGCCACGCGCCATGCCGGCCGGCGCAAGACGGAGGCGGTGGCAGCCGAAGCCATCCAATGGGGCGATCCGGTGTTGCCATCGGCGCTGTCGACGGTTTCGAACGGCAGGCTCTTTTATCGCGGCAGGGATGTGGCATTGCTTGCCGAAGGCGCTGCTCTGGAGGATGTCGCGCTGCTGCTTTGGGACATGAAGCGGCCGCTACGTTTCGAGCAAAACGAGGCGCGGCAAAAGACTCCCTCCTTGAATGCCGCATTCTCTGCCCTTGCCGAGCGCATAACGAGAGACCTGCCGTCACTCGGGCGCTCGCTCCCAGCCCTGCAGAACGAAGCGGAGAGTGTGTTCGATACGGTGGCCGAAGTCTTGGCTCCCGGCGCATGGAACGAACCGTTGCATCGTCGCCTTGCCTCTGCCTGGAACCGTCCCGACGCGAGCGATCTGATACGCCGCAGTCTCGTCCTGCTCGCCGATCATGAATTGAATGCTTCGACGTTCACCGCAAGAATCACGGCATCCGCGGGAGCGACACTATCCGCCGCCACCTTGTCCGGCCTTTCCACGCTGACGGGGCCGTTGCACGGCGGCGCATGGCAAAGCGTGCGCTCGCTGATCGCCCGAGCCGCTGTAACCGGCGCGGAGGAGGCGGTTCGCAGCTATCTGTCAGAGGGCCGGGCATTGCCGGCCTTCGGTCATCAGCTTTATCCGGATGTCGATATCCGTGCCGAGGCGCTGCTACGCTGTTTTACGCTTCCCCCGCTATTTGCCGGGGTTCGCGATGTCGGCGAACAACTGGTCGGCGAGCGCGTCAATGTTGACTTCGCTCTGACGGCGATGACCCATGCCTATCATCTCCCGGAGGATGCGCCGTTGATCATCTTCGCGCTGGCGCGGACGGTGGGCTGGCTCGCTCACGCCATGGAGCAGGCGACCAGCGGCCGATTGATCCGGCCGCGTGCACGCTATGTCGGCCCGCCGGTGCAGTGATTTGGCCGGAAATGCAGCGCCGCACTCAATTCACCGGCAAGTGACAAACCGCTTCGATATTGTGGCCATCCGGATCGAGAATGAAGGCGCCATAATAGTTCTGGTGATAGTGAGGACGAAGCCCGGGAGCGCCATTGTCGATGCCGCCGGCCGCAAGTGCCGCCTGGTGAAATTCGTCGACGATTTCCCTGCTTCCGGCCGTGAGGGCTACATGCGCGCTTGTCTGCGGTGCATCACGCTGGCCGATCCACAAGAATGCCTTCGGTCCGGCGCCATAGCCCGCAAAGGTTTCGCCTTCCGCGTACAGGCGTTCGATGCCGAGAGGGCGCAATGCCCTATCGTAGAATATCTTCGAACGTTCCAGGTCGCGAACGCCGATCGTCACGTGATCAAGCATGCCGTCCTCCAAATCGCGCCCTTGCGCTTCCCTAACCTTGTCCGACCGCACCGGCATCGCGGTCGGTAAGTTCGACCCAGCCGATCACCAGCTTGCGGTTGGCAATCAGCCAGATCGTTGCCAGTGCGATCAGACCGACGACGACATTGGCAATGGCGAAGAGGATTGGCGCGAGCTGCGTGACCGGCCCGACATCGCCGCGCTCGACCAGCCGCATCGGAGCAGTCGCCAGCGCCGTCGCACCGAAGGTGAAAGCCCAATAGGCGGGACTGAAGCCTTCCTTCGTGATCCAGGGCAGAAGACGAAGCATGATCAGGACCTGCAGCAAGCCGTAGCCGATCATTGCATGCACCAGCATGTCGGGAGGGCCTTTCATGACGCTGATATAGGCGAGCGCACCGACGGCCGGCGGCGCCAATTGAATTCCAAGCGTCGGCCTCAGTGGCGGAGCCAATGCCGGTCCCGTCAACAGGCGGTGCAGCAATGCCGACTCGATGGCAAGCCAGGCGAAGAAGCCGGCGCCGAAGAAAAGCTGAGCCCATTCGGGAAAACCGAGGGCTGCGCCGACGATGGCGGTGACGAAGCTTCCCGCGACGCTCGGCAGGTAGAGCACGGCGGTCGTCGCGGCGATATCGCGCTCGCCCTGCCAAAGGCCGCCGGTACGCCAGACGGAGAATGCGAGCGTATAGGCGGCGCCGAGCAGGAATATGGTTTCGGCACCGATGCGCGAATAGGGCAACAGCCCTCCGGCGACCAGCATGGTCGCCACGCCAGCCAGGCCGATGAAGCAGCATTGGACGGGATGCGCCACCTCCTTGAGGGCTTCGTCGCGGGCAATTACCCATTTCAGCGCATAAAGCACGATCAACGCCAGCCAGATGGCGAGACTGACAAAGGTCAGCACTTCTCCAACAACCGCCGGCAATTGCCAGATGCGGGCACCAACCCGCCAGGCATTGGCGAGGCCGGAGAGCCCCAGCACCATGCCGAAGAACGCGGCGGGAATGAGCGGAAGTTTCAGAGACGCAGCCATATGCCTCCTTTAACGCTCCATGGCGAGCGTGGGCCTGAAGAGAATGTACTAGGAGTCGGAACCGATGCTAAATTTATGAACTCGAACAGAAGGGCAAAATACAGATTTCCTCAAGGCCGGAAAAGCGTGATCATGGCAAAAAGCGCGAGGTTTCGGCCGGCGATATCACAGATGCGTGAGCGTGCAATTTTTTCTGCGCTCCCGAGCCAGCGCATAGCTCGCCCGTCATTTGTTCATTGGAAAAGATTGCGAAATGTCTTTATTGAGTACTCAAAACGATTGAAACCGTCCTAGGAGACTGAAATATGCAAATCGGTATGATTGGCCTCGGCCGCATGGGCAACAACATGGTGCAGCGCCTGATGAGGGGCGGTCACAGCGCGGTTGTTTTCGATGCGCGTCCGGAAAGCATCGCAGGGCTGGAGCAGCTCGGCGCCACCGGCAGCAAGTCACTCGAAGATTTCGTATCGAAGCTCGCGAAGCCGCGCGTCGTCTGGCTGATGTTGCCGGCCGCGATCGTGGATCAGGAACTGGCAGCGATCGTTCCGCTTCTTGAGGAAGGCGACATCGTCATCGACGGCGGCAACTCCTACTATCATGACGACATTCGCCGCGCCGAAGAGCTGAAGCCCAAGGGCATCCATTATGTCGACGTCGGCACCAGCGGCGGCGTCTTCGGCCTCGAGCGCGGCTATTGCCTGATGATCGGCGGCGAGAAGGAAACGGTCGAGCATCTCTCGCCGATCTTCGCGACGCTTGCTCCGGGTGTCGGCGACGTACTCCCGTCGAAGATGCGCTCCGAAGAAGCCGCCAAGAACAGCACGGCGGAGCTGGGCTACCTGCATTGCGGCCCCTCCGGCGCCGGCCATTTCGTCAAGATGGTCCATAACGGCATCGAATACGGCCTGATGGCTGCCTATGCCGAGGGTCTGAACGTGCTGCATCATGCCAATATCGGTAAGGTGACCGCCGAGAAGGATGCCGAAACCGCGCCGCTCTCGCATCCGCAATACTACCAGTATGATCTCGACATCGCCGAAATCAGCGAAGTCTGGCGCCGCGGCAGCGTGATCACCTCCTGGCTGCTCGACCTCACGGCAGACGCCCTTCATGGCGACGCGGCGCTCTCGCAGTATGCTGGCCGCGTTTCCGACTCCGGCGAAGGCCGCTGGACGATCTCGGCCGCGATCGACGAGGGCGTTCCGACGCCGGTGCTGAGTGCTGCGCTTTACGGCCGTTTTGCTTCGCGCGGCAATGACGATTACGCCAACAAGGTTCTCTCCGCCATGCGCGCCGGCTTCGGCGGCCACCACGAGAAGCCTGTCAAGTAATTGCTCTATCGATTTGTAGAAGTCATTCGCCAAGCTACCTTTGCGAATGACTTCTGCGACGAACGTTTCCGTAGTCTCCCCGTGCTTCGGACAACGTTGCAGCACTTTATTGCGAAGTGACGCGGGTCGCGACGCTGCACCACTCTTCCAACGAGCAGCGTATCGCGATGTCGAATGTTTCTGTGCGCGTGAATGCCCACCAGATGCGCGCGCCGATCCAGACACCCGCCATCTGCCATCCTAGTGACGTTGCCTTGGCGGCATCGTCGGTCAATCTCCGGCCCAAGGCGGCAGCAAGAGCCGCGCCCCAAGCGGCACCTCGTGCGCGAAGGATCGGATTGCGAATATCCTCGCGCAGTATGAGCAACCCATCGGTCTCGTTCTTTTCGGCGTTCTCGCGGGTAACCAACCGCAGCAACAGGCGGATCGCGCCTTCCGGCGTCAAAGGCTCCTCTAAATCCGCAAGCGCCGTCGCCTGATCCAACAAATTCCAGGCATGCAGAAGAGCCGCTTCGATGAGGGTGTCCTTATCACCGTAGCGCTGCACAAGCGTCGCTGGTGAGAGCCCGGCGGCCTTACCTGCCTGAGCGAGGGTCAGGTTGGACGGGCCGGCTGCCAGCATTTGATCCAGCACGGCGTCGAGGATGGCCTCGTCAGATATGCTCTTGTGTCTTGCCATGGCTAATTAATAAACATACGTTCATTTATGAATCAACAGGAGATGGAAAAGAATGGCGAGGATTCTCGGCTACATTGCCTCGAGTCTCGACGGCTTCATTGCCGACGAAAACGACAACCTGGATTGGCTTTTCAAATACAACGATATGAACTTGGGAGAACACGGCTACGAGCTGTTTATCAAGCGTATCCGCACGGTTGTCATGGGGCGCGGCACCTACGACTTTATCGCCAACGATCCGACACCATGGAGCTATGGAGACCAACGGGTCCTGGTTGTCACTTCAAGCCCCATCGATAGTCCGAAAGGGAAACTTGAGGTGCGCAGCGACGTCGATGCCCTCATCGCCGAGTTGCGTGTGCTGGAAGATGGTGACGTATGGATGCTCGGAGGCGGGCAACTGCAAATGAGCTTCCTGCAAAAGGGTGCTCTTGACGAGCTCGAAATCTATCTCATGCCGGAGTTGCTGGGCGGCGGGCGCCCGCTGTTTCCCTCTGCAGGCTATCGCGCCAGTCCAAAGCTCATCAGCGCGCAAGCGCTGGATAGAGGATGCGTACGTCTTCACTATCGCCTCAATCATTCCGATTGATATGAAGTCCGCCACAAAACTCCAGAACGGAAATCGCCATGCGCATTTCCAAAGATAACCTTACCCGAGCAAATCGGGCCGCAGCAATATGACCGGAGTGGGCGAGCCGACTTCAAGCTGCGGTGCATGCGGCGGGCGGACGACCAGGCAGTCGGCGCGCGAAAAGACCTTCATCATCGACGAATCCTGCTTCGAGAAGGGCTCGGCGAGCCAGCCGCCGTCGGCAGCTTTCGTCAGCGTCGCGCGTATATAATCCTGGCGCTGATCGTTCGCCGCAAAGGTCACGGCGGCACGCGCAACGCCTTCACGCTTGACGGGCGGCAGGGATGCGAGCTTGCGGATCAACGGCTCGAGAAAAAGCAGGCCGCAGACGAGGCTGGAAACGGGATTGCCGGGAAGGCCGAGGACATGCATGTCGCCGAGGCTGCCGACCATCAACGGCTTGCCGGGGCGCATGGCGATGCGCCAGAAATCCAGCTTCATGCCCGCGGCGATCATCGTCGCCTGCACCAGATCGTGATCGCCGACCGAGGCGCCGCCGAGCGTGACGATGATATCGGCCTTGGCTACCTGCGCCCGGCCAATGGCAGCGGTGATCTCGTCGCTGTCGTCGGCGACGATGCCGAGATCAAGCACATGGGCGCCCGCGTTGCGCGCCAGCGCGGCGATACCGAAGGTGTTCGACGCGATGATCTGCGAGGGGCCTGGTTCATTGCCGGGCGCCACAAGCTCGTCGCCGGTCGCGAGAATCGCCACCAGCGGCCGGCGGTAGACATCCAATGCCGGATGGTTCATGGCCGCGGCGACAGTGAGCCGCGAGAAGTCCATGACCGTGCCGGCGGGAAGTACGGCTTCGCCTTCCAGGAAATCCTGTCCGCGCGGGCGTATATGCTGCCCCTTGCGCAGGGGATAGGTCGTGCGGATATGATCGCCTTCCAGCCGCTCCGCATCTTCCTGCAGGAGAACCGAATCGGCGCCCTCTGGAACCGGCGCGCCGGTGAAGATGCGAACCGTTTCGCCCTTGCCGACGGCTCCCTCGAAGGCATGGCCGGCTGCGGAGGCGCCGATGACCCGCAGTTCCGAACCCGGCGTTGCCGCGTCCTCGAAGCGCAATGCATAGCCGTCCATCGCCGATGCATCGAAAGGCGGCTGGGTCAGGCGAGCGGTCAGATCCCTGGCCAAGATCCGGCCCTCCGCCATATCGAGCGGAACGCTCTCAAAGCGATGGATCGGCGCGGCGCTATCAAGCAGGCGCGCTTGCGCTTCGGCAACGGGCAATAGGCTCATCTGTCACGCCTCGGGATGGCGGAAATCTCCGGATTTGCCGCCGGATTTCTCCAATAATGTGATACCGCCGATTTCCATGCCCCGATCAGCGGCCTTGGCCATGTCATAGATCGTCAGGCAGGCAACGGAAACCGCCGTCAGCGCTTCCATCTCGACGCCGGTACGGCCGGTCAGCCTTGCCGTCGCCGTTACGCGCAGGCCGGGCAGGGCGGCATCCTCTTCGATATCGACGGCAACCTTCGTCAGCATGAGAGGATGGCAGAGCGGAATGAGATTGCTCGTCTGCTTCGCGGCCATGATGCCGGCAAGCCGCGCCGTGCCGATGACATCGCCCTTCTTGGCATTGCCGTCGCGGATCAGCGTCAATGTTTCCGGCTTCATTCTGACGTAACCGGTCGCCGTGGCGCTGCGTGCGGTCTCCGCCTTATCGCCGACGTCGACCATATGCGCTTCGCCGGAAGCGTCGATATGGGTCAGAGCGGCCTTCTCGGTGCTCATTTCACTCGGCCGCCAGAATGCCGGCTTCGCCGTTCAGCAGCAGTTTCGTCGCCGCCGTGACGTCATCCTTGCGCATCAGGCTTTCTCCGACGAGGAAGGTGGTGATGCCGGCGGCTTCGAGACGCTCGCAATCGGCATGGGTGAAGACACCGCTTTCGCCGATCAACAGCCTTCCCTCGGGAACCATCGCGGCAAGTTTCTCGCTAACCGTGAGGCTGACTTCGAAGGTGCGCAGATTGCGGTTGTTAATGCCGATCAGCGGCGAAGACAGCTTCAGCGCGCGTTCCATCTCCTCCGCATCGTGAACCTCGACCAGCACATCCATGCCGAGGCCGAATGCTTCGTCCTGCAGGCGTTGCGCGTCATCATTGGAGAGCGAAGCCATGATCAGCAGGATGCAGTCGGCGCCCCAGGCGCGGGCTTCCTGCACCTGGTAGGTGTCGAACATGAAATCCTTGCGCAGCGCCGGCAGCGAACAGGCGGCGCGGGCAGCCGTCAGGAACTCCGGCGCACCCTGGAAGCTCGGCGTGTCGGTGAGCACGGAAAGGCACGCGGCTTCGCCGGCTTCATAGGCCTTGGCGAGGGCAGGCGGGTCGAAATCGGGGCGGATGAGGCCTTTCGAGGGGCTTGCCTTCTTGATCTCGGCAATCAGTCCGAAAACGCCGGCGTCTTCCTTGGCGAGCAGCGCCTTGTGGAAGCCACGCGGCGCGGATTGCCCGGCCTGCATCGCCTTGAGATCGGCAAGAGAGAGCTTGGCCTTGGCAGCGGCGATCTCCTCGCGCTTATAGGCCTCGATCTTTTGAAGGATATCGGTCATGACGTCCTAGTCCTCTGCTTCCTCGTTGGAAATGGCAACAAGCTTTTCCAATGCAACGGCCGTGGCGCCGCTGTCGAGCGAATGGGCCGCGAGCTTCATGCCATCATGGAGCGTTTCCGCCTTGCCGGCAATGACCAGGGACGCTGCGGCGTTGGCGAGCGCGATGTCGCGATAGGCATTCTTTGCGCCGCCGAGCACGCCCCGGAGCGCCGCCGCGTTGGCAATGCCATCACCGCCCTTGAGGTCGGCAAGGTCGGCATGCTGCAGGCCGAAGTCGGCCGGCGTCAGTTCAAAGGTGCGGATCTTGCCGTTCTCAAGCGCCGCGACGGAGGTCGCGCCGGTCGTCGTAATCTCGTCCAGACCGTCGCCGTGCACGACCCAGACGCTTTCCGCATTGAGATCCTTCAGCACCTCGGCCAGGGGCAATACCCATTGCGGCGCGAAAACGCCCAGCAGCTGCCGGCGCACGCCAGCCGGGTTCGAAAGCGGGCCAAGGAGATTGAAGATGGTCCGCGTGCCGAGCTCGACGCGCGAAGGGCCGACATGGCGCATCGACGAATGGTGCAGCTGCGCGAACATGAAGCCGATGCCGGCCTCGCGAATGCAGCGGGCGATCGTCTCCGGCCCGATATCGAGCTTGATGCCCAGCACGGATTGCGTATCGGCGGTGCCGGCCTTGGAGCTTTGAGCGCGGTTGCCGTGCTTGGCAACCGGCACGCCTGCGCCGGCAACAATGAATGCCGCCAGCGTCGAGATATTGTATGTGCCGACGCCATCGCCGCCCGTGCCGACGATATCGATGGCATCGGCCGGGGCTTTCACCGGCAGCATCTTAGCGCGCATCGTGGTCACGGCGCCGACGATTTCGTCAACGGTTTCGCCGCGCACCCGCAGAGCCATCAGGAATGCGCCGATCTGAGACGGCGTGGCCTCACCCGACATCAGGATTTCGAATGCCCGCCGGGCTTCGTCCCGCGTCAATGCCTCGCGATTGGCGACCTTGGCGAGGAAAGGCTTCAATTCGCTCATCGGCTATCCATCCTCCCGAGCGGGCCTAGCGGGACATCGCCTGTTCGGCGAGGCTCTGGTTGACTGAGACGGTATATTTGCCCTGCAGCTGGCTGACCATCTGATCGAGGATGTCGTCGCCGGCGGCGTTGGCGATCTGCGCGACCTGCTGATCGTCATTGCTCAGCGCATCCGTCGTCGGATTGTCGTTGACATCGGTAACCTTCAGCAGGATCTGCGTCGTATCATCGGCACCGACGGCATTGGCGACCGCATCGACCGGGCCGGAGAAGACTGCCGCGATGCCGCCACGGCCCAGAACAGGATCATCCGTCGAGCGCTTGATACCGGTCTTGTTTTCGACGGCAATGCCGAGCGGCGCGGCGATATCGGCAAGCGACTTGCCTTTCTGCGCCTCCTGCTTCAGTTCGGTCGCCTTGGCGGCGAGCGCGATCTTCTGCTGTTCGGCAGTCCAGTCGGCAACAGCCTTTTCGCGAACTTCCGCAAGCGGGCGATCGTGGTCGGGCGTGACGTTCATGACGTCATACCAGATATAGCCATCGTTGCCGACCGTCATAGGGGCGGGGTTGCCACCCTGATCGGCCTTGAAGATTTCCGAAAGCAGCTGCTGGCGTGCCGGCAGATCCTTGACCTCATTGCCGTTCTGGTCGAGGCCGGTATGATCGATGGCATCGATGGCGATCAGTTTCAGCTTCAGCTGCGAGGCAACTTCCTGCAGCGATACACCGGAGCCGCGCAGGTCCTCGAACTTGTCGTGGACGCTGGTAATTTCGTTGGCGGCGTTGCTGAGCGCAATCTGCTTGCGGATATCTTCCTTGACCTCGTCGAAATTCTTGGCGGTTTCATTCTTCACATTGGTCACGCGCAGGATGACCGGGCCGAACGAACCGTCGACGACGGGGCTCGTGCCGCCTTCCTTGGTGACGGTAAAGGCGGCTTCGGCAACGGTCTTGTCCGGAACCTGATCCTTGGTGAAGGTGCCGAGCAGCACATCGGAGGGCTTCTTGCCCTGATCGGAAACCAGCTGATCGAAGGTCGTTCCGGTCTTCAGCGCATCGGCTGCGGCGTTGGCGAGGTCCTTGTTGGCGAAGGTCAGCTGCTCGATCGTGCGGGTCGCCGGCGTCGTGAAGCTGTCCTTGCGCTTGTCGAATTGCGCGCGCGCCTCGTCGTCAGACACGCTCGCCGCATCGGCAATATCCTCGGCCTGCAATTTCACATAGCCGAACTTGCGATATTCCGGAGCGCGATATTTCGATTTGACGCCGTCGAACCACTTCTGCAGGACATCGTCGGCCGGCGCCTTGACGGGGTCGATATTGGCATTGGTGAGCAGCAGATAGTCGATGCTGCGGTTCTCGTCGTGATATTGCTTGACGGCGTCGACCAGCACCTGCGGTGCGGTAAAGCCGTTCGATACCGCCTCGACGATCTGGCCGCGGATCGCAACCTTGCTGCGCTCCTTGATGTAGTCGTCGGGCGAAATATTGCTGTTGCGAAGCAGCGTGTCGAATTTCTGCCGGTCGAAAGCGCCGTTCGTCGCCTTGAAGGCCGGATCGTCGCCGATCAGCTTGGCCAGCCGGTCCTGGGAAAGGCCGAGGCCCATGTCGGCGGCAAGCTGGTCGAGCGAGGCGCCGGCGACGAGCTGCGCCACCGTCTGCTGCCCGATGCCGAAGGCGCGGGCCTGCTCGGGCGTGATCTGCATGCGCAATTGCTGGCTGATCGCCTGAATCTGGCGACGGTAGGCGAGGCGGAATTCATTGGTATCGATGTGCTGATCGCCAACGGTGACAACCGTATTGCTGCTGCCGCCGCTGATGAGGGACCGCTCGACGCCCCATACACCGAAGGCTGCCGCAAGAAGAAGCAACAAGCCCTTGGCAAGCCATGTCTGGGCGATTTTTCTCAGCACGTCGAACATCGGAAAGCAAACCTCGTCATCATCAAGTCTTCGCACGCGGGCGAAACAATCGGAGTTCCTTAGAACAATCCGAACCGGAATTGAAGGGCCACTGGGGAAATCGCCGGACGGCATGCGAACGAACGCACCGGAACCTTTGACAGACAGCGGCGTTCTACGAACCAGAAGACAACAAGGAGCACACGATGGCAGAGACGAAATCGGCTTCCGCTCAATCTTCTTCCGCGCGAGCACAGACCGAAATGGCAATGGAGGACCTTGCCGCGCAGGTCGCTGCGCTGCGCGAAGATCTGTCGAGGTTGTCGCAGAGCATGGCAGCCGTGGGACAGGGAGCGAAATCTGTCGTCGCGGAGGAAGCCCAGGAGATCACCGAACAGTTACGCGAGAGAGTTCGCGAGGAGCCGATCTTCATGGTCGCTGCCGCAGCCGGCATCGGCTATCTCATCGGCCTTCTCAGTCGACGTTAGAGCATTTCCGTTTTTTTTCGAATCGCGAAAGCGCCCTACCTTCTTGTTTTGCTACGCATTCCGGACGGAAAACCGCTGCGCACTTTTCCTGGAATTGCTCTAGGCGGCCAACCTGCCGCTTCATACTGTGATCTCATCTTTTCTTCATCGACTCAATCTACGGCCGACGCAGTTGCCTGCGCCGGCCGGTTGTCCGCCTGGGAAAGGGTCGGCTTGCTACGCCTTGTGGGTCACCGCTTCTTCTTTCGGGGCCATCGATATGGTCGTGCTGAAATATGGCCAGATGAAAGGTCCACCCGCGCCCTGGTTCAAATCCTGCCTAATCGATTCATAGCCTTGAATCGACGGCGGCGACGACTGGTTGGTCACGAGAAGCGTAATCGCCGTGATGGGGCTTCTTGCCTCGCCGCTCTTCCAGATCATATAGATGAATTTGCCGCCCGCGCCCTGCTTCAGATCCTGCCCGGTCCAACTCCAACCCGAGGGAGGATTGGATTGGGCCTGATCGTAGGCGACGAAATTGAGCGAGGTAACCGGGTTGTTGCTGCCGCGCTGATAACCGATGTAGATATATTTTCCGCCAACGCCGGTATTTGTATCCACCGGAATGAAATCCCAAGGCGGCTGGTATTTCGGGCCGGAGCTGTCATCGACCTGGTTGGTTAGAGCATTGATTGCACTAGTCATTTTTCCAATTCCTCCCATAATGTTTTAGGCAATTCTAATATACAAAGAATTTAGAAATACGCAACCATTAATATATTTTATTATTATGACATATATATTTTTGGATGTTTCCAAACGGACGCCTGCCACGATGCCCTGCATATGCCGATATCGGGGCAGTTTCGGCCGCTTTCGATCCGTCAGGGAATCCTCACCCGTGAAAACGAGGGGGCACTGCGGCATCTTTGCGACACCCCTGCGACATCTTCGACAACAGCCATTTCTTGATCGCTCGCCCTCTTGTATCACGTGGGCGCTTACTATACGTATCGGCAATTATGAGGTTGCTTATCAATAGCAGGCTTTTCATACCATGAATTCGACACCCACCCTCGGTTTTCTCCTCCATGACGTTGCCAGGCTGCTTCGCAAGCGGTTCGAGCAGCGCGCCAAAGATTTGGGCCTGACGCGTTCTCAATGGCAGACGCTCGCCTATCTCGCAAACAACGAAGGCATCCATCAGGCCGGCCTGGCGGAAATGCTGGAGATCGAGCCGATTACGCTGGTTCGCATCCTCGACAAGCTGAGCGAGCGCGGCCTGGTGGAGCGCCGGCAGCATCCGAATGATCGGCGAAGCTGGCTTCTCTACATGTGCGAGGAAGCCCGGCCGCTGATCGATACCATGCGCGATATGGGCGACCAGACACGCAAGGAAGCGCTCGAAGGAACCTCAGAGGAGGATCACGAGCGCCTTCATGAATTGCTTACCCTCATGAAATCGAACCTGCTTAGCGCCTGCCGTTCGAAGGCAGTCGACAAAGAGTTACAACATGGCTGACGCATCTTCTTCACTTCGCATGCCCGCAAACGCAAATTCCGCTGAACGGAATGAGACCCCGGTGGCCGAGGCCCCGTCCTCCAATCCGTCGCCGCAGCCCGCGGCGCCTGCAGCCACGGCCCCGATCGCGCGCCCGGAATCGCCGCGCAAGCGCCGCAATCCGACGCGACCGGTCCTGTTTGCACTGCTCCCCGTCGCGCTCGTCATCGGCGGCTATTACTACGTCACCGGCGGACAGATCATGTCCACGGACAATGCCTATATCCAGGCCGACATGGTGGGCGTTTCCACGGATGTCTCGGGCACAGTGATCTCGGTGGATGTGCATGAGAACGAAGCGGTGAAAAAGGGCGAGGTGCTCTTCCGCCTGAAGCCCGACTCCTTCCGGATCGCACTGGAGGGTGCAAAGGCGCAGCTCGGCAACGCCAGGAACCAGATCCTGAACCTGCAGGCGAATTACAAGCAGGCCCTGGCCGAAATCGCCCAGGCACAGGCCGACATTCCCTATTACCAGACGGAATTCGAGCGCCAACAGAACCTGATCAACAGCTCGGTTGCCTCGAAGGCGGCATTCGACCAAGCCAAGCACAACCTCGAGGCCGCGCAGCAGAAGGTATCGGTCGCGCAAGCGCAGGCGGCAACGACACTCGCACAATTGGGCGGCGAGGGCACCGCCGATCAGCCCGTCGAGCAAAATCCGCTTTATCTCCAAGCCAAGGCCGCGGTCGACAATGCGCAGCGCGAGCTTGACGATACCGTGGTGCGCGCGCCTTTCGACGGCATCACCGCCAACGTCCCCTCGCTTCAGGTCGGCGCCTATCTGACGGCCGCGCAGCAGGGATTCTCGCTGGTTTCGACCACGCATATGTGGATCAATGCGAGCCCGAAGGAAACCGAGCTTACCTATGTGCGCCCCGGTCAGAAGGTCGACATCTCGGTCGATGCCTATCCGGAAGTGACCTGGAAGGGCACGGTGGCCAGCATCTCGCCCGCATCCGGCTCCAGCTTCTCGCTGCTGCCGGCCCAGAACACGACCGGCAACTGGGTCAAGGTCGTGCAGCGCATTCCGATGATCATCAGCATCGATGACATGCAGGGCAAACCGCCGCTGCGCGTCGGGATGAGCGTCATCGCCGGTGTCGACACCGGCCATGCCCGCGGCCTGCCGGACTTCGTTGCCAACCTACTGGGCCATTCCCGCGGCCAGGATCATGAGTAACGCTACCACCGCTTCACCGTCGGCGCCCGTCGCCAATCGCGGCGCGATCACCGCCTGCGTCATCCTGTCCGTCATCATGCAGGCGCTGGACACCACGATCGCCAACGTCGCGCTGCCGCATATCCAGGGCGACGTCTCGGCCAGCGCCGACCAGATCAACTGGGTCCTGACCTCCTACATCGTCGCGGCGGCGATCATGACGCCGCCCTCCGGCTTCCTTTCGGCGAAGTTCGGCCGCAAGCGCGTCCTGCTGGTCGCGATCGCCGGCTTCGTCGCCGCTTCCGTCCTGTGCGGCCTGTCGGAATCACTGGCGCAGATCGTCGGATTCCGCCTGCTGCAGGGGCTGTTCGGCGCCTCGCTGGTGCCGCTGTCGCAGGGCATCCTGCTCGATATCTACAGTGTCGAGGAACGCGGCCGCGCCATGGCGCTGTTCGGCGTCTCGGTCATGGTCGGTCCGGTGCTGGGGCCGGTCATCGGCGGCTGGCTGACCGACAATATCAGCTGGCGCTGGGTGTTCTACATCAACGTGCCGATCGGCGCGCTCGCCTTCTTCGGCATCGTCGTCTACGTGACGGAAACGAAGCTCGATGCGCTCGCCAAACTCGATTGGTTCGGTTTCAGCATGCTTTCGATCACGATTGCGGCGCTGCAGCTCTTTCTCGACCGCGGCGAACAGCTCGACTGGTTCTACTCGAGCGAAATCATCATCGAGGCGCTCGTCTGCGTCAGCGCCTTCTATCTCTTCATCGTCCATATGTTCACGGCCGAGCGAAGCTTCGTCAATCCGCGGCTCTTCATGGACCAGAACTTCGCCGTCAGCATATTGTTCATCTTCATCGTCGGCGTGACCTATCTGGCTTCGCTGGCGCTGATGACACCCTATCTGCAGACGCTGATGGGCTATCCGGTCGTCACCGCCGGCATCGTCATGGGACCGCGCGGCCTCGGCACCATGTTCTGCATGTTCCTGGTGGGGCGCCTGATCGGCAAGGTGGATACGCGCTGGCTGCTGTTCATCGGCCTCGCGCTGACGGCCTGGGCGATGTATGACATGACCGGCTGGACGCCGGATGTCTCGCAATGGACGCTGATATCAGTCGGCTTCGTCCAGGGTGCGGGCCTCGGTTTCCTCTTCGTGCCGTTGACGACGGTCGCCTTTGCGACGCTGCCGGCGCAGATGCGCGGCGAGGGGACGGGTCTCTACAATCTCTCGCGCAATATCGGTTCCAGCGTCGGCATTTCCGTCGTTTCGATGCTCATTACCGAGAACATGCAGGTCAACCACGCCAACATTGCCGCCTATGTGACGCCGTTCAACCGCCATTTCGATGCGACGGCCGCGCAGGGCGTGAGCCCCTTCACGGCGGTCGGCCGCGCGACGCTCGACGGCATGATCACCACCCAGGCAACCGTCATCGCCTATATCGACGACTTCAAATTGCTGATGCTGATGTCGATCTTCGCCATGCCGCTATTGGTGCTGCTGCGCAAGCCGAAGGCGCCTCCGGCCGTCGACCACAGCGTCGCGATGGAATAGAGCATTTCCAGCAAAAGTGCGCAGCGGTTTTCCGTCCGGAATGCGCTGGGAAATAAAAAGATAAAGCGTTTTCGCGATTCGAGGAAAAGCAGAAATGCTTGCCACGCAGCCTTTCCAGTTTCACTGCGTGGCGCAGCGACCGCCGGGCACCACCCCGGCGGTCTTTTTGACCAAGATCATGGGAAACGCCGGCTGACGAAACGCGAGCCCGCCGCGCCGAAACGCCAGAGCGGATCGATGTTTTTGGTGATTCCAATGCGCTTGCCCGAGACAACCGGCACTGGTTCCGCCAGGGATATCGAAAACGGCGCCGCATCCAGCGAGCGGCCGTCGAGGCTTATATCGACAGCAAGCGCCTGCGAAAGCTTGCCCGGCCCATTGCAGAGCGAGACGATATCGGCAAGCCCCCGCCGCCGGATCATCTCCTCGATGCCATTTTCCGGCTCGATCGCCCGGATGAGCACCGCGCTCGCTTTGGTGCAGACGAAATTCAGGCACCAGTGAATGCCGTAGGAGCGGTAGACATAGACATGGCCGGCCGGTCCGAACATGGCCGCATTGCGCGGCGTCGGCCCGCGATATGCGTGGGAAGCCTCGTCATCGGGCCGATAGGCCTCCGTCTCGACGATGCGACCTCCTATGCCCGCAACCGTGAAACGCGCGCCGATGAGATCGGACGCGACCACGACGGCATCTCGGTTGAAAAAGCTAGTAAGGGCAGGACCGGCGAGGGGCTTGGCGCCGAGCGACAGGGAATGATCGTCAGAAGTCATGGCAAGGAAACTATCCCGGATAGCCGAAGCCATCAACACGAGGTCGAGAAATCAAGGTCTTCGCGCCCAACGTGTTGATAATTGACAATAACTAAGCTTAGCTTATTAATGACCTGCTTCAGTCAGATTTGACCCCTGACCTGGCGAAGGTGGCTCGACCGTCTCCAGCGGCCGGGCCACCTTATCTGTGTCGCCTTGACGAAACGAACCTCGCGCACTGCCCCGCCAGGCGCTCGATCGACATCATTCTCAATCACCATCCATCTGATGTCGAGAATGCAAGAGAGGTAGGCGGAACACATTGACGCGGCGATCAAAGCTGCTAAAAAGCCAGCCGTCGAGTGATTGGGTAGAAAATCGGCAACCGCATCCGATTTCGAAGAATCAACAAAGTGTCGATTTTTTAGCCTTTTCAATGACTTGGAAGAGTGTCCGAGTGGTTTAAGGAACCGGTCTTGAAAACCGGCGTGCGGGAAACCGTACCGTGGGTTCGAATCCCACCTCTTCCGCCAGTTCCGCAGTGTCCAGCCCGGACACATAGGTTAGGTTTTATTCCTGAGACATAGGTAACAGTTCTCCATTGGGAGGACTGATGAAGACGGACGATCCTGGGCGACGATTCAGTCGCAAGTTTAAGCTGGCGGCGGTTCAGCAAATACCGCCGACTACCTCACGTCTACAAAAGACAGTCCAGCATCCACTGAACACCGAACCGATCAGTAAGTTTGCCGTAGTAACTCCCCCACGGTTGCAACGCGAGATGCGTCGTGACCTTGCCGCCATCGGCGAGCCTCGTGAATAATCTGTCGGTGGTGGCACGATCGTCCATGATGAGCATGTGAGCCGAGCCGCGCATGGGCTCAGCGTCGTGATTGTCCGAGGCGAAGAACAGGAGTCCTGGCCCCTCGAAGCGAGCGTGCATGACTTTGCCCCGCATGGCCTCGCTGGCGAGTGGCATACCATGATCGCCATGACGCATTAGTGTCGTGACCCGACCAAGTCCACATTCGGTATAGAAATCAAGCGCCGCCTCACACTGAGTCGTAAAAAAGAGATAGTTGGCAAGCTGCATGACACGGTCTCCAACAAGGTGGCGCCAGACCGCGAATTCTTCGCTTCGCGCGGTCCAGCTTTTGAGGAATTTCAAGCTGATAATCGCTAGAGTGCGCTAGCGGCGCCCGATATGGCCTCGACCAAACCCGCATTGTCGTAGCTGCGTCCTGCTATGCCCCAGGCTCCTTCGGGCGCGTAGACAATGTTTGACCAGATATGCTCTCGCTTCAACCGTCCTCCGCCGGCTTTTTCGACGACATCGGTAGCCCTCGCGATGAATATCCTTTTTGCATCCGGCGTCGCCAGCGCGATTTCCGGCAGCTTGAGTTCGACAAAAGCTGCCGCCACCGGCTTGCCACCAGCAAGTACATGTTCCTTCGGCAGCACGTTGATCGAACCAACGATATTGGCCGCCATGAAGGTATTCCCAGTCAGACCCGAGACTTCGAGGATCGCGTCAGTCAGTCCGGCGAAAACTTCGGCCTGAGCTTCCGGCGACAGTAAGCCTTCGGGCACGGTGAGCGTAATGGGCATGGATTTCTCCTCATTTGAATAGGGATAGCATTTGATATATATCGAATGCTCTCTATCCATACACATGGATCACTCTCTATGCAAGATATAAAGAGTGGTCACTCTCAATGGAGTCGGCATGCGTTACAGCGCGGAACATAAACAAGAGACTAAAGCCAAGGTCGTAGCGGCGGCGGGGCAAGTTTTTCGGAAGGAGGGCTATGGTGGCGCCGGCATTGATGCATTGACCAAGGCTGCAGGCGTGACCAACGGCGCTTTCTATGGACACTTCAAGTCCAAGAGCGAGGCTTTCCGCACTGCTGTGCTATCGGGCTTGGAAGAGTTGCGGCAAGGTGTGGCGACGTTCAGAGCCAGAGAGCCGCGAGGCTGGCTGACGACCTTCGTGAGCTTCTATCTTGGTTATAAGCGAACCTGCGATCTCGGCGAAAGCTGTGCCTTGCCCAGTCTGTCCCCTGACGTTATGCGCTCGGACGATGATACGCGAGCCGCTTATACGGTGGAGCTGAAGCGCCTCGTCGAAGAGGTGGCCGCAGGTTTGCCAGAGAACCGGGATCCAAACGCGCTCGCAGCTTCGCGAGACGATCAGGCAATCGTGCTGCTCGCTATGCTCAGCGGAGGCGTTACGCTTGCCCGAGCCGTCTCAGATCCTGGGCTGTCGGAACGCATTGCTGATCTCGTCGCACAGGCAGCCCTACGCTTGACTCAGCAGGAGGCGCGAGACGTGCATATTTGAGTTCTGCCGATCTTAGCGCCGCGCGGCGTTAGAGGGTTACAGCGCAAAAGTAATGCTCATTATCGTCGGACACGGGCCGCCAGTAGATTTTTCCAAAATTTACCTTCCCATAAAATCCCGGCATGTCACAATCCGCACCCATGCCTTGTCATCCCCTTCGCAACACCAATTTCGAAGGAGATGAGAATGATCCGGCAGAGCATCGCAATCGTCTATCATAGCGGCTATGGGCATACGGGCCGGCAGGCGGAAGCCGTGAGGGCGGGGGTTGAGCAGGTGGATGGCGTCGAGGCCATGCTGTTGACGGTGGACAAGGTGGAGCGCCACTGGGATGATCTCAATGCCGCGCAGGCCATCATCTTCGGGTCGCCGACCTATATGGGCGCGGTTTCCGCATCGTTCAAAGCGTTCCAGGAGGCAACATCGAATGCCGTTCTCGCCAAGGGCTACCTGTGGAAGGACAAGATCGCGGCGGGCTTCACCACCTCGGGGTCACGATCCGGCGACAAGCTTTCGACGCTGATGCAGATGGTGATCTTCGCAGCCCAGCACGGAATGCATTGGGTCGGCCTCGATCTTCCGCCGGCGAACTGCTCTTCGACGGGTTCCGAAGAGGATATGAACCGCCTCGGCTTCTGGCTTGGCGCGGCGGCGCAGGCGAACACGGATGAAGGCCCGGAGACCGCGCCGCCTGCATCCGATCTCGCCACCGCCCGCCATCTTGGGCGACGGGTGGCGCTGACGACGCTGCAATTCGCCCGTGGCTGCGAAATCATGTCATTCCCGCGCGAGCTTGCCGCCCATGAGTGAAACGCCTTCGGATCCGATCTTCTCCGAACTGCGCCCGCGCCTCGTTAGGCTTGCCTACCGCATGCTCGGATCGGTCGCGGATGCCGAGGACGTCGTGCAGGATACCTGGCTGCGCTGGCTGGCGATCGATCGTGCTGCCGTTCGCACGCCCGCCGCGCTTCTGCGAACCATCGTCACCAGGCTTTGCCTGAACGAGCTGAAATCGGCACGCCGTCGCCGGGAATCCTATGTGGGCTCCTGGCTGCCCGAGCCGATCTTCGATCCGGAAGATGCCGATGCGGCCGACGACATAACGCTGCCGTTGATGCTGGCGCTGGAACGCCTGTCACCGCTGGAGCGTGCCGCCTTTCTCCTGCATGACGTGTTCGGCATGGATTTCGACGACGTTGCGTTCGCGATCGGCCGCGAGGCCGCCACTTGCCGCAAGCTTGCCAGCCGGGCGAGGGCGCATGTCACCGAGGCGCGGCCGCGCTTTGCCGTGGGCAGGGAACAGGGGCTCAAATTTGCCACCGCTTTCTTCACCGCGTCGCGAACGGGGGACATGGCCGCTCTTCGCGCCTTGCTTTCCGAGGATGTCGTTGTTTATGCCGACGGCGGTGGCAAGGTACCGACCTCGCGGCGACCGCACATCGGGCTTCCGGCAGTCATGCTGCTTCATGAGCAGTTGGCGCGGCTTTTCCGCACGGAGCCCTCGCGACTGATCCATTATGCCGTCATCGACGGCTTGCCAGGCTTCGTAACGATCGAAGGCGGGAACGTCGTGCAGACGACCGCGCTGCACATCGAGCGCGAAAAGGTCGTTGCCATCTATTGCATGCGCAACCCGGACAAGCTGCAACACATTATCGGCGCAATGCCCCATTGATGGTTGACGGCGCGAAGAACCGGATGCGAAACGGTCCCCCTCGCTACTTCAAGCCGGCGCCGCTTTACCGTGCATTAACCATGACTTTCAGAATTTCTTCAGTGCGCTCAATTTGCATCGCAAAAACGACAAACTGTAATCATGATTAAAGCACCGTTAGGTGATTGGAGCGTAGCAGGATACCGGAATGAGGGAATGTGCCGGTAGCATACCTCCGTCAAAGTAATGAGTAGCGGCTTGGGACAGATGACATCAGAAAATCGTGCGGTGACATGCGCAACGGGTATGCGTTGGTTTGCTCTTTCCCTGATGTGCGCAACCATCACGGCCTGCGGAACGTCTCAGAAGGTCGCCTCGACGCGCCAACACGGCAAGGAATATTTCTCCGAGAAGGAATATGGCGTGAAGGCGAGCCCTCGCGTCGTCAACAACGGCCCCGTGCCGAAGGGCGGCGGCCGCTTCATGGTCGGCAATCCCTATCAGGTGAAGGGTAAGTGGTATTACCCCAAGGAAGATTACGGTTACAGCAAGGTCGGCATCGCTTCCTGGTACGGCTCTGCCTTTCACGGCCGCCTGACGGCCAATGGCGAAGTCTACGACCAGCAGGCATTGACCGCCGCGCATCCGACCTTCCCGCTGCCGAGCTACGCCCGCGTTACCAATGTCGAGACCGGCTCATCCATCATCGTGCGCGTCAACGATCGCGGCCCCTACCACCCCGGCCGCATCATCGACCTTTCCAATAAGACCGCGCAGATGCTCGATCTGCAGCACAGCGGCACCGGCGATGTGCGCGTGCAATATGTCGGCCGCGCCCGGATGGACGGCCATGACGACCCTTATCTGATGGCTTCCTACATTCCGAAGGGTTCGCGCTTGCCCAGTATCAATCCGGGCGGTCAGATCGCGACGGGCGTGATGGTTGCTTCCGCAGGCCGTATGACCGCAGATCAGCTGCCTGATTCCGAAACCCCGCTTCGCGCAAGCCGCCAGCAGCGCAGCTATGACGCCGCGCCGGCGATCGCTCCCATTCCGCGCCAATCGCCTTACGCGACGACGGCTTTCGCCGGCTCGACGCCGGATGCCGGTTACAACCGCAGCAAGCGCAACGATCCGCCGCCGATGGAATGGAACGGCGGCGCCATGCCGGCAGCGGAGTCGGGAGATCCGTCCATGGTCGTCCTTCCGAGAATCGGCCCGATCCCCTATGAACGGCCGGACTTCTCGCGACGTCTTGCAAGCCTGAAGGATGAAACCCCGGGCTCGACCGTTGCCGCCTACCAGGAAGCTCCCGTCAAGACGGTTTATGTCAATCTCGCCTTCGATGCCGTCATGGTTCGCAATGACGGGTTGACGCAGGAATCGATCCTTTCGTCCTATCACCGCGGGCATCAAGGCGCGACGCAGGCGGATTGATCGGTATCATTGCCTGAATCTCAACCCGTCACTAAAATAATCGTGCCGGTGATCGGATGAAGGGGACGATATGCCAAAGCGCTTGATTCTTTTGTTCCTTTTTGTCCTCGGGATCGGCCACGCCTCCGCCTTTGCGCAGGCGGCACCTGGTACTTTCGATACCAAGGCCGCGCAGGCATTCCTGATCGAGGCCTCGACCGGCACAATCCTGCTTGCGAAGAACGAGGACCAGCTGATTTCGCCGGCATCGCTTGCGAAGTTGATGACGCTTGATGTCGTCTTCGACGCGATCGGAAGAGGGCAACTCAGCCTCGATACCGAATATCCCGTCTCGGAAAACGCCTGGCGGACGGGCGGCGCTCCCTCGCGCGCATCGACGATGTTCGCCGCGCTGAAATCGCGCGTACGCGTCGGCGACTTGATCCAGGGCGTGGCCGTCCAGCAGGCGAATGACGGTTGCATTATTCTGGCGGAAGGCATGTCCGTCAGCGAACGCGAGTTCGCGCGGCGCATGACGGCCCGCGCGCGCGAGATCGGCATGTCGCGGGCGACCTTTACCAATTCCACCGGCCTACCCGATGCGAGCGACCCCAAGGGCGGCAGCAAGGTTTCCGCGCGGGAAATGGTCATGCTGGCGCAGGACCTGCAGGAGAAGCACCCGGATCTCTACAAATATTTCGGGCAGGCCGACTTCACCTGGAACAAGATCTATCAGCGCAACAAGAACCCGATGCTTTTGCTCAATATCGGCGTGGACGGCCTGGGGCTCGGCTTTGCCGAAGGCGAAGGCTTTTCGATCGTCGCCTCCATCCAGCGCGACGGCCGCCGGCTGTTCCTGGCGCTTGGAGGCCTGAAAAGCGACAAGGAACGCATCGAGGAGACGCGGCGCGTCCTTGAATGGGGCCTCGGCAACTTCAAGAGCCAACGCATCTTCGCCGATGGCGAAGTGATCGGCGATGCCAGCGTCTATGGTGGCGCCGCCTCCACCGTCGGCCTGCAGGCGAAGATACCCGTCGATGTCTATGTCCCGATCGAAACGCCGGATCGGCTGTCGGCGCGCATCGTCTATCGCTGGCCGCTGGCCGCGCCCGTGGCCGCAGGCTACGAAGCGGGAACCCTTCGCGTGTTCCTCGGCGCGCGGCTGGTGCGTGAACTCCCGCTCTACACGAAGGAATCGGTCGGGCAGGGCACATTGGGCCGCCGCGCCTTCGATGCCTTCATGGAATTGACGGAATCCCTGCTGTTTTCCTGGCTATGGGATAAGCCTTTGCCGAGCTGAGAGAGCCGAACGGCTCGCGAAATCTCTGTTCACACCCCATATAGAGTCACGCACATCGAGACATGCACGGTTCCACCGAGGCATGTCTTGGGTTAAACAGGATGCGTATCGCATACCAGACGGATGGCACGCGAAAAGTGCAGGACATGATCATTGGCTGATGCAAACGGATTATTCGTAAGCTTCGAAGGCGGGGAAGGGGCCGGCAAATCCACCCAGATTCGCCGGCTGGCTGAACGGTTGCGCGACCGTGGCCATGAGGTTCTCGTGACGCGCGAACCCGGCGGATCACCGGGCGCGGAAGCTGTGCGACACGTCCTGCTTTCCGGCGCGGCGGAAATGTTCGGCACGCGAATGGAGGCTATTCTCTTCGCCGCCGCCCGCAACGATCATGTCGAGGAAGTCATTCGTCCGGCGCTTTCGCGCGGCACCATCGTCCTTTGCGATCGCTTCATGGATTCCTCGCGCGTCTATCAGGGCGTGACGGGCAATCTCGAGCCTGACTATGTCGAGGCCCTGCAAAGGGTCGCCGTCAACGGCGTCGTGCCGGACTGCACGCTCATTCTCGACATCCCGGCCAAAATCGGCCTGGAGCGCGCACGCAAACGCGCCTCCGCCGTCGCCGCGCCCGATCGCTTCGAGAAGGAAGAGATGCAAACCCATGAGAAACGCCGCGAGGCCTTTCTCGATATCGCCGCCCGCGAACCCGATCGTTGCCACGTCATCGACGCACAGCGGTCCGAAGACGATATCGCGGCGGAAATAGCCGGGATCGTGGACAAGCGACTTGGGGCTGCCAATATCGCCGCGGGATCGGAAGCGGCACAATGAGTGACGAACGGCCGGGCGTCCTCGACGGCGCCATTCCTCCACAGGACAATGTGAAGCTCTTCGGCCATGAGCAGGCCGAGGCTTTCCTCGCCCAATCCTATCGCTCCGGCAAGGGGCATCATGCCATGCTGATCGAGGGGCCTGAGGGCATCGGCAAGGCGACGCTTGCCTTTCGTTTCGCCAATCATGTTCTCTCCCATCCCGATCCCGCATCCGCGCCGGAGACGATCGGCGATCCGGACCCGGCATCCGCCGTCAGCCGGCAGATTTCCGGTGGCGCCTCCCACAATCTGCTGCATCTCAGCCGACCGGTCGATGACAAGACCGGCAAGGTGAAGTCGGCAATCACCGTGGACGAGGTGCGCCGCGCCGGAAAGTTCTTCTCGCAGACCTCGGGCACGGGCAATTGGCGGATCGTCATCATCGATCCAGCCGACGATCTCAACCGCAGCGCCGCCAATGCCATCCTGAAGATCCTCGAGGAGCCGCCGAAGCGCGCTTTGTTCCTCGTGCTTTCGCATGCGCCGGGCCGGCTTCTGCCGACGATCCGCTCGCGCTGCCTGCCTTTGAAGCTCGCGCCGCTTGCAGATGATTCCTTGCGCATGGCGCTCGAAAATCTAGGCGTGCCGGCCGGGCAGGGGAGCGAATTGCTCGCGGCCGCCAAGGGCAGCGTCAGCGAGGCGCTCAAACTGCTGAATTACGGCGGCGGTGAAATCATCGAGGCCTATCGCCAGGCGCTTTCAGCGGATGGCCCCGCGGCCCGCAAGGCAATGCACCGCCTCGCCGATGCGCTTTCAGGCAAGGACAGCGACACGATCTTCGGCTTCTTCGTGGCTCATATCGGCGATGACATCATCGATCGCGCCCGCGCCGCCGCGCTCGACGGTTCCGTTGCCACGGCCGAAAAGCTGGCCCGCCTGCATTTCGAGACCACCGAGCGGCTGAACGTGTCGCAAGCCTATAATCTCGACCGCAAGCAAACGCTGATCACCATTCTCGGCGAGCTCAAGCAGCAACTTTCGGCGTAGATTTATTATGCAATCGCTGACGGAAAACCGCTGCGCAGTTTGCCGGAATTGATGGCGTCTGCTGCTCGCGGCCCAAAGCAGATGCCAATTTACAAAGGTAGTCGCAGTTTGCCCGTTGCGATGCGACGTATGAGGTCAACGAAAAGGTCGCATTCCGCAGCCATAACCCGCTGCTCTAGCGAAAGCACGTCATCTAATGGATCGATTTGAACAGTCGCAGTGGCCACTGTTCCACCATGGTCATATTCTCCGTCGACAAGGTGGATCGTTGCGCCCGTTTCGGTCTCTCCATTTTCGAGCACCGCTTGATGCACCCTGCGCCCATACATTCCCAACCCGCCGTATTTCGGCAAGAGCCCTGGATGAACATTCAATATCCGTCGATCAAACGCCTCCAACGAGAGGGGGCCTAGTTTCCTGAGATAGCCAGATAAGACAACGAGTTCAGCTCCATGGTCGATGAGCGTGTCCCGAAGCTGTTTGCCTGCATCCGCCTCCCTGTCTTTTGTCGGGATGTGAAACGAGGGAATGCCATTGGCTTCAGCATAGGCAAGCGCCGAGGAAGAAGCTTTGTTGCTGATCAGCACGACGGCTGCCGCGTCTATTCTATTCGCGCGAATGGCCTCGTTGACGGCGCGAAAGGATGTTCCATTATTCGACGCGAGGAACGCTATACCAAGCCGATTCATATCGAACCTCGTTGATCGATGTCATGGCAACAACCGAGGTTCCCTTTAATGATAACTGGCGAAAATTTTCAATGACCGCCCCTCGCACATTGCCGCCCATCCGGTAACGGAATCTGGTTGATCGCACGCACTACCCAATTCCGCACTTATCTTTGAATACGCTAGGGAAGGATCAGCTTCCAGGCGACGATGGCCAGCGTGGCGGCGAGGATGATGCGCACGGACCGCTCGTGCAGGCGCGGCGCCAGCAGGCTGCCGGCAACAATGCCCGGGATCGAGCCTACCAGCAGGGCGAACAGCATTGTCCAGTTGATCTCGCCGATGAACCAATAGCCCATGCCGCCGATCAGGGTTAGTGGCACGGCATGGACGATGTCCGAGCCGACGATTTCGCGCACATCCGTCTGCGGATAAAGCACCAGCAGGACGGTGACACCGAGCGCGCCCGCGCCGACAGAGGTCATGGTGACAAGAATGCCGAGTATAAGGCCGAGAAGGACTGTCAGCAAAGCGATGTTGCGAGGCGATATGGTTCCGCGCTCGCCGCGCCATTTGCGAATGGCCGCCAGGATCTGGCCACGGAAGATCAGCATCAGTGCCGTCAAAGCCAGGAGACAGCCCAGGGACAGGGTGATGGTATGGGCGACGGCAGGGCTCTCGCGATTGACGCCGGCCATGATCCAGAGCATGGCGAGCGCCGCCGGGACGCTGCCGGAGGCCAGGAGACCGACGACCCGCCAATTGACCCGCCCGTGAATGCCGTGCACGGCCGTTCCCGCTGTCTTGGTGATTGCGGCATAGAGCAGGTCGGTGCCAACGGCCGTCGCCGGGTGCACGCCAAAGAGCAGGACGAGCAGGGGCGTCATCAAGGAGCCGCCGCCGACGCCGGTTATGCCGACCAGCATACCGACGAAAAAGCCGGAAACGGAATAAAGCGGCTGAAAGGAACCAATCAAACTCAAATTCAGAGGCCCTTGAAGCCGTTGGGCGGATCAACCCATAAAACGATGAAATTCACGGTCATCTCTGTCCTGCGTTCCCGTCTTCCGAAGGGGTAAAGGCGAGGCGGGGTCGAGTCAAGCAAGGCATCATCCCGAAGTTCCGAATGCTGCGGGCGCGAAACTTGGTGTTTCGCTCCCGGCAAACATGCGCTAAAGCGAGCGGAGCCAAGAATAACAGAGACGCAACAGTAAAAGCGGACCACTGCCCGACATGACCGAAAAAACTCCGTTCTACATCACCACCGCGATCGCCTATCCCAATGGCAAGCCGCATATCGGCCATGCCTATGAGCTGATCGCCACCGATGCGATGGCCCGTTTCCAGCGCCTCGATGGCCGCGACGTCTTCTTTCTGACGGGTACGGACGAACATGGTCAGAAGATGCAGCAGACGGCACGCGCCGAGGGCATGGAACCGCAACAGCTCGCCAACCGTAATTCAGACGAATTCCAGGCAATGGGTAAGCTGCTGAACGCGTCGAACGACGACTTCATCCGCACCACGCAGCCGCGCCATCACGAGACGTCGCAGAACATATGGAACCTGATGGCCGATGCCGGCGACATTTACAAGGATTCCTATGCCGGCTGGTATTCCGTGCGCGACGAAGCCTATTACCAGGAAAATGAAACCGAGCTGCGCGCCGACGGCGTGCGCTACGGGCCGCAGGGCACGCCGGTCGAGTGGGTGCAGGAGGAGAGCTATTTCTTCAAGCTTTCCGAATACCAGGACCGCCTGCTGAAGCTTTACGAAGAGAACCCGGACTTCATCGGTCCGGCCGAGCGGCGCAACGAGGTGATCTCCTTCGTGAAGTCGGGCCTCAAGGATCTGTCGATCTCACGCACCACCTTCGATTGGGGCATCAAGGTGCCGAACGATCCGGCTCACGTCATGTATGTCTGGGTCGATGCGCTGACGAACTACATCACGGCGACCGGCTATATCGAAGACCGCAACAATCCCCGGGCGAAATACTGGCCGGCGGACCTGCATGTCATCGGCAAGGACATCATCCGCTTCCACGCCGTCTATTGGCCCGCCTTCCTGATGTCGGCGAAGCTGCCGCTGCCGAAGCGCGTCTATGCCCACGGCTTCCTGCTCAACAAGGGCGAGAAGATGTCGAAGTCGCTCGGCAATGTGGTCGATCCCGTCAATCTCGTGAACCACTTCGGCCTCGACCAGGTGCGCTACTTCTTCCTGCGCGAGGTCTCCTTCGGCCAGGACGGCAGCTACAGCGAAGAGGCGATCGGCACGCGCATCAATTCCGATCTCGCCAATGGTATCGGCAACCTCGCCAGCCGCTCGCTGTCGATGATCGTCAAGAACTGCGACGGCCAGATCCCCGAATGCGGTCCGCTGACCGACGAGGACAAGGCACTTCTCGCGCAGGCCGACGCTCTGCTGGCCTCGAACCGCGAGGACATGGGCAAGCAGCTCATCCATCGCGCGCTTGCTTCCATCATATCAGTCGTTTCCGAGACCGACCGCTATTTCGCGAGCCAGGAGCCCTGGGCGCTGAAGAAGACCGACCCGGCACGCATGGCGACCGTGCTCCATGTCACGGCCGATGTCGTGCGCCAGATTGGCATTCTATTGCAGCCCTTCATGCCGGAATCCTCTGCAAAGCTTTTAGACCTCATTGCAATCCCTGCCGACAAGCGTGATTTCGCGGCGCTCGGCGAGGCAGGCCGCCTCGTTGCCGGAACGCCGCTGGAGGCACCGAAACCGGTCTTCCCGCGCTATGTCGCGCCGACCGTCGAATAGGGTTTTCCATGCTGATCGATACGCATTGCCATCTGGATTTTGCCGACTTCGAGGAGGAGCGCGACGCGATCGTCGCGCGCGCCCATGAGGTCGGCGTCAAGCAGATGGTCACCATCTCGACCAAGGTCAGGAAGCTCGATGGATTGCTTGCGCTCACCGAGCGCTATCCGTCGGTTTTCTGCTCGGTCGGCACGCATCCGAACAGCGCCGACCAGGAGCTGGACATCCAGACGGAAGACCTGGTGCGGCTGGCAAATCAGCATGAAAAGATCGTGGCGATCGGCGAGGCGGGCCTCGACTATTTCTACGATACCGTCAAGCCAGAAGACCAGAAGACCGGCTTCCTGCGCCATATCGCTGCCGCGCGCGAAACGAAGCTACCGCTGGTCATTCACAGCCGTAGCGCCGATGAGGACATGGCGGCGATCCTGACGGAAGAGACGGGGAAGGGGGCCTTCCCCTTCATTCTCCATTGCTTCTCCGCCGGCCCTGCCCTTGCCCGCACGGGCGTCGAACTCGGCGGCTACATCTCCTTTTCCGGCATTCTGACCTTCCCGAAATCGGAGGAACTGCGGGAGATCGCCAAGACGATCCCGCATGACCGGCTGCTGGTCGAGACCGATGCGCCATATCTTGCGCCGAAGCGCTGGCGGGGAAAACGCAACGAACCGTCCTATGTCGTCAACACCGCCGAGGTGCTGGCCGATACGATCGGCGTCAGCACGGCGGAGATCGCGGAGATCACCACGGCGAACGCGTTCCGCTGCTTCTCCAAGATGACGAGGGTCTGACGTCGTGACATACCGGCGACGCTTCACCATTTTGGGCTGCTCATCGTCGCCGGGTGTTCCCCGCATTACCGGGGATTGGGGCGATTGCGATCCCAAGAACCCGAAGAACCGGCGCACGCGCGCGGCGTTTCTCGTCGAACAGATCGCGCCGGATGGCGGGATTACCACCGTCGTTATCGATACGGGACCGGATTTCCGCGAACAGATGATCCGCGCCGGCGTCAGCTCCATCGACGCCGTGCTCTATACTCACGCCCATGCCGACCATATTCACGGCATCGACGACCTGCGCGGCTTCTTTCATATCTCGCAAGAGCTGATACCGATCCACGCCGATCCGCCGACCATGGATCGCATTCGCGAGGGGTTTCGTTACTGTCTGGAGACACCGCCCGGCAGCAGCTATCCGCCCATCGTGCGGCCGGTGCTGATAGAAAGCCTCGAGACAAGCTTCACGATCGCGGGGGCGGGCGGTCCGATCCGTTTCTGGCCTCACAAGCAGCTGCACGGCGATATTCACTCGCTCGGCTTTCGTATCGGAAAGCTCGCTTATTGCAGCGATATCAGCGACTTTCCGCCGGAATCGGTAGAAAAAGTTGAGGATCTCGACGTCCTGATCATCGACGCTCTGCAGTATCGGCCACATCCGAGCCATCTATCGCTGGAACAATCGCTTGGATGGATCGAACGCTTGCGGCCGAAACATGCCATCTTGACCCATATGCATACGCCGCTGGATTATGACACCGTGCTGGCAGAAACGCCCGATCATGTCGAGCCGGCCTACGATCAGATGCAGATCGAGCTTGACGTGGAGGATGACGATCCATGAGCGAAGACACCAGAAAGCTTTCGAGCCTGGAGCGCGTCGAGCTGGCGGCGCGCAATCTGGGCCTGGATATTTCGATCAGGCGCATGGAGCAATCGACGCGGACGGCCGAGGAAGCCGCCAAGGCGGTCGGATGCGCCGTCGGCCAGATCGTCAAGTCGCTGGTCTTCGTCAACGCCGATACGCACGAACTGACGCTGCTTCTTGTTTCGGGCAACCATAATGCCGATACGGCTTATATTGCAACGGCTTACGGGGTTCGACTGAAGCGTGCGGATATCGATCGCGTTCGCGACGAAACCGGCTTTGCCATCGGCGGCGTCGCACCGATCGGCCATCTCGTCGACCTGCCTGTTTTCATGGATGAGAGCCTTTTGGCGTATGATCAGGTCTGGTGCGCGGCCGGACGCCCGGACAGTATTTTCGCCTGCAATCCGAAACTGCTGGCCGAGAAGATCGCAGCCAAGGCGATCCGCATCAAGGCGAACTGAAGCGGCGACGCCGTGGGCATTTGATCGGCCGAGCCGGACGAACCGCTACGATACTCACGACGAGGAGGACGTAATGCGCGAGGCAACAGGCACGAAGAGAACCGACACGGCTTCCAGAATAATCTGCGCCACGCCACACGCGGTCTTCGATGCGTTCGTCAATCCCGATGCATTGATCGCCTGGCTTCCGCCCGAAGGCATGACGGGGCATGTTCACGTCTTCGAGCCACATCAAGGCGGCAATTATCGGCTGGCGCTGTACTATGATGCAGCGGATCATTCGACACCCGGAAAATCCTCCGAGCACACCGATATCGTTTCCGGCCGGTTCCTCGAAATCGTTCCTGACAAGCGCATCGTTCAGGCGGTGGATTTCGAATCTGACGACGCAGCATTCGCCGGCACGATGATTATTACGTGGTCGTGGGTGGAGGTGCCGTCCGGTACGAAGGTCACCGTAGTTTGCGAGGACGTGCCATATGGCATCGGCAAGAAAGACCATGACGAGGGCTTGAAATCGACTCTCGAAAATCTTGCCAATTATCTGAAATAAACCGAAAAATGGCGATCTCCTTCATCGCGGTCACACCCGATTTTGTTCCATAATCTATCTTATCTGATATTTTCATGTACCGGGGTGGATTCCATTTTCAAATGCGACAGAGACAGCACCGGCCATGATTTCTTGAGGATGGAATGGCCTGCTCTTTTGCGTAATTGAACAGGCCTGCCCCTCATGCCTCCAGGGTCATAACGACGATCCAGGCCTGCCATCTGACGCCCGGGATTTTGAGCAGCAAATTGTCGATCTGTTCGCCGGTGCCCCGGACCGCGGCGCCGAGCGGGCTCCTGCGAAACGGGATCGAGGCAAGCGCAGCAAGCCCGAAGAATTCCAGATTGCATTTCGAGAAATGCTTGCGCACGATCTCGAAGTCGGATTTCAAGAGCGGATGCTCGTCAACCGTACGGGCGGCTGGCGTCCGGTTGCGATAGAGATTGATCACGGGATTGTGGCCGAGTGGCTCGAAGAAGAAGGCTTTGCCGCCGGGTCGCAGCACACGCCGGATCTCGCTAAGTGATTTCTCCAGGACCAGGTGGTGCAGGATGCCGCTGCCGAAGACGACATCAAAACCCGCCGACGGCAGCTTCATATCTTCCGCATTATCGACCTGGAACGCCACATTGTCGATGCCGCGGCGAACCGCCGTATCCGTGGCCTGCTGAATAGCGACGTCCGAAATGTCGATACCGGTAATCCGCTTGGCGGAGTGCGCGAGACCAATGCTGCTCATGCCGTTTGAGCATCCATATTCAAGCACGTCCCTTTCGGGACAGGCCGCCCTCACCAGCCGCCAATAGGCGTCCACAGCGGGCTTTACGGCGAAATAGAACGAGTCCTCCTTGCGCTCCTCCACCGCACCGAAGCGTTCATTGTGAAAGTCGCGCTCACGCGTCAAACGTGCATCATACGTCATTCCGGTCCTCCCAACTTGACCTAATGCGTTGAAATGTTTGCGAGATCTTATAGGAGCATCCGGCCGGTCGCGGCCAATGATGGATCCTTCATTTCCGGAGAATAACAAACTGAAACCAGATATCTCCGCCTACGCGAATTCGCAGTTCGGCGCTGATTCCTACCAGATCATGACAAGCGCAACGAACGAGCAACTTCCGCAGAAGACATAGGGCAGCCCGCCAGCTCGGCAATCATTACTCAACTATTTATCGTAAGAGAGCCATCTCAGCATTCAACCGTGTCGGGGTTTTCATCGCACTTTTGCACGAAGAAACCCGATCCCCTACCCTGTACGATAGGCATGATGTGGTTGGTTTAGCTTCTCCGTCGGCGGAGCAACTCCGGAAGCGGAGCCATCTTCCTGTCAGCTGTCCAAAGATGAATGGCCGGCTGGATGCTGAAATCGAGCAGAAATCAGTTCGCCGAGCTTTGCTTGGGAGCACCGGTCGATACCGTGGCTGTTGTCGCCACTGGGACCAGATACGTGTCCAGAAGGCTTGCCATCTTGTTGTCGCGAATTTCGGCGGTCTTCTCACCCATGACCACGCCGACGACGCGGCGACCGTTCTTTGTCGCAGAGGTCACGAGATTATAGCCGGAGGCGTCGGTATAGCCGGTCTTGATCCCATCGGCTCCGGCATAGCGATACATGAGATTGTTGTGACCACGCAGCTTCATGCCGCGGAATTTGATGCCGCGCATGGAGAAGAGCTTGAACTCCTCCGGAAAATCCCGCATCAGCGCGACACCGAGCGTCGCCATGTCATGGGCGGTCGTCACCTGCTCCGGATCCGGCAGGCCCGAGGCATTCTTGAAGACGGTGTTGCTCATACCGAGCTTGTGCGCTTTTTCGGTCATCATCCGGCCGAAGCTGTCCTCGGAGCCGCCGAGCTGCTCGCCGATCGCGACGGCCGCATCATTGGCCGACAGGACGACGATGCCTTCGACAGCTTCGCGCACGGTGACCTTGCGGCCAACACCCACGGCGAACTTGAAAGGCTCCTTGCCTTCGGCGTTTTCCGACATGGTCAGCTTCTGATCCCACTTCAGGCGGCCGCCATGCAGCGCTTCGAAGGCAAGATAGAGCGTCATCATCTTGGTGAGCGATGCCGGATAGTTCAGCTCGTTCTCATTCGATGCCTCGAGCACCTGGCCGCTATGGGCATCCACGACATAACTTGCCTGCCCGGCCTGCGCTATCGAAAGACTGCCAAGAAGGGATGCGGCCGAAAGCGCCGTGGTGAGGAGCAGGGAAGTTGTCTTGAGCATGGAACTCTATCTGGCACTCTATATTGACGATCCGGGCGAAGGCGGGCAGCGGTCGAAAGGCATCGCTGAATTTGGAAGGCGATGGATCAGACAATTCTGTGGCGGAAAGAAGAACGCTGCCACAAAAAGGGCTGCATGACGCATAATTGCTGTGCACCGAAGCCGGGATCATCCGGAACGCCGGCCCTGCCCGACCCAAGGATCAGCCCTGCATGGTCCCGTCGATGCAAACAACAGCGTCATGCGGCCCTTCTCCGGAACTTTCCCATCACGCAACTCCGGGCCATTCAGCTCCAGAACCATGATTTGCCGACCTCGGTTCGCGCTTCGGCGCGCGTCATGCCGATATCGCGAAGCTGATCGTCGGTCAGGTCGCGCAGGTCCCATCTTGTTTCGCGCTTTTCGAGATAGGCCAGAAATTTCGTAAGCGCCGCTCGCAGAAATCCTGGCTTTCGCCACCCCCTGCCCGAGCCAGCCGCCGCCGGCATTGTTCTATCGATATCGATCGTCATCTTCGTGCTCCTTAGACCCGCATCAACATGGCTTCAGGATGCACTGGTATTGGCAACGAATGAAGCTTATGATCTTTATGCAATCCATAAGGAATTCTTCTGATGCTCAATCTGGATCAGCTCGCCGCCTTTATCAGCGTCGTCGATCTCGGCAGCTTCACCGCCGCGGCCGACAGGGCCGGGCTGACGCAACCGGCCGTCAGCCTGCAGGTGAAGCTTCTGGAGCAGCGCCTCGGCGTGAAACTGATCGAGCGTGCCGGTCGGCGGGCGCAGCCATCGCCGGCCGGCATCGATCTGCTTCCGCATGCGCGCCGCGTCATCGAAGCCTGCTCCATGGCGGAAGAGGCGATGATGCCGTTTCGCGAGGGGTCGGTCGGCCGCGTGCGGATCGGCAGCGGCGGCACTGCCTCGATCCGCCTGCTGCCCCGCGCCATCGCCATGGCGAAGAAGCGGATGCCCGATCTCGAGATCATCGTCCGCATCGGCAATATTGCAGAGATTCTGCGCGATCTCGAAGCCAATGCGCTTGACCTCGCAGTCGTCGCCCTGCCCGCCGCCGGTCGTTCCCTCGAAGTCGAACCATTCCATGACGACGAGCTTTTGGCCGTGGCGCCGAAGGGAAGCGTGATGCCGGATGGCGGACCGAATGTGGAATTCATGAAAGACAAGACGCTGCTGCTTTACGAAGGCGGCAACACGCGTCGCGCCACCGATGACTGGTTCGAGGCGGAAGGAGTCCGTCCCGAGCCGGCTATGGAGTTCGGAAGCGTCGAGGCCATCAAGGAGCTGGTCGCGGCGGGCCTCGGGTGGTCCATCCTCCCGGAAATGGCGCTGAAGCGCGACAGGTCGGACCTGCTGGTTACCTCGCCGCTCCGGCCGAGACTTGTTCGGCAACTCGGCATGGTGCTGCGCCGGGACAAGCATCTCACGAAAGGTCTTCGCGAAATCATGAAATCCCTTCGCGAATTTCGGACGGTCGAACATGCGATGTAGTCGTGGCGAGGCATCCTTCGACCGCCCCGACCATGCGACTGTCTATTTCCACCGCTTGCGGCGCTCGATCTCCTCTTCGGACGGATCCGGCCCGACGAAGGAACCCGTCTTCACCGGGCCGTCCGGCTGATAGGTGGCAAAGATGACGCCGGTCGGAGACGACCGGGTGCGCAGCAGTTTCATTGCGGCGGGAATCGCTCCGCCAGCGAACAGCTTCTTGCCACCGCCCAGCACGAGCGGAAAGATCATCAGGTTGAATTCATCGATCAGTCCGTGGCGCAGCAGGGTCTGAATGAAATCGCCGCTGCCCTGGATGAGGAGATCCGGCCCCTCGCCTGCTTTCAGCTCCTTGATCGCCGACACGACATCCTTGCCGAGGGACTGGCTCTTTCTCCATTTCAGCTCGACGTTGCCGCGCGTCGCAACATATTTGGTGACGCTATTAAATTTGGCGGCGATCGGATTGTCGTTGTCGATATAGGGCCAATAGGCGGCGAAAATATCATAGGTCTTGCGTCCGAGCAGCAGATCGAACGGCTTTTCGAACACTTCGAAGAGTGTCTTGAAGGTTTCTTCGTCGGCATAAGGGAATACCCAGCCGCCATATTTGAAACCGCCGGTCGGATCCTCATCCGGACCGCCGGGTGCCTGCATGACGCCGTCGAGGCTGATGAATGTGGCTGCTACGACCTTGCGCATGATATCCTCCTTGTCTGGCATTATGCCCGAAGGACGTCTCACCGGTTTCGACGCCGACATATCATCGATCTTTTTTGAACACGCAATCTAACGTTCGCGTGGGACTTGTGACCGATTGACTCTTGAACGTCGCCACGGAATCGGCGAAATTCATCCTATCAATACTTCCCCTGAGATACGAACCCGTCTGCGGGCCCGCCTCGTTTAAACATGCCTGGATAAAAGCGTGAGCAGCGATTCATCAAGAAGCGCGGCGCGGCCATTGGTTTCGCGCGCGCATATCAACGCGGTCGGCTGGGGCCAAGGCCTGTCGACGATCGTTCGCATCACCCATATGACGCTGCGCCACCCCTGGCAGACAAGCTTTGCCATAGGGGCTACTTTTGTAGCTGCAACGTTGCAGTTGACGATCCCCAGGCTTTTAGGGCGAGCCGTCGACCAGACACAAACGGCGGTTGCTGGCGGTGCCGCCGGCCAGATCGCAGAGAATGCGTTGCTGACGACCGCCCTGCTGCTGCTCGTCGTCAGCATCCTGCGCGGCCTGTTCACGATGGTGCAGAACTATTACAGCGAGTCCGTCGGCCACCATATGGGCTACGAGCTTCGCCTCGCCTGCTACGAGAAGATCCAGCAGCTCTCCTTCAGCTTCCACGACAAGGCCCATTCCGGCGATCTCATCACCGTCGGGCTGCTCGATCTGGAAGGTGTGCGCATGTATTTCTCGACCGCGCTGGTGCGCATGGTGCTGCTGACCATGCTGATCGGCGTCGGCGCCTACATGCTGCTTTCGACCGATGTGGCGCTTGGCCTGCTGGCCCTGAGCTTCGTGCCCTTCGTCGCATGGCGCTCTTCCGCCACGCAGTTGCGGTTGCGCTCGACATGGCTCGACCTGCAGGAACGGCTCTCGGTACTGACGCGCGTGATGGAGGAAAATCTCGGCGGCATCCGCGTCGTTCGCGCCTTCGCCGCGCAGGCGCACGAACTCATGAAGTTCGACCGTGCTTCGCACAACGCGCTGTCCCTCGCCCATAAGCGCGTCGGCATCCGCGTCGTCAATACCAGCGCCATGAACCTCTCCTTCTTCGTGTCGATGGGACTGGTGCTCTGGCTTGGCGGCCTCAAGGTTATCGCGGGCGAGATCAGCGTCGGCACGCTGGCCTCGTTCCTGACCTTCATGACCATCCTGCAGATGCCGGTGCGCCAGCTCGGCCTGATGGTGAATGCTTTTGCGCGCGCGTCGACCTGCGGATCACGCCTCTTTGCGCTGCTGGATCTCGATATCCCCATCAAGGACGCGCCGGATGCCAAGCCGCTTGTCGTGGCCGACGGTACGTTGCGTTTCGAGAATGTCGACTTCAACTATCCCGGCTCGGAAACACGGCCGGTGCTGAAGAATATCTGTTTCGAGGCAAAGCGCGGCGAGACGATCGGGATCGTTGGCCCGCCCGGCAGCGGCAAGTCCACCATCGCCCACCTCATTCCGCGCTTCTACGACGTCACGGCCGGACAGATCACACTCGACGGCCAGGATATCCGCAAGGCGACGCTGCAATCGCTGCGGCAGAACGTTGCCGTCGTGCAGCAGGATTCCTTCCTGTTCACGACGAGCATCGAGAACAACATCGCCTATGGTGACCCCTGGGCAAAGGAAACCCGCATCGAGCGCGCAGCGGAGTCGGCACAGCTGCATAATTACATTCTCGGCCTGCCGGGCGGCTACGGCACGGTTGTCGGCGAGCGCGGCGTATCGCTGTCCGGTGGCCAGCGCCAACGCCTGACGATCGCCCGCACGTTGATGCTGAAGCCGGCCGTGATGGTGTTCGACGATTCCACGGCGGCGATCGACGCGGCGACGGAGCAGCGTATCCGCAGCGCCATGAAGCGCTTTGCGCGGGATCGGGTGACGCTGATCGTCGCCCACAGGCTGAGTTCGCTGATGCATGCCGACCAGATTCTCTTCATCGAGGATGGCGAGATCGTCGAGCGTGGCACCCATGAGCAGCTGCTGGCCGCGGGAGGGCGGTACAAGGCGCTTTACGATCTGCAGGTTCGCCCGGAGGACGATGTCCTCAGGACATCCAGCGGCGGCACGCTCGAAAGGGCGAAAAGGGAGGTTTGACAATGTCGGAAATCATCGAAACCGAGCGCAATGACGTGCGCGAGGATGGTCGACGCCCTCCCCGAGCCGTGGTCGGCTCGCACCGGGTGGAAGAGGAAATCTTCGGCAAGGTCTTCGACACCAAGATCATTCGCCGCATCTGGGCCTTCGTCAGCCCCTATCACCGCCAGATCTATATTTCGGTCGCGGCCGTTCTGCTGTTCACCGGATCGCAGATCGTCATACCGCTTGTCATCCGCCATGCGATCGACAAGGCGATGGCACCCGGCGCCATCGACTACTCGGCGCTGTGGCTGTCCCTGACCATTTTCGCGGCGGCGATCCTCGTCAATTACGGCGCGAGCTATGTGCAGGAAACCTATGTCGGCCAAGTCGCGGAAGAGGTGCTGTTCGACATACGCCGTGCGATGTTTGCGCATCTGCAGCGCGTCTCGCTGTCCTTCATGGACAAAACGGAAGTCGGACGCTTGATGTCGCGCCTGCAGGGCGACGTTAACTCCATGCAGGAATTCCTTGAAACGTCCGTACTTTCCGTCGGCGACATAGCCCTGCTCTTCGGCATCGTCATCGTCATGCTGTCGCTCGATTTCCGGCTCGGCCTGCTGACGCTTTCCGTCATGCCGATCCTCTTCATCGTGCGGCTGTTCTGGCTGCCGAAGGCGCGCGTCGCCTTCATGAACGCGCATGAAACCAACTCCGTCACCAATGGCGCGCTGGCGGAAGCGATCCACGGCGTGCGCGCTGTTCAGGGCATGCATCGGCAAGGCGTCAACTTCTCCCTATTCGACGACAAGGCCCATGCCAATCTCCAGACGCATCTGACGGCGGCGCGCTATGCCCAGATCATGGTGCCGATCGTCGACACGCTGACCGGCATGGCGATGGCGATCGTCATCATCGTCGGTGGTTCGATGGTGCTGAACCATAGGCTCGATGTCGGCATCATGGTCGCCTTCCTGTTCTACATTCAGCGCTTCTTCGACCCCATCCGCTCGCTCACCATGCAATATTCGGTCATGCAGCGCGCCATGGCGTCCGGCCAGCGGCTGACCGAGGTGCTCGATGTGCCGATCGACATCAAGGATGCGCCAAACGCTGTCGAGCTTTCGCGCGACATGGATGGCTCGGTCGAATTCCGCGACGTCGTTTTCGGCTATAATCCCGAGCATCCCGTGCTGAAGAATGTCAGCTTCAGGGTCAATCCCGGTGAAACGGTGGCGCTGATCGGCCCGACGGGCTCGGGCAAGTCGAGCTCGATGGCGCTCATCCATCGCTTCTACGACGTCCAGCAGGGCCAGGTGCTGGTCGGCGGCCATGACGTAAGGTCCCTCACCCAGGACTCGCTCGGCCGGCAGATCGCCATGGTGCTGCAGGAGCCTTTCCTCTTCACCGGTACGGTGCTGGAGAACATCCGCTACAACAAGGCGGAAGCGACGCGCGAAGAGGTCATCGAAGCCGCCAAGGCTGTCGGCGCGCATGAATTCATCATGCGCCTGCCCGATGGCTACGACGCCGTTCTCGGCGAGCGTGGCGGCGGCCTTTCGCTCGGTCAGCGCCAGCTCGTCAGCTTCGCCCGCGCTCTCGTCGCAGACGCCAAGATCCTCGTGCTCGACGAAGCGACGGCGAATATCGACAGCTACACCGAAATGCTGATCCAGAAGGCATTGGTGAAGCTGCTTGAGGGACGCACCGGCCTCGTCATCGCCCATCGCCTGGCGACCATCCGCGAAGCCGACCGCATCATCGTGCTTCAAAACGGCCAGTTGCTTGAAAGCGGCAACCACAATCAGCTTATGGCGAATGGCAAACTCTATTCGAAGCTCTATAACCTCAACTATGCGTCCTTCGACGATATTCCGGAGGAGGAAGTCTCCGCTTCGGTGCCGGTGGAGTCGCGCACCTAGAGCATGTCGCGCAAAACTGTAAGGACATAATCACCAATGGCCGACAGTATTCTGGTTCTCTACGGTTCCTACCGGTCGGATCGCGTCGGCATCCGTCTCGCGAACTACCTCGTAACCGGCCTGGTTGAGCGTGGAAACGATGTGGAGCTGATCGATGCGAAAGCCGTTGGCCTACCGATGCTCGATCGGATGTACAAGGAATATCCCAAAGGTTCTGCGCCCCCGGCAATGGAGACGCTTGCCGAGAAAATTCGGGCTGCCGACGCCTTCGTTTTCGTCACCGGCGAATATAATTGGGGTATGCAACCCGGCCTCAAGAACCTGACCGATCATTACCTTGAGGAGTGGTTTTGGCGCCCGGCGGCAATTGCCAGCTACTCCGGCGGCCGCCTTTCCGGCGCACATGTGGCGGTCTCCTGGCATGGCACCCTTTCCGAGATGGGAATGGTCGTCATCTCAAGCACACTTGCCATCGCCAATATATCCGCCGCATTGGACATCGACAGCAAACCGACCGGGAGCGGAGGCGATGCACTTACGCGCGCTTTTCCCCGTTTTGCCGACGATCTTGCCTGGTGGACCGAGGCAGCAAAGCAGCAGCGCGTCCGCAAGGCACCGCCGTATTGAAAAATCAGGTGCGTGTGAGCAAGTAGCCGCCGGGGCGTCTCGTCTTGGTCGCCGACGCTTTGCCGCAGAGGTGCCTTTTCAAATTATTCCCGGCCCCTCACGAAACGACCAAATCTCGCGCTAGAAGATTGGGCATTTTGGTAACTTGCATAATGCTAGTTACTCATGCTATCTGCCCTGCCCATGCAAAGAACCAGCTTCAGCGCCTTCAAATGCCCCGCCGCCCGCGCGCTCGAAAGCGTCGGCGACTGGTGGAGCATCTTGATCCTGCGTGATGCGTTTCAAGGGTTGCGCCGCTTCGATGAATTCCAGAGGAATCTCGGCGTCGCGCCGAACATCCTGACGCGGCGGCTCAAGCATCTGACCGACGAAGGCCTGTTCGAGCGTCGTCTCTATAACGAGCGGCCGCCGCGCTACGAATATGTGCTGACCGACAAGGGCCGGGATTTCTTCCCCGTGCTGATGGCGCTGTTCACCTGGGGCAACCAGCATTTGCCTCCGGAAGAGGTCGCCATGCGGCTTGCCGATGCCAATACCGGCCGGGATCGCGACCCGCTTCTCATCGACCGCGTCACCGGCCACGCCTTTCAACCCGAAGACACGATCCTCGTGCCCGGACCGGCAGCCGATGACGCGGTTCATGACCGCATCGCCCAGATGAAGGCATGGTTTCTGGGCTTCGACGCCTGACATAAAAGGAGCAAGACATGGATCGTATCGTCGTTACCGGCATGGGGCTGGTTTCTCCCTTGGGCATGGGGGTCAATGCAAGCTGGAAACGGCTGATCGAGGGCCGCTCCGGTCTCAGGTTGCTGCCTGAGGAGATGGTGGGCGATCTCGCCGCCAAGGTCGGCGGCGTTGTCCCCGATATCGCGGAGGACCCCGAAGCCGGCTTCGACGTCGACCGCTACGTGCCCGTCAAAGACCAGAAGAAGATGGACCGCTTCATCCTCTTCGCGATGGCGGCCGCCGAGGAAGCAATCCTTCAGGCTGGCTGGCAGCCGACTGACGTTGGTGATCTGGAGCGGACCGCAACGGTGATCGCATCCGGCGTCGGCGGCTTTCCGGCCATTGCCGATGCGGTGCGCACAGCCGAAACAAAGGGCGTCCGGCGCCTGTCGCCCTTCACTATCCCGTCCTTCCTCGTCAATCTCGCCGCCGGCCAGGTGAGTATCCGCTACGGATACAAGGGACCACTCGGTGCACCGGTCACGGCCTGTGCCGCCAGCGTCCAGGCGATCGGCGATGCCGCGCGGCTGATCCGCGCCGGCGAGGCCGATGTCGCCATCTGCGGTGGTGCCGAGGCCTGCATCGACAAGGTAAGCCTTGGCGGCTTTGCCGCAGCGCGCGCGCTTTCGACAGGCTTCAGCAATCGGCCGGAAGAAGCGTCCCGTCCCTTCGACAATGGCCGTGACGGTTTCGTCATGGGCGAAGGCGCCGGCATGCTTGTCATCGAGACATTGGACCATGCGCTGGCGCGCGGCGCCACGCCGCTTGCCGAGCTCGTCGGCTATGGCACCGCCGCCGATGCCTATCACATGACCGCTGGGCCGGAAGACGGCGACGGCGCGCGCCGAGCGATGCTTGCCGCCCTTTCCCAAGCGCGAATTTCACCGGCCGAGGTCAAGCACCTGAACGCGCATGCGACGTCTACACCGGTCGGCGACCGTGGCGAGATGGAAGCCATCAAGACCGTCTTCGGCCGTGATGGTGCTATTGCCGTCAGCGGCACGAAGGCCGCAACAGGCCATCTTCTGGGTGCCGCCGGCGGCATGGAGGCGATCTTCACCATCATGGCGCTGCGCGACCAGATCGCTCCTCCGACCCGCAACCTGCAGGATCCGGATCCTGCGGCGGAGGGTATCGATATTGTAGGCGGCACTGCACGGCCGATGGCCATGGACTATGCGATCTCCAACGGCTTCGGCTTTGGCGGCGTCAATGCCAGCGCCCTCTTCCGCCGCTGGCAGTAACCGCTTCTGCTTGATATCAAAGCGCGCTATGCTCTTCCCATATGGCTGGGGTCGAACATGCGCGCTTTTTCCATAGCCGCTTTTCTCTGCTGCATCGCCTTCGCGCCGGCCGCTCACGCGGAAGATCCGGTGCAGACGGCACAGAGCCTCATCGAGCAACAGATAGAAGCTTTTCTGCACGATGACGCGGCGACGGCCTATTCCTTCGCGGCGCCTGGCATCAAGGCGCTCTTTCCGGATAAGGACGGCTTCTTTGCCATGGTGAAGAAGAGCTATCAGCCGGTCTACCACCCCGGCAACTATGCCTTCGGCAAGAGCCGCGCGATCGACAACGGCGCGGTCGTCTATCAGGAAGTGCTGATCACGGGCACCGACGACAAGGACTGGACCGCGATCTATCAGATAACCCGTCAGCCTGATGGCAGCTACAAGATCAATGGCGTGCAGATCCTCTCAACGGCGACGAGCGAAGGCATCTAACAGCTGCGATGTCCCCGAATGAAAACAGCGCGCCTCTCATGGAGAAACGCGCTGTTCGATAGCTTTGGTTGTTTTTACGCATTCCGTACGGAAAACCGCTGCACACCTTTCCTGGAGACGCTCCAGGCGTTACTAGCCGCGAATTCTGGGCGAAGCGCTGCCTTCGAATTCCGGTCGCGCCTGCGGAATGACGACCGTCGATGCGGGCATCGGCGTATTCGTGAACGTGTTGTCATCATTCGAAAGTGGTCCCGAAATCGCCATGGTCGTCGGCGCCGGCGTCGGGATGGGAACCGCGGCCGGAATGGCGACGGTCGCCGGCATCGTTACCATCGGGTTCGAGACTGGCGTGAAGGCCATAACGGACGAAGCCGGCTGCGTTTCCGGCAGTACGAACGGAGATTGTGGCGCGCCTTGCGCGGGCACGTAATTCATCGCGACCTCATAGGCCGGAAGCGGCGCAGGCGTCTGCAATTCGCCATCCCGGCCACGCTTCTCATAAAATGCGTTGCCGCCGGCATAAGCGACATAATGCATATTGTCGTAGGGGAACCTCAGGCCTTCGGTATGGAAGAACATCGCGTCCTTCACCTGGGGATGACGTTCGCCACGCAAGATAGCCGAAGCCGCGGATTCCAGATCGATCTTCGCCTGATCCTTGACTTCCCTGGTCATCACACCCGGAGCGAACTGCTTTTCCTGGGAGACCACGCCACAGATCGTGGGCGGATAGGCGCCGGAGGTCAGCCGGTTCATCACGACCGATCCGACAGCCATGTAACCGCTGGGATCGGAACGTTCCGACTCGAAATACATCGCGCGTTCGAGACAGTCCTTGTCCTTGGTCGTGTAGTTGTATGTCACTTTCGCGCCACGAATGGGCTTGGTGGTTTTGCTGGGGGTGGTCGTCTTCTGCGTCGTCGTGCAGCTGGTGGCCGCCAGACCGACAACCAATAGCCCTGAAAGACATGCCCCGAATTTGCGTTGCGCCCTCAACGGCAAGTGCCTCCTATTTTCGGTAGTACAGCCCTTATCGATCAAGAGAATGCGTTTTAGCCGGATTTTTTTGAAATTCCAAGCCTTACGCAATCAAATCGGCCAATGACATACATCAATGGCGGAAGGACCGTTTATTCCGATTCGCTATTTTTCCCAATGCTTTATCGTCAAAAAGCCCATTATGAGACATGACTGAAGACAGAAATTGCCTGCGGCAAGCCCGTTCCAGCCAATTCAAAACGACGTCAGTTAGGGATAGCAATCAATCGATAATAAAGGATTTACCAAACGGATTAACCGCTTGGGCGCCATCCGACCTCGATGAGGATTCGCCCCGGCGCGAAGCAGTAAAACAGCCATCCGCCACGGATCGCAGCCGGCGGCTGCCAGATCTCGTGGCCCGCCGCCTTGATCTTTTCATACTGCGCATCGACCGCCTCGCTGGACGGCAGAATGAAGCCGATATGATAGGTGTTGCGGCCAACCATAAGCGTATCGGCGCCTCCGAATTTCTCGACCGGGCGACTAATGACCAGCTCAAGGCCGGCATCATCGTGCAGGATGGCCAGACCGTTCGCGCCGCGCGTCTCGACCTCGGTCAGGCCGAATGCAGCAACGAAAAAATCCCGGGTCGCGCCGACATCGGGCACATGCAAATCGAGGTGGTTCAGTCTCATGACAGCTCCAGGGGTTTTCCCGCGGAGACATGTCGGTCAAAAGCCCACGTCAACGCGGGACACTCGGCCACCATGGCCAAGTTCCGCGTCGTGGGTTCTCACGCCGATGGCGCGGAGCAGAACTTCCTGATGGAAGGGGTCGGGCTTACCGAAACCGACCCTGCCTTTTCCGACGATTCCCGATAGCGTGAAATCGCTTTGCGGACAAGCGAAGCAAGCCGGGAGCAGGCGCAATCGACTATCAAACCGGCTCGAGATCGCCCCTCGCCCAATTCTCCTGCGTTTCGGCCATAAAATCGGCGAAACGGCCTTCGGCAATCGCCTGGCGGATGCCCTGCATCAGTTCCTGGTAGTAAGCGAGATTGTGCCAGGACAGCAGCATGCCGCCGAGCGCTTCGTTGGCACGGACGAGATGATGCAGATACGCGCGGGAATAATCGTGCGAGGCCGGGCAGCTGGACTGCTCGTCGAGCGGGCGCATGTCTTCGGCATGACGGGCGTTGCGGATATTCACCTTGCCGCGACGGGTGAAGGCCAATCCGTGACGGCCCGAGCGGGTCGGCATCACGCAGTCGAACATGTCGATACCGCGGGCGACGGATTTCAGGATATCGTCGGGGGTGCCGACGCCCATCAGATAGCGCGGCTTCTCCGTCGGCAGCTCTGGCAAGGTGATATCGAGCATGCGCAGCATGACCTCCTGCGGCTCGCCGACGGCAAGGCCGCCGACCGCATAGCCCTTCAGGTCCATGCCGCTCAGCGCCTGCGCGGAGCGGACGCGCAGCTCCGGGACGTCGCCGCCCTGGACGATACCGAACATCGCCTTGCCGGGCTGATTGCCGAAAGCCGTCTTGCAGCGCTCCGCCCAGCGCAGCGACATTTCCATGGCGCGCTCGATTTCCTTCGGCGTCGCCGGCAAGGCGACGCATTCATCGAGCTGCATCTGGATATCGGAGCCGAGCAATCCTTGAATCTCGATCGACCGCTCCGGCGACATGTGATGCAGGCTGCCATCGACATGCGATTTGAAGGTGACGCCCTGCTCGTCCAATTTCCGCAGGCCGGACAGCGACATTACCTGGAAACCGCCGGAATCGGTGAGGATCGGGTGCGGCCAGCGGATCAGCTCGTGCAAGCCGCCGAGGCGGGCGACACGTTCGGCGGTCGGGCGCAGCATCAGATGGTAGGTATTGCCCAGAATGATATCCGCGCCGGTTTCGCGCACCTGGTCGAGATACATGGCCTTGACCGTGCCGACCGTGCCGACCGGCATGAAGGCCGGCGTGCGGATCGTGCCGCGCGGCATGGAGACTTCGCCGAGGCGCGCGCCGCCATCGGTCTTCTTTAATTGAAACTGAAAGCTCTCGCTCATTTCGTCCTAGTCTTTCCGGTAGAGCAGGCTGCCATCGCCATAGGAATAGAAGCGATAGCCCGTCTCGATAGCATGGGTATAGGCCGCGCGCATCGCATCGAGGCCAGCAAAGGCCGATACGAGCATGAACAATGTCGAGCGCGGCAGGTGAAAGTTGGTCATCAGCATATCCACGGCCTTGAAGCGGTAGCCGGGCGTGATGAAAATGCCGGTGGCACCCTGCCAGGGCTGGATGGTACCATCGTCGGCGGTGGCACTTTCGATCAATCTCAGCGACGTGGTACCGACGCAGACGATGCGCCCGCCCCTCGCCTTGACGGCATTGAGCCGGCCGGCAGTTTGGGCATCGACATAGCCGATTTCGAAATGCATCTTGTGATCGTCGGTATCGTCGGCTTTGACAGGCAGAAAAGTGCCGGCACCAACATGCAGCGTCACGAAATGCCGTTCGACACCCAGGTCATCGAGCGCTGCAAACAGGGATGGCGTGAAATGCAGGCCGGCGGTCGGTGCGGCGACGGCGCCCTCTTCCCGCGCGTAGATCGTCTGGTAATCGGCGCGATCGCGCTCGTCTTCCGGGCGCTTCGCCGCGATGTAGGGCGGCAGGGGAATATGACCCACCGCCGCGATCGCCTCATCCAGCGACGGACCGGACAGATCGAACCGCAGGGTGATCTCTCCGCCCTCGCCCTTTTCCTCGACCGTTGCATCGAGCGAGCCGAGCGCGCAGACATTTTCGCCATGACCGAACTGGATGCGATCGCCGGTCTTGATGCGTTTCCCGGGCTTGGCAAAGGCCTTCCAGCGATCAGGTGCGGCGCGCATATGCAAGGTCGCCGAGACCTGCTGGCCGGGCGCACCTTCGCGATGACGAATGCCTTCCAGCTGCGCCGGTATCACCTTGGTATCGTTGAAGACCACGGCATCGCCAGGACGCAGGAAGGATGGGAGATCCCGCACCAGATGGTCGCTCAGCGTATTGGCGCCGTTGTTCGGATCGACGACGAGCAGGCGCGCGCTATCGCGCGGCTCGGCGGGCCTGAGCGCGATACGCTCATCCGGCAAATCGAAATCGAAAAGGTCAACACGCATTCAAGTCGTCCAGGCAGTTCATTCAGGCAAAGCGAAACCCGCCCCTCACGCCATAAGCGCAAGAGGCGGGTTTCAGGAATAATCACGATCAGACGTCGGCGGCAACCCGCGCGGATACGATCGAATCCGGATCCTTCACCGGTTCGCCGCGCTTGATCTGGTCGACGACTTCCATGCCGGAGATGACCTGACCCCAAACGGAGTACTGCTTGTTCAGCCACGGAGCGTCGGCAAAGCAGATGAAGAACTGCGAGTTGGCCGAGTTCGGGTTCTGAGAGCGGGCCATGGAGCAGGTGCCGCGTATATGCGAGGTCGCGGAAAATTCGGCCTTCAGATCCGGCTTGGAGGAGCCGCCCATGCCGGCGCGGCCAGGATTGAAGGTTTCGCTGCCCTGCTTGCCGAACTGCACGTCGCCGGTCTGCGCCATGAAGCCATCGATGACGCGATGGAAGACGACGCCGTCATAGGCCTTCTCGCGAGCGAGTTCCTTGACGCGGGCGACATGTTCGGGAGCGACCTGCGGCAGAAGCTGAATGACAACCTGGCCCTTGGTGGTTTCCAGGATGAGGGTGTTTTCTGGATCCTTGATCTCAGCCATGTTCGTTTCCTCTTCTCTCTTCTTGATTGCACATGATCCCGAAACAGCATCGTGCTTTCGGGATCATGTCGCTGGCCTCGGCATGATCTTGTCCAAAAACCGCATCGCACTTTTTGGAATCATGCCTGTGAAATTACTTCTTGGTGACAGTGACCTTGATCATCTTGTCCGGATTGCTCACTTCGCCGTTCTGGCCTTCGCCACGCTTGATCTTGTCGACAAGCTCCATGCCGGAGATGACCTTGCCGACGACCGTGTACTGGCCGTTCAGGAAATCGCCGTTGCCGAACATGATGAAGAACTGCGAATTGGCCGAGTTCGGATCCTGAGCGCGCGCCATGCCGAGAGTGCCGCGCTGGAACGGAACCTTCGAGAATTCGGCCGGAAGGTTCGGCAAGTCGGAGCCGCCGGTGCCGGCCTTGTTGGGATCATAGCCCTTCGTCGCATTGCCGTACTGGACGTCGCCGGTCTGGGCCATGAAGCCATCGATGACGCGGTGGAAGACGACGTTGTCGTAAGCACCCTTCTTTGCCAGCGCTTCGATCTGCGCGACATGCTTCGGCGCAACTTCGGGCATCAACTGAATGACGACCGGGCCGTCCTTGAGCTGGATCGTCAGGAGATCGGCGGCCGCGGCCGAGATTGCGCTGCCTGCGAAGGCGGCAAGGCTCAAAGCGCCTGCCAATGCGATATGAAAGAGTTTCATGGGTGCTCCGTTCGGAAAATGAATTTTGGCTCAGTTTTTGACGCTGGCCGCATCTTTGAGTTTGCCGGTCAGGGCTTCCAGAACCGCTGACGGTACGAAGGCGCTGACATCGCCGCCCATGGATGCGATCTGCCGCACCAATGTGGCGGTTATAGGCCGCGAGGCCGTGCCGGCGGGCAGAAACAGCGTCTGGATATCCGGCGCCATCTGCCGGTTCATGCCGGCCATCTGCATTTCATAGTCGAGATCGGTGCCATCGCGCAGACCGCGCACGAGCAAGGTCGCGCCATGGGTGCGGGCGGCATCGACGACCAGATTGTCGAAGGCGACAACGGAAATGGCATTCGCCTTCTGCGGCAGAGCCTCGGCGAGCGATCCGCGGATCAGTTCCGCCCGCTCCTCGAAGGAGAAGAGCGGTTTCTTGCCGGGGTGAACGCCGATCGCGACGATCACCTTCGAGGCGACGTTCAACGCCTGCACAAGGACATCCAGATGTCCGTTAGTCATCGGGTCGAAGGATCCGGGATAAAAGGCTGTCGTCATACCAAGCCGGCTCGTTGTTTTGACGCCTTTTGTCACGGATGAGGCCGCATCGCAAGTCATTTGCAACCCAAGGACCGCCTCTGAACACCGGATGAACGCGACGTTCAAGCCTGTTTCAGCTCGACAATGCTTTACTGGCTTCAACATCGAAACGGGCCTGGTCAAACGGCTCGCCGATCTTCGTCTCAGGGAAATCATGCCATGCTTGTCTTCATTATCGCAGGCGCCATCGTCGGTTCATTTTTCGTCGAATATCTCGTTCATCTTGTCGCCGACAATTATGAGGTCGAATGGGATTCCTCCCTGGAAAACGGTAAAGACGTCGATTTTGCCCAAGAAATCGCCACTGCCATGCGCAAGACGCATCGCGAATCTGAACGCCAGATGAACAAGGTATTCAAGGTCGCTTCAGGCGCGCATTGCTAGATAGCCCTCAAGATCGGCGGAACCATTTAGGAAACGCCGCGTTAACAGTCCGAAACTCAGTTCGCACATTGCGGCAAGAAGGAAAAAGTGTATGCCCGACAAGATCACCCTCATTAACGTTGTTTGGATGGCCATGATTTCGGGAATGCTCGCGGCAACCGTTGCGCTTTACGATCAGAAACCCGACCAGTCGAAGGTCTACGGTCCCTTTGCTTCGGCTCGTCCCTTCGTTGCCACGAGCCAATACTAAAGGGATCTGAACGCTAGTCCCACCAAAGGAGGGAGCGATCATGTTCACAATTTTGACGCTGCTTACACTTTTCATCAGCATCATGTTTATCGTGTCAGTCGCATCCACCATTTCGGCGCTCCATCGCGAGAGCGAAGAGAGCAAGAGATTGCATAAGCGTCACAAGACGCTCTGATTTCCGCGTACCGAGCATCCTCTCCCCGCCAGATGCTCGGATGGATCATGAACCGGACGCTACCCCGCCAGCGTCCGGTTTTTTATTGCCGATACATTGACCCCTCAGATCCTTTCGCCGCTCTGCAAGCATCTGATCTTGCGCCAAGAAGCGCGGCAATCGTGCTATGATGGGCCAGTTCATCAGGGGATCGCCATGCGCATTGTTCTGACAGGCAGTTCAGGGCGGCTTGGTCGGGCGATCTTCAACGTGCTGGCGGCCAATCACTCGGTCGTAGGCATCGATCGCTCGCCGTTTTCGACGACGCATCTACTTGGAGATTTTACGGATGCGGTGCTACTGCGCCAGGCGCTGACGGATGCGGATGCAATCGTCCATTGCGCGGCGCTGCACGCTCCACATGTCGCAGCGATCCCTGATGACGAATTTCGCCGCATCAACGTGGACGGGACGCGTTTCCTGGCTGAAGTGTCTCTGGCGGCCGGCGTGAAGCGACTGGTGTTTACGAGCACGACGGCGCTTTATGGCCATGCAGCCGCTCCCGGCCGCTGCACATGGATCGATGAAGACGCCGTGCCGCAACCAAAAAGCATCTATCACCGCACGAAACTGGATGCCGAAAGGATCCTGGCGGATATGGCCAGTCCGGATCTGCAGGTGCGCGTTTTGCGCATGTCTCGGAGTTTTCCGGAACCAGCCAATGTGATGGCCGCCTACCGCCTGCATCGCGGCGTCGATATCCGGGACGTCGCGGATGCCCATGTCGCGGCATTGACGAACGGCGGCGAAGATTTTCAGCGGCATATCGTTTCCGCCAGCACGCTGTTCAAACCGGAAGATTGCGAGGCGCTCGCGGTCGACGCAGCCTCCGTCATCCGATTGCGCGCTCCGGGCCTTGCCGCAAAATTTGCGCAGCGAAACTGGCCTCTGCCGCAAAGCATCGATCGGGTCTACGCCTCGAAATCTGCAGGCACGGTCCTCGGATGGCATTTCCGATTTGGCTACGACGAGATTCTCGCACAGCTGGATCGGGAAAGCCTGGAAGTTCTGACGCCCGTCTCCCGAAGCAATAGGCAGCCCGAATAGAGTCTGCCGCGATTTTCCAGTGAGCCAGCCCGCACTCCAAAAAAACAATCGCATGAGCCTGTTGCCAAGCTCATGCGATTGAAAAACTTCCTTTTTCAAGTGGCTCGGTCGGATCAGCCTCCAGCTTTTCCGACCGGGTTGCGGCGCAACTTTATTCTTCGCTGCCACCCTCGGTTTCGCCGCCGGCAACTCCTGCCTCACCGGCAACGGCGTCATCCTCGACCGTCGCGTCGTCTTCGCCTTCCGGCTCGCTGATGCGCTCGACGGATACGACCTTCTCATCCTTGGCGGTGGAGAAGATGGTGACGCCCTTGGTGGCACGGCTGGCGACGCGGATGCCGCCGACAGGGACGCGGATCAGCTGGCCGCCATCCGAGACGAGCATGATCTGGTCGCCATCTTCGACCGGGAAGGCGGCAACGAGTTCGCCGATCTCTCCCGTCTTCGACGTATCGGTGGCGCGGATACCCTTGCCGCCGCGACCGGAGATACGGAAATCGTACGAAGACGAACGCTTGCCGAAGCCCCTTTCCGAGACGGTCAGAACGAACTGTTCGAGCGCCTTGAGTTCTTCGTAGCGCTCGTCGCCGAGCTGTCCCTCTTCGGTGACTTCTTCGCCGACCAGAGCGATTTCCTCATCGTCTCCCGTTGCGGAGCGACGTTCGTTGACGGAGCGCTTGAGATAGGCCGCGCGTTCCCAAGGTTCGGCATCCACGTGCCGGACGATCGTCATCGAGATGATGCGGTCGCCGGATGCAAGGCTGATGCCGCGCACGCCGATGGAGTTGCGGCCGGCAAAGACGCGCACGTCCGAAACCGAGAAGCGGATGCACTGGCCGAGCGCCGTCGTCATCAGCACGTCGTCGTGCTCGGTGCAGGTCTCGACGGAGAGGATTTCATCGCCTTCCTCCTCGAGCTTCATGGCGATCTTGCCGTTGCGGTTCACCTGCACGAAATCCGACAGCTTGTTGCGGCGCACGGTTCCGCGCGTCGTCGTGAACATGACGTCGAGATTGTCCCAGGTGCTTTCGTCCTCGGGCAGCGGCATGATCGTGGTGATGCGCTCTCCCCGCTCCAGCGGCAGCATGTTGATCAGCGCCTTGCCGCGCGAGGTCGGCGTGCCGATCGGCAGACGCCAGACCTTTTCCTTGTAGACGATACCGCGAGACGAGAAGAACAGGACGGGCGTATGTGTATTGAGAACAAATAGCCGGGTAACGAAATCTTCGTCACGCGTCGTCATTCCGGAGCGACCCTTGCCGCCACGGCGCTGCGCGCGATAGGTCGTCAGCGGCACGCGCTTGATGTAGCCGAGATGGGAAACGGTGACGACCATGTCCTCGCGGGCGATCAGATCCTCGTCGTCCATCTCGAGACCGCCATCGACGATTTCAGTGCGGCGCGGCGTTCCGAACTCTTCGCGAACGGCAGAAAGCTCGTCTTTTACAATGGTTTGGATGCGGGCGCGCGAAGAAAGGATATCGAGATAGTCCTTGATCTCGACGCCGATCTGATTGAGCTCTTCATCGATTTCATCGCGACCGAGAGCGGTCAGACGTGCCAGACGCAGTTCGAGAATGGCGCGCGCCTGCTCTTCCGAGAGGTTATAGGTGCCATCTTCGTTGATACGATGACGAGGGTCATCAATTAGCCGGATAAGCGATTCGACGTCCGTGGCATTCCAGCGGCGCGTCATCAGCTCTTCGCGGGCCGATTGCGGATCCGGCGCCTGGCGGATGACGCGGATGACTTCGTCGATATTGGCGACGGCAATCGCGAGACCGACCAAGACGTGAGCGCGATCACGCGCCTTGCGCAGCAGATACTTGGTGCGGCGGCTGATGACTTCCTCACGGAATGCCACGAAGGCCCGCAGCATGTCCATCAGGTTCATCTGCTCGGGCTTGCCGCCGTTCAACGCCACCATGTTGCAGCCAAAGGAGGTCTGCAGCGGTGTGTAGCGGTAAAGCTGGTTCAGGATGACATCCGCATTGGCGTCACGCTTCAGCTCGACGACGACGCGATAGCCCTGCCGGTCGGATTCGTCGCGCAGATCCGAAATGCCTTCGATACGCTTGTCGCGCACCAGCTCGGCCATCTTCTCGATCATCGATGCCTTGTTCACCTGGAAGGGAATCTCGGTGACGATGATCTGCTCGCGATCGCCGCGCATCGGCTCGATGGTCGCAACACCGCGCATGACGACGGAGCCGCGGCCCGTCTCATAGGCGGAACGGATGCCGGCGCGGCCGAGTATTTTCGCGCCGGTCGGAAAATCCGGACCGGGGATGATCTGCATCATCTCAGGCAGCTCGATCGCCGGATTGTCGATGAGGGCGATGCAGCCGTCGATCACTTCCGACAGATTGTGCGGCGGAATGTTCGTCGCCATGCCCACGGCGATGCCGCCGGAACCGTTGACCAGCAGGTTCGGGAAGCGCGCCGGCAGAACCTTGGGTTCTTCCGTGGTCGCATCGTAGTTTTCCTGGAAGTCGACCGTTTCCTTGTCGATATCCTCGATAAGCTCGTGGGCGACCTTCGTCAGGCGCGATTCCGTATAACGCATCGCCGCCGGCGGATCGCCGTCGATGGAGCCGAAATTGCCCTGTCCGTCGATGAGCGGCACGCGCATCGACCAGTTCTGCGCCATGCGGACCAAGGCGTCATAGATCGAGGCGTCGCCATGCGGATGGTAGCTACCCATGACGTCGGCGACGGGACGGGCGGACTTCACATATTTGCGATTCCAGTGATAGCCGCTCTGATTGGCCGCATAGAGGATGCGCCGATGAACGGGCTTGAGACCGTCGCGAACGTCGGGAAGCGCGCGGCTGACGATCACGCTCATGGCGTAATCGAGATAGGACCGCTGCATTTCCTCGATGATGGAAATCGGCTCGATGCCTGGCGGGAGCTTCCCGCCGCCGGGTGGTGTTTGCTCAGTCAAAACAGATCACGATCTCTTTTAGAATCACTGCGAAATTTATAGCCGAAAGGCCCAGCGAGCGCCAATTTTGGCCGATGTTTTTGAACAGCTTTTGCCCCTTTAAGCCATGAAATCGAACATTTCCATGGCGGAACCCGCCGATAGCGACGCACGGCCCTTTGCGAAAGCCCATTCCTCGCATAACAATGGTCGATAACAACGATAGAACAAGCTCCGGGGACTATATGGCGAGCGCGGATACGCTGATCAATGCCTTCACGACCTTGCTTGTCACTGTCGATCCGCCTGGGCTCGCGCCGCTTTTCATCGGACTTACGGCGGGCATGAACCGCTCCGAGCGCAAGCAGGTGGCACTGCGCGGCTCGATCATCGCCTTCTTCATTCTGGCAGCCTTCGCTCTGTTCGGAGCGAGCGTCCTCGGCGTTCTCGGCATCTCCATCGGCGCCTTCCGCATCGCCGGCGGCCTGCTGCTCTTCTGGATCGCCTTCGAGATGGTGTTCGAGCGGCGGCAGGACAGGAAAGAGAAGACGACCGAAGTCGCGATCACCCAGGATCACATCCGCAATATCGCGGTCTTCCCCCTCGCCTTGCCCCTGATCGCCGGTCCTGGCGCCATCTCGGCGACGATCCTTTTGGCGGGATCGCTGCAGACGACACTCGACCGGGCGCAACTGATCGGCGTCATCGCCGTCAACCTCGCCCTCGTCTTTGCGGCTCTTGCCATTTCCGACAGGCTCGACCGCATGCTGGGCGCCACCGGCCGCGCCATCCTGACCCGGCTGCTCGGCGTCATCCTAGCGGCACTTGCCGCGCAATTCGTCGTGGATGGCGCAAAGGCGGCGCTGACCTTTTCATGAAAAAGCCCGCCGAGAAGGCGGGCCTTTCAAAATCCGACTGCGTATGCCAGCCTCAGAACGGGATATCGTCGTCCAGATCGCGCGAGAAATTGCCGCCGCCGCCACTGGGAGCGCCACCGCGATTACCACTTCCGCCGCGGGAGGAGCCCTGCGAAGAAGGCTGGCCATAATCATCACCGCCATAATCGCCGCCACCGAAGTCACCACCGCTACGACCGCCACGGCTGCCGCCTTCAATGGAACCGCCGCCTTCACCTCGGCCATCGAGCATCGTCAGGGTCGAATTGAAGCCCTGAAGCACGACTTCGGTCGAGTAGCGATCCTGACCATTCTGATCCTGCCACTTGCGGGTTTGCAGCGCGCCTTCGATGTAGACCTTGGCGCCCTTCTTCAAATACTGTTCCGCGACCTTGCAGAGACCTTCATTGAAGATGACGACGCGGTGCCATTCGGTCTTCTCCTTGCGCTCGCCGGAATTGCGATCGCGCCAGGTTTCCGAAGTCGCAATATTGAGATTGGCGATCGGGCGGCCGTCCTGCGTGCGGCGAATTTCCGGGTCCGCCCCGAGATTTCCAACCAGAATTACCTTATTCACACTACCGGCCATGATACCACCCTACTTGCCGCCCATCGACGGCCCTTGAATTCCATCGGCGCACCTTAGACCATTGCCGCCATCAGGTGTTGTTTCTGCACCGCCCAAGGCTTCTTCATCCACAAAGAAATATCCATAGGGCATTTTGTTCTTTATTTGTTCTAATTTGTCCTTATGATCATGTCAACAGAATCGAAAACCTGATCCTGCCCACCATTTCAGCCTCGACTCGCGGGCTGACATCACTAAATAAAGGCAGACTCCAAGGGACCTGCATACGACGATGAGCGAACTGAAGACTATTTCCATACGTGGTGCGCGCGAGCACAATCTCAAGGGCATCGACCTCGACCTGCCGCGCAACAAGCTGATCGTCATGACCGGCCTTTCCGGATCCGGCAAGTCGTCGCTTGCCTTCGATACGATCTATGCCGAAGGCCAGCGCCGCTACGTCGAAAGCCTTTCGGCCTATGCGCGCCAGTTCCTCGAGATGATGCAGAAGCCGGATGTCGACCAGATCGACGGCCTGTCGCCGGCGATTTCGATCGAGCAGAAGACCACCTCGCGCAATCCGCGCTCGACGGTCGGCACGGTCACCGAGATCTACGACTATATGCGCCTGCTGTTTGCCCGCGTCGGCGTGCCCTATTCGCCGGTCACCGGCCTGCCGATCGAGAGCCAGACGGTCAGCCAGATGGTCGACCGCGTGCTCGCCTTCGAGGAGGGTACGAGGCTCTATATCCTGGCGCCGCTCGTGCGCGGCCGTAAAGGCGAATACAAGAAGGAACTGGCGGAGCTCATGAAAAAGGGCTTTCAGCGCGTCAAGGTCGACGGGCAGTTCTACGAGATCGCCGACGTGCCGGCGCTCGACAAGAAGTACAAGCACGACATCGACATCGTGGTCGACCGCATCGTGGTCAGGACTGACATGGCGGCGCGCCTGGCCGACAGCTTCGAGACTTCCTTGCGGCTTGCCGACGGCCTTGCGGTTGCGGAATTCGCCGACAAGCCGCTGCCGCCCGAGGAAACCGCTGCCGGCGGTTCGGCCAACAAGTCGCTGAACGAGACGCATGAGCGCGTGCTGTTCTCCGAGAAATTCGCCTGCCCGGTTTCCGGCTTCACCATTCCCGAGATCGAGCCGCGCCTGTTCTCGTTCAACAATCCCTTCGGCGCCTGCCCGTCCTGCGACGGCCTCGGGTCGCAGCAGAAAATCGATCCGGAACTGATCGTGCCGGAGCCGGAACGCACGCTGCGTGATGGCGCCGTCGCTCCCTGGGCCAAGTCGACTTCACCCTATTACAACCAGACGCTCGAGGCGCTCGGCAAGCACTACGGCTTCAAGCTGGGCAACCGGTGGAACGAGCTGTCCGACAAGGCAAAGGACGTCATTCTCAACGGCACGGAAGACAAGATCGAATTCCACTATGCCGATGGCGCGCGCTCCTACACAACGCACAAGAACTTCGAAGGCATCGTACCCAACCTCGCGCGGCGTTGGAAAGAAACGGATTCGGCCTGGGCGCGCGAGGAGATCGAGCGCTTCATGTCGGCAGCCCCCTGCCCGGCCTGCAACGGCTATCGCCTGAAGCCCGAGGCCCTGGCGGTCAAGATCAACAAGCTGCACATCAGCCAGGTGGCGGAAATGTCGATCCGCGTCGCCCGCGACTGGTTCGACGTGCTGCCGGCGACCTTTACCGAAAAGCAGAACGAAATTGCGGTCCGTATCCTCAAGGAAATCCGCGATCGCCTGCGCTTCCTCAACGATGTCGGTCTCGAATATCTGAGCCTGTCGCGCAATTCAGGCACGCTTTCCGGCGGCGAAAGCCAGCGCATCCGACTGGCATCGCAGATCGGCTCGGGCCTGACGGGCGTTCTCTACGTTCTCGACGAGCCGTCCATCGGTCTGCATCAGCGCGACAATGCCCGTCTTCTGGAGACGTTGAAGCACCTGCGGGACATCGGCAACACCGTCATCGTCGTCGAGCATGACGAGGATGCGATCCTGACCGCCGACGATGTCGTCGATATCGGCCCGGCGGCCGGTGTGCATGGCGGCCAGGTGGTGGCGCATGGCACGCCGCAGGATATCATGGCGAACCCGAAGTCACTGACCGGTAAATATCTCTCCGGCGAACTCGGCGTGCCGGTTCCCGACGAGCGTCGCAAGCCCAAGAAGGGCAAGGAAATCAAGGTTGTCGGCGCAAGGGGCAACAACCTCAAAAATGTCACGGCGTCTATCCCGCTCGGTGTCTTTACCGCCGTTACGGGCGTTTCCGGCGGCGGCAAATCCACCTTCCTGATCGAGACGCTTTACAAGTCGGCCGCGCGGCGCGTCATGGGCGCCCGCGAAATCCCGGCCGATCACGACCGCATCGACGGTTTCGAGCATATCGACAAGGTGATCGATATCGATCAGTCGCCGATCGGCCGGACCCCGCGTTCGAACCCGGCGACCTATACGGGCGCATTCACACCGATCCGCGACTGGTTCGCCGGACTACCGGAAGCCAAGGCGCGCGGCTATCAGCCCGGCCGTTTCTCCTTCAACGTCAAGGGAGGCCGCTGCGAGGCGTGCCAGGGCGACGGCGTCATCAAGATCGAAATGCACTTCCTGCCCGACGTCTACGTCACCTGCGACGTTTGCCACGGCAAGCGCTACAATCGCGAAACCCTCGACGTCACCTTCAAGACCAAGTCGATCGCCGACGTGCTCGACATGACGGTCGAGGAAGGCGTCGATTTCTTCGCGGCCGTCCCGGCAGTGCGCGACAAGCTGCAGAGCCTCAAGGATGTCGGCCTCGGCTACATCAAAGTGGGACAGCAGGCCAACACGCTTTCGGGTGGCGAGGCGCAGCGCGTCAAGCTAGCCAAGGAACTGTCGAAGCGATCGACGGGCCGCACGCTCTATATTCTCGATGAACCCACAACCGGGCTGCACTTCCACGACGTCGCCAAGCTTCTGGAAATGCTGCACGAGCTGGTCAATCAGGGCAATTCTGTCGTTGTCATCGAGCACAATCTCGAAGTCATCAAAACAGCCGACTGGATCCTCGATTTCGGTCCGGAAGGCGGCGACGGCGGCGGCGAGATCGTGGCGGTGGGAACGCCGGAAGCGATCGTCAGCGAAAAGCGCTCCTATACGGGCCATTTCCTGAAGGAGCTGCTGGAGCGGCGTCCGATGAAGAAGGTTGCGGCAGCGGAGTGAGGTTCACCCGACGGAACGTCCAAGGAGGAGAGAATGACCAAAGCGGGCGAAATCCGCACAGGCATAGGCGGCTGGACTTTCGAGCCCTGGCGCGGGACCTTCTATCCCGACACGCTGAAGCAGAAGGACGAGCTGAACTACGCCAGCCGCCAGCTGAAGGTGATCGAGGTCAACGGCACCTATTACAGCACCCAGAAGCCCGCAGTCTTCGCCAAATGGGCCGCTGACGTTCCCGATGGGTTCATCTTCTCCTTGAAGGCTACCCGCTTCGTCACCAATCGCCGCGTGCTTGCCGAAGCGGGCGAGTCGATGCAGCGCTTCCTGGAATCCGGCATCAGCGAGCTCGGCGATCATCTAGGGCCGCTGCTTTGGCAATTCGCACCGACGAAGAAGTTCGACCCGGATGATTTCGAGGCATTCCTGAAGCTGCTGCCGCCCAAGCAGGATGGTCTTGGGCTGAAGCATGTCGTCGAAGTCCGGCACGATTCCTTCAAGGTGCCTGAGTTCGTCGCCCTGCTTGAGAAATACAATGTGGCACCGGTCTGCGCCGAGCATTTCGACTATCCGATGATCGCCGACGTGACGGCCGACTTCGTCTATGCCCGCCTGCAGAAGGGGTCGGACGATATCAAGACCTGCTATCCGCCGAAGGATCTGAAAGCCTGGGCGGATCGCCTGAAAACATGGGCCGAGGGCAAGGTGCCGGACGATCTGCCGCTGATCGATGCGACCCGCAAGGTCAAAGCCGAGCCGCGTGATGTCTTTGCCTTCATGATCCATGAGGGCAAGGTGAATGCGCCTCCGGGCGCGATCGCATTGCAGGAAGAAGTGGCAAAATAGCCTTACAGCGGTTTGACGGCCGCGACGAGATCTTCGGCCGTCAGCCCCTTGCCGGCGTGTTGGCCCGCGAGGCCATGCAGCCAGACGCCGGCCGCGGCGGCTTCGAAGGCGGCGGCGCCCTGCGCCATCAGGCCGCCGATGATACCCGCCAGCACGTCGCCGGAGCCGGCTGTGGCAAGCCAGGGCGGCGCATTGGCATTAATCAGTGCCCTGCCATCCGGCGCGGCGATGACACTATCGGCACCCTTATAGATGATGGCGGCATGTGACCGCTCCGCAGCCGCTCTTGCCTTGTCGATCTTGCTTAACGTCTCGTCGGCGGCAATATCGGGAAAAAGCCGGCCAAACTCTCCCTCATGCGGCGTCAGCACCAATCGCGTCGGCCCTTCGGCAAAAGCATCGAACAATCGTTGCGGCTCGTCGCGAAACGAAGTGATGCCGTCCGCATCCAGCACCAGATGGCGATCCGCGAGCGCAAGGCAAAATTGCCGCGCCTTCTCGCCGGCGCCAAAGCCCGGCCCGAGAATGAAGGTCGAGAGGCGCTGATCGGCGAGCCATTGCTGTAGGGCAGCTTCATCCTCGACCGCGTGCAACATGATTGCTGTGAGCAGGCCGGCATTGACATCAAGTGCTTCGGATGGCGAGGCGATGGTGACGAGCCCTGCCCCAGCCCTCAGCCCCGCCATTGCCGACATGCGCGCGGCGCCCGTCGCGTTCGGTCCGCCTGAGAAAACGATCAGATGGCCGCGCTTGTATTTGTGCGCATCTGCGCCCGCCGACGGGATCTTAGCCTGCCACTGTGCCGGCAAATTTTCCGCGATCAGATCGTCGGCGTGGGCGCGAACGATGCGGGCGGGAATGCCGATGTCGAACACCTCCAGCTCGCCGCACAGATCGCGACCGGGAAGAAGAAGGTGGCCCGGCTTGCGCGTCATGAAGGTAATGGTACGTGTGGCATCGAAGGCGGCGCCGAGGATACGGCCGCTGCGCCCATCGATGCCGGACGGCAGATCGACGGCGATGACGGGAAGTTTCGCTTCGGCGACTTGCGCAATGACGGCGGCCACCTCATCCGGAACGGAGCGGGAAAGCCCCGCGCCGAAGATGGCGTCGATCACCACATCGCCAGCCTTCGGCACATAGCGGCCGATCGTCTCGCCTCCGACGGGACAATCGGCAAAGGCACAGGCTGCATCGCCCTTGAGCCGCTTCGGGTCGCCAAGATGGAAAAGCCGTAGTTCGGCTCCGGCCTGCCGCAGCGCACGCGCCGCGACATACCCGTCCCCGCCATTATTGCCCGGCCCGCAAAGAACGACATATCGATGCGCCTCGGGAAAGCGCCGAAGCGCTACGGCGGCCACAGCCTGACCCGCCCTTTCCATAAGTCCATAGGAATCGATGCCGGACGCGGCAGCGGCGCTGTCGACGGCGGCCATATCGTCGGGCGTGAGGAGCAGGTCGGCAAGCGGCAACATCATGACAGCCATTATAGATGCGAAATCTGCCTCAAAAACAACCGCTTTTACTGCATGCGATTTGACCGATAAATGTGCATCTGCATAATAATTAAACAATAACATTCAATAGCTTGCCGGAGCATAAACATGGCACGCATGGCACTTTTTTGCGAAATTTTGCTTATCCCATGCATTTCAGCGCGAAATCGCTTCCATTTTTCCGAAAAATCCTCATCAATCCATCGTATCGGCGCGAATTCGCCGGGATTTTCTACGGCAGCTCGTTCTCAACTGGCATGATACGTGCATTACGTTGGCCGAGCGGGGAGTAGTCCTGCTGTAACAGGAGAAGCGGAGAGACATTTTCTCATGAAAAAGATCGAAGCGATCATTAAGCCCTTCAAGCTCGACGAAGTGAAGGAAGCCCTTCAGGAAGTCGGCCTGCAGGGCATCACCGTCACGGAAGCGAAGGGCTTCGGTCGTCAAAAGGGCCACACGGAGCTTTACCGTGGCGCCGAATACGTCGTCGACTTCCTGCCGAAGGTGAAGGTCGAAGTTGTATTGGCGGACGAAAATGCGGAGGCGGTGATCGAGGCCATCCGCAAGGCCGCGCAAACAGGCCGTATCGGCGATGGAAAGATTTTCGTTTCCAACGTGGAAGAAGTCATTCGAATCCGCACCGGTGAGACGGGCATCGACGCCATTTAATCCGCCCGGCCCTCCGGCCGCGGCTCGTTTAATCGTCACTAAGTCAAGGGAAGTAATTTAATGACGACCGCAAGCGAAATTTTGAAACAAATCAAGGACAACGACGTCAAGTTCGTCGACCTGCGCTTCACGGACCCGAAGGGCAAGCTGCAGCACCTCACCATGGATGTGGTCTGCGTCGACGAAGACATGTTCGCCGACGGTGTCATGTTCGACGGCTCCTCGATTGGCGGTTGGAAGGCCATCAACGAGTCCGACATGGTGCTGATGCCCGACACGGACACGGTCCATATGGATCCATTCTTCGCGCAGTCCACCATGGTCATCCTCTGCGACATCCTCGACCCGGTCTCCGGCGAGGCCTATAACCGCGACCCGCGTGGCACCGCCAAGAAGGCCGAGGCCTACCTGAAAGCCTCCGGCATCGGCGACACCGCCTTCTTCGGCCCGGAAGCCGAATTCTTCGTCTTCGACGACGTCAAGTACAAGGCCGACCCGTACAACACTGGCTTCAAGCTCGACTCCAGCGAACTGCCGTCCAACGACGACACCGACTATGAAACCGGCAACCTCGGTCACCGTCCGCGTGTCAAGGGCGGCTATTTCCCGGTTCCGCCGATCGACAGTTGCCAGGACATGCGTTCGGAAATGCTGACGGTTCTCACCGAAATGGGCGTCACCGTCGAAAAGCATCACCACGAAGTCGCAGCCGCCCAGCATGAACTCGGCATCAAGTTCGATACGCTGGTGCGCAACGCCGACAAGATGCAGATCTACAAGTATGTCGTGCATCAGGTCGCCAATGCCTATGGCAAGACGGCAACCTTCATGCCGAAGCCGATCTTCGGCGACAATGGCTCGGGCATGCACGTCCACCAGTCGATCTGGAAGGGTGGCAAGCCGACCTTCGCGGGCGACGAATATGCAGGCCTCTCGGAAAGCTGCCTCTACTATATCGGCGGCATCATCAAGCACGCCAAGGCGATCAACGCCTTCACCAACCCGTCGACGAACTCCTACAAGCGTCTCGTCCCGGGTTATGAAGCTCCGGTTCTGCTTGCCTATTCGGCCCGCAACCGTTCCGCTTCCTGCCGCATTCCGTTCGGCACCAACCCGAAGGCAAAGCGCGTCGAAGTCCGCTTCCCCGACCCGACCGCCAACCCCTATCTCGGCTTTGCCGCAATGCTGATGGCCGGCCTCGACGGCATCAAGAACAAGATCCATCCCGGCAAGGCCATGGACAAGGATCTCTACGACCTGCCGCCGAAGGAGCTGAAGAAGATCCCGACGGTTTGCGGCTCGCTGCGTGAAGCGCTCGAAAGCCTCGACAAGGACCGCAAGTTCCTGACCGCCGGCGGCGTCTTCGACGACGACCAGATCGATGCCTTTATCGAGCTGAAGATGCAGGAGGTCATGCGCTTCGAAATGACCCCGCATCCGGTCGAGTACGACATGTACTACTCGGTCTGATATCGGATACGAAAGCCCCGGCTCGCCGGGGCTTTCTTCATAATGGGAAGCCGGTGGCAGGTCTCCCGCCAAATAGCGTTTTCGCATTGAGCTGTCGCTGGCTGTCCGGTCGAAGAACTGGGCTGAATGTGACAATTCGATGAAGGAATGGGGGCAAAATCCTTGATATCAGTGGTGAAAGTCACCACATGATTGCCTGAAAGGAAGTCGTGCCATGAAAGAACGAAACGCAAAATTCAATATTGGCGACGTGGTTCGACACCGGATGTTCCCCTTCCGTGGTGTCATCTTCGATGTCGATCCGGAATTCGCAAACACCGAGGAATGGTGGAATTCCATTCCGGCCGAAGTGCGGCCTGACAAGGACCAGCCATTCTATCACCTCCTCGCCGAAAACGACGAGACCGAGTATGTCGCTTACGTATCGGAACAGAATCTGATCAACGACGAGAGCGGCGTCCCGCTTCGCAATCCGCAGATCGCCCAGATTTTCGACACGGCGCCGACGGGCCAGTTCAAACCCAAGATGAGCTTCGCCCACTAAGAGCCTGCCAGATAAGTTCTTTTTTAAAGGGAAGATGCCCCAAGCGTCTTCCCTTTTTGATTTACGGGACATAGTCGCTGGCAGCAAAAAGCCCGGATCGCTCCGGGCTTTTTCAATAAGGCAAAGCTTTAGAAGCTTACTGCTGCTTAGCGGCCTTCTGGGCGTCTTCCAGCTTCTTGCGCGCTTCCTCAGCCTTCTTCTGCATGCTGTCCTGCAGGCTCTTCTGGCTTTCAGCGAGCTTGCTGTCGGAGATTGCCGGACCGTCAAAAGCGGCACCAAAACCGGTGAGCGAAATCTTGATCGGGTTCGGCGCACGGCGGAAGTTGATCGAGGTGAAGGTCACGTCCGTGCCCTTCTTCAGCGAGCTGATCATCGCGTCGGTCACGGGCACTTCAGCGGTGCACTTGTCCGGAAGGCAAACGGCGTAATCGAGCTTCTGGCCCTTGCCGCCATCAACCTGCATGGTGATGCCGGGCGGGATCAGGCGAGCCGTCGGAACGGAGATCTGCAGGATCTTGCGGTTGACCTTGCCATCGACGGAGATGAGGCCGACTGCCGTGACCAGCTGGCCATTGTTGGCCATGATCAGGTTCTGCACGATGCAGATATCGGCATCGTCCTGCTTGGTGCAGGTCTTGTACCAGCCCAGACGCGGCTGATTGGGATCGTTGCCGCCATCGGCAGGAGCGTTGGACGCATCCTGAGCGAAGGCAGCAGCCGGCATGGCCGCGCCGATCATGAGAGCCAGAGCAGACAGACCTGCCCGCATTTTGTTGTCAGTCTTGAACATCATAGCGAAACCGCCTCCTGAAATCCGCTTCGGAACGACAGCGCGCCGTCCCATGCAATTCGGGTCAAACCGTCGTCCACCTGTCGAATGAATAAGGCAAATACATGACCCGAGAAACCCGGCACCCCTGTTACATCGCACTGGCGCGGATATCCAGCGTTTCTTTGGTCTTTTCTGTCGAGACCCAAGAAATCCGCAGTCGCGTGTTGAATTCGGCACGCTCGTGATAATGTTCGGCCGAATCGTACCCTTACCGGAAAGGATGCCATGCAAGCGCTCCGGATCGCTGTCTTCCTGTTCTTCGCAGCCCTGTGCAACGCCGCCGCGGCGCAACCGCTCTATGGCATCGCCATGCATGGAGATCCGGCCCTGCCGGCGGACTTCAAGCATTTCCCCTACGTCAATCCAGATGTGAAAAAAGGCGGCCGCATCAGCTATGGCGTTGTCGGCACCTTCGACAATCTTAATCCCTTCATTTTGAAGAGCATGCGCACGACGGCGCGCGGCATGTGGGACCCGGAATACGGCAATCTCGTCTACGAGTCGCTGATGCAGCGTTCGAGTGACGAGCCCTTCACGCTCTACGGACTGCTAGCGCAAACGGTAGAATGGGATGACAATCGCAGCTTCATCCAGTTCAACCTCAATCCGAAGGCTAGATGGTCGGACGGGCAGCCGGTGACGCCGGAAGATGTGATCTTCACCTTCCAGCTCCTGCGCGACAAGGGGCGCCCCAACCTTTCATCTCCGCTAAAAGGAGTCGGCAAGATAGAGAAGGTCGGCGAACATAGCGTGCTGATCCATTTCAACGAGGTGGCAAATCGCGAAACACCGCTGATCATCGCCATGCTGCCGATCCTGCCGAAACACGTCATCGATGTGAACAGTTTCGAGCGAACAACACTCGCCGTTCCCGTCGGCTCCGGGCCTTACAAGATCAAGAGCATCGATCCAGGCCAGCGCATCATCTACCAGCGCGATCCCGACTATTGGGGCAAGGGCATTCCCACGAAAGTCGGCATCGACAACTACGACGAAATATCCGTCACATATTTCCTGCAGGAGACCACACTATTCGAATCGTTCAAGAAGGGCGATATCGACGTCTATCCCGACGGCAGCCCCGGCCACTGGCAGCAGGCGTATAATTTCCCAGCCGTAAGTTCAGGCGCGGTCGTCAAGGAGACGTTCACGCCGAAAACGCCGAGCGGCATGCTGGGTTTCGTCTTCAACACACGCCGGCCGACCTTCGCCGACAAGAACGTGCGCAAGGGTCTGACGCTCGTCTTCGATTTTGAATGGTTCAACCGCAACCTTGCCTCCAGCGCTTATACGCGCACTGAAAGCTACTGGCAGAATTCCGATCTTTCATCCTTCGGCGTACCCGCGGATGCCAACGAGCTTGCCATGCTCGGCCCGATCAAGGGTCGTATCGACGCCGACGTGCTTGACGGCACTTACAAGCTGCCGGTCAGCGACGGCACTGGTCGCGACCGCAAGATCCTGCGCAAGGCGGTCAACTTCCTCAAACAGGGCGGCTACACGATCAAGGGCGAACGCATGGTCGATAGCGCCGGGCGGCAGCTCAGCTTCGAGATCATGACGCAGAATGCGGATCAGGAGCGCATCGCCATTGCCTATCGACGTTCGCTGGCACTGCTGGGCATAGCTGTCACGATCCGCACGGTCGACGATTCGCAATATCAGCTACGGACGGGGAGCTACGATTACGACGTGATCCTAAAAGCCTATCCCTCCTCGCTATCTCCCGGCACGGAGCAGATTGGGCGATGGGGATCGGCCGCCGCCAAGGCGGCGGGCAGCTTCAATTACGCCGGTGTCGCGGATCCCGATGTTGACGCGCTGGTGGGACATTTCCTGACGGCCCATTCGGCCGAGGATTTCCGTGACGCGGTGCGCTCCTTCGACCGCATCCTGATCTCCGGCTATTATATGGTTCCGCTCTATCATATTGGCCAGCAGTGGATTGCGCGGCGCAGCCACATTGCCCATTCCGACGTATTGCCACTCTATGGCTATTACCTGCCCGCATGGTGGGACGCTTCGGCGCAATAATGTCGACCGGTTCCCTTTCGGTAACCGGTTGAAGCCATCGGCACAAAGGCCTAGATGGTGAAGAACAGCCAAAAACCGAAAGGACAGAACCATGGAACGCATTACGATCGATATCGTCTCGGACGTCGTCTGCCCATGGTGCTATCTCGGCAAGGCGCGGCTGGAGCTCGCCATCGCCGAGGTGCAGGACGAGGTGGGCGTCGATTTGAACTGGCGCCCCTACCGCCTAAACCCCGATTATCCGCCCGAAGGCGTCGACCAGAAGACGGCGCTGGAGCAGAAGCTCGGCGGCGCTGAGCGTGTCGCCCAGGGGCACAAGATGCTGACCGATCTCGGCCGCGAAGTCGGCATCAAGTTCGATTTCGACGCCATCAAGATCGGCCCCAACACGCTCGACGCGCACCGCCTCATCCACTGGGCCGTCACCGAAAACCGCGAGAAGCAGGACAAGGTGGTCGACGCGCTCTTCAAGGCCAATTTCGAGGAGGGCCGCAATGTCGGCGACCACGCCGTGCTGCTCGATATTGCCGAAAAAGCCGGCCTCGACCGCTCCGTTATCGCCACCCTGCTTGCCTCCGACGCGGACCGCGATCTCATCATCGGCGAAATCGACGCCGCCCAGAAGATCGGCGTCAACGGCGTGCCCTTCTTCATCTTCGACCAGCAATATGCCGTCAGCGGCGCGCAGACGCCGGATGTGATCGCCGAGGCCTTGCGCGACATTGCCAAGATGAAGGCGGAAGCACGGGCGGGGATGAATTGATCGGAGTTCGGTCGGAAGCAGCCGAGCGATAACGGCCCTCAGGCCTTTGCCAGCAATCCCGAAGCCATTGTGCGGAAGGCCTCTATCGCCTTCGGCAGCACTTCCGCCGGATTGTCGCTGGCGGCAACCCAAAGGGCCGCATTGAGCGCCGCACCGGAGAGGAGCCGGGCGGCGGCCTCGGCATCGACCGGTTTGACGACTTCGTGCTCCAGAAGCTTTGACACCGTCTGTCGGGTCCCTGCGAGACAGCTGTTCTGGCTGGGCCATTTCGATGGATCGCCCAGCACCGCCGGCCCGTCAAGCAGGACGATGCGCTGGACCTCCGGATCGAGAGCCATTTCGATATAGGCTTCGCCTTCCGCAAGCAGGCCTTGCCAGCCACCGCCTGCCTGCTCGCCGATCGCTTTTGCCCGCAACGCCATCTCGTTGTCGATCTGATCAACGACGGCGGCGAGCAATCCTCGTTTGTCTCCAAAATTATGATAGAGCGCGCCTCTCGTCAGGCCTACATCTGCCGTCAACTCGTCCATCGATGCGCCGGCAAATCCTTTTTCGGCGAAGGCTTTTCGTGCGGCGACAATAAGCTTGTTCCGGTTTTCTTCCATCGTTTCCAAGCGTTTTGCCATGTCATCCTCAATATTTCATATACGCTTCGTATTTGAAATATTGACATACACCGCGCATATGAATATTTCAAATACATGCCGTATATCAAACAAAGCGGCACTTTGGAATGGCCGCAGCGTTGCGCCTTCCGATCTTTTCACGTCAACAAGAATGAGAGGCCGAATATAATGGCGACGCGTAATGCAATTTTCCCGAAGGATAGACATACGCTTTACGAAGAACATGGCTATTCCGCCGCCATCCGCTCCGGTGATCTGCTGTTCGTTTCCGGCCAGGTCGGCAGCCGTATGGATGGAAGCCCGGAGCCGGATTTCGAAAAGCAGGTCCAGCTTGCCTTCGATAATCTACAGGCAACCTTGGAAGCCGCGGGCTGCACCTTTGACGACATCGTCGATGTCACCACATTCCACACCGATCCCGAGCGGCAATTCGGCACGATCATGACCATCAAGAACCGGATCTTCAACGAGGCGCCCTATCCGAACTGGACGGCAGTCGGCGTCAATTGGCTGGCTGGCTTCGACTTCGAAATCAAGGTTATTGCGCGCATTCCGGACGCCGGAGAGACTGACAAGCCCCAGGCCGCATGAGGGCAATGTCGGATTTCGGCTCGTGGCGGAAAATGGCTGCTGCGGGCCGAAAACGATCGCTGGCTGAGAGACGCCTCCCTACTTCGCCAATTCCGCCAGCTGCGTCATGACCACAGCTGCCCCCTGCAGCCGCTTTTCCGGCGTCGGCAGGTCGCGGGTGAGGAAGACGCTGTGGTCTGGGCGGATCTTGGCCATGGTGCCCTGTTTGGCGATGTAGCCGACAAGGTTGGCCGGGTTCGGGAATTCCTTGTTGCGGAACTGCACGACGACGCCCTTCGGGCCGGCGTCCAGTTTTTCGACATTGGCGATGCGGCAGAGCGACTTGATGTAGACGATCTTCAGGAGATGCTGCACCTCGATCGGCATGGGGCCGAAGCGATCGATCATTTCGGCTCCGAAACCGTCGATTTCCTTGATTTCGGTGATTTCGCCGAGGCGACGATAGAGCGCCATGCGCAGATGCAGGTCGGGCACGTAAGCATCGGGGATCATGACCGGCGTGCCGACGGAGATCTGCGGCGACCAACCGGTATCCTGGATTTCGTCGACACCCTTGACCTCGGCGACTGCCTCCTCGAGCATTTGCTGGTAAAGCTCGAAGCCCACTTCCTTGATATGGCCGGACTGTTCCTCGCCAAGCAGATTGCCGGCGCCGCGGATATCGAGATCGTGGCTGGCGAGCTGGAAGCCGGCGCCGAGCGTATCGAGCGACTGCAGCACTTTCAGCCGACGCTCCGCCGTCGTGGTCAGAACCTTATTGACCGGCAGGGTGAACAGCGCGAAGGCGCGGACCTTGGAGCGGCCGACGCGACCACGGAGCTGATAGAGCTGGGCAAGGCCGAACATATCGGCGCGGTGAACAATCAGCGTGTTGGCCGTCGGCACGTCGAGGCCGGATTCGACGATGGTGGTCGAGAGAAGCACGTCATAACGGCCTTCGTAGAAGGCGTTCATGATGTCTTCGAGCTCACCGGCCGGCATCTGGCCATGCGCAACCGCCACCTTCAGCTCGGGAACATCCGATTGCAGGAAGGCATGGATATCGGCGAGATCAGCGAGGCGCGGACAGACATAGAAGCTCTGGCCGCCGCGATAATGCTCGCGCATCAGCGTTTCGCGGATGACGAGCGAATCGAAAGGCGAGATGAAGGTGCGCACCGCCATGCGGTCGACCGGCGGCGTTGTTATGAGCGACAGCTCGCGCACGCCCGTCATGGCAAGCTGCAATGTGCGCGGGATCGGCGTCGCCGACAGCGTCAGCACATGCACGTCACTCTTCAGCTCCTTCAGGCGCTCCTTATGCTTCACGCCGAAATGCTGCTCCTCGTCGATGACGAGCAGGCCGAGATTGGCGAACTGGATGCCAGCGCCGAGCAGCGCATGCGTGCCGACGACGATGTCGGTCTTGCCTTCGGAAACTTCCTTCTTGGTCAGCGCCAGTTCCTTGGCCCCGACGAGGCGGGATGCCTGCTGGATGCGGATCGGTAGCCCGCGAAAGCGCTCGGAAAAAGTCTTGAAATGCTGGCGGGCGAGCAGCGTCGTCGGCACGACGACGGCGACCTGCGCGCCGTTCATGGCGGCGACGAAAGCCGCGCGCAACGCCACTTCCGTCTTGCCGAAGCCGACGTCGCCGCAGACCAGGCGGTCCATCGGCCGGCCGGCGCCGAGATCCTCGCGCACCGCCTCGATGGCGGTCATCTGGTCGTCGGTCTCGTCATAGGGGAAGCGGGCGGCGAACTCGTCATAGAGACCATCCGGCGCCGCCAGCACCGGCGCATGGCGCGTCAGGCGCTCGGCGGCGATGCGGATCAAGGCGCCGGCCATGTCAAGCAAGCGCTTCTTGAGCTTGGCCTTGCGCATCTGCCAGGCGCCGCCGCCGAGCTTGTCGAGCTGCGCCTCGGTGCCCTCGCCGCCATAGCGCGACAGGAGATCGATGTTTTCGACCGGCAGGAACAGCTTGGCATCATCGGCATATTGCAGCTCGAGGCAGGCATGCGGTGCACCGGCGGCCTCGATGGTCCTCAGCCCGACGAAGCGACCGATGCCATGTTCGGCATGAACGACGATCGAGCCTTCGTCGAGGCCTGCCACTTCCGAGATGAAATCGGCGGCGCGCTTGCGGCGCTTGGAACGGCGCACCATGCGGTCGCCGAGAATATCCTGCTCGCCGATGACGATGAGATCGCCGGCCTCGAAACCCGCTTCCAGGCTGAGCACGGCAGCCGCCGCCTCACCCTTTGCCAATCCACCGAGATCCTTGAAGGCCTCGATCGTCCTGACGCGCGCCAGCCCATGCTCGGAGAGCACCTGCAGGAGACGGTCGAGCGAACCTTCGGTCCAGGCCGAGATCAGCACCTTGCCACCGGAGGCGCGTTTGTCGGCGATATGCTTGACGACGGCATCGAAGACGTTGACGCGCTCGCTGTCGGCGCTATCGTTCGCGGAGCGTGCCCAGCGCGGACCCTGCCGGGCATCGAGGCTGACGACGCGGCGGGCCTCACCCTCATGCTCGTTGAAGGGCGAGATGCGGATGGCGCCTAAGGCATCGAGCGCGTTGCCGAAGGCCTTGCCATCGAGATAGAGCTGGCCGGGCGTCACGGGCTTATAGGGCGTGCCCTGCCCCATCTGTCCCTTGCCCTGCTGGCCGGAATGCAGGCGGGCGTCGTAATAGTCGAAAACGAGCTTGGAGCGTTCCTCGGCCGCCTCGCGCACGGTATGGTCCGTCACCAGCCGGAAGCCCCTGAGATAGTCGAAAACCGTCTCCAGCTTCTCGTAGAAGAGCGGCAGCCAGTGCTCCATGCCGGCATAGCGGCGTCCTTCGGAAACAGCGACATAAAGCGCGTCGTCGCGCGTGGCGGCGCCGAAGGCGGAGAGATAGTTCTTGCGGAAGCGGCTGATCGTATCCGGCGTCAGGGTCACTTCGCTCATCGGATTGAGATCGAGCGAGCGTATCTGCCCCGTCGTGCGCTGGCTAGCCGGATCGAAACTGCGGATGCTCTCCAGCGTATCTCCGAAGAAATCGAGGCGCACCGGCTCTTCCGTGCCCGGAACGAAGACATCGAGAATGCCGCCGCGCACTGCATATTCGCCGACTTCGCGCACGGTTGCCACGCGGTCGAAGCCGTTGCGCTCGAGGCGCGCCGCGATATCGTCCATCCGGACCTGATTGCCCGGCCGCGCCGAGAAGGCCAGGCTCTCGATAATGTCCTGCGGCGCCACCTTCTGCAGCATGGCGTTGACCGTCACCAAGACCACCGCCGCATGCGGCTTGCGATGATGCGCGATGAGGCCGGACAATGCCGCCAGGCGCCGGGCCGATGTGTCCGAGCTCGGGGAAACGCGGTCGTAGGGAAGGCAATCCCAGGCAGGCAGGGTGAGTACCGGAATTTCGGGCGCGATGAAGCCGAGCATCTGTTCGACATCGGCCATGTGCTGGCCGTCGGACATGACATAGGCGATCGGCTGTCCGCCCTTTGCCATCTCGGCAATCAGGAACGGCTCCAGGCCGGCCGGAACATGACCGATCGTCATCGGCTCGCTGGCGGCGAGCAGCTTCTTCGCGTTGAAACCGGGGATCATTTCGTTAATCCGAATCTTTCGGCGATCTCTTCGAAATCGGGCTTGTAGGAGGCCAAACGCTCAAAGAGCGGCGTCTGCAGATGCTGCGGTATCGGTTGGGTGCCGAGGATCCACTTCACGAGATCATTGTCTTCTTCGGCCATGATGCGCTCGAGCTCATCGAGCTCCGCCTCGGCGAGATGAGGCAGCTTGTTGTCGGCAAACTGGCCGAAGACCAGATCCATCTCGCGAATGCCGCGATGCCAGCAGCGGAAAAGGATGCGCCGACGACGGGGATCGAGATCGGCACTGCTGAGGGTAAGCCCAGTCATCAAAAACACCTTTATGTTGATGCGTCTCTATAAAACCAGCGGTTAAAGGTGGGAACCGATTTTTCTAAAAAAAGCACTTCGAAGGCAATTTTCCGGGGAGTGTTCGGCTCAATGCGGCCGAGTTCCCAGCCGCCCCTTGCCAAGTCCACCCTGCCCGTCGCATTTTGCCGACCATGCGTCCCGCCATCCTCGACCCGCTGTTTGCCTCTATATCCTCGCTGCCCGGCGTCGGGCCGAAGGTATCCGAGTTGCTGGTGAAGCTGCTCGACCGCGAAACGATCGACGATTGCCGCGTCATCGACCTTATTTTCCACGCGCCGCATTCGATCATCGACCGGCGCGAACAGCCGGGTATCGCCCGCGCGCCGCAGGGGGCCATCGTCACCATTACCGGCCGCGTCGATCGCCATCAGCCGCCGCCCAATCCGCGCAGCAATGTGCCCTATCGCGTCTATCTGCATGACGAAACCGGCGAGCTTGCGCTGGTCTTCTTCCGCGGCAAGGCGCAATGGCTCGAAAAGCAGCTGCCGATCGATGAAACCGTCACCGTCAGCGGCAAGGTCGACTGGTTCAACGGCCGTCCGTCCATGGTGCATCCGGACTATATCATGCGCGAGAGCGAGGCGGAAAACCTGCCGCTGGTCGAACCGGTCTATCCGTTGACTGCAGGACTCTCGCCGAAATTCCTGCGCAAGACCATCGAGGCGGCGTTGCCGCGCATCCCGCAACTGCCAGAATGGGATGACCTTGCCCTTGCCCAGAAGCAGGGTTTCCCCTCGATATCCGACAGCTTCCACATGCTGCATGCGCCAAGAGACGCGGCCGATATCGATCCGCAGGCACCAGCCCGCCGCCGGCTTGCCTATGACGAATTCCTGGCGGGGCAATTGTCACTTTCTCTGGTTCGCCAAAGGCTGCGCAAGGTTGCGGGACAGCCGGTGCTTGCAACTGGAGAAATCAGCGACAAGATACTGGAATCCCTACCCTTCTCTATGACGAATAGTCAGCGCGATGCAGTCGCCGATATTCTCAAGGACATGGCAGGCACCGAGCGCATGCTCCGGCTGCTGCAGGGCGATGTCGGTGCGGGCAAGACGCTGGTGGCGTTGATGGCGATCGCTGCCGTGATCGAAAGCGGTGGCCAGGCCGTGTTGATGGCACCGACCGAAATTCTCGCCCGGCAACATCATGCAACGATTTCAAAATTTGCAGCAAGTGCAAACCTTTCCGTCGAAGTCCTCACGGGCCGCACGAAGGGGCGCGAGCGGGATGCGATCCTAGAGCGCATTGCCTCCGGTGAGGCGCAGATCATCATCGGCACCCACGCTCTCTTCCAGGATAGCGTCGCCTATGCCAATCTCATGCTGGCTGTCGTCGACGAGCAGCATCGCTTCGGCGTTCACCAGCGCCTGCGCCTGACCGCAAAAGGCATCTCGCCGCATATGCTCGTCATGACTGCGACGCCCATCCCGCGAACCCTGGTACTCGCCGCCTTCGGCGATATGGATGTTTCCAAGCTCACCGAGAAGCCGGCGGGACGCAAGCCGATCCAGACGATCACCATCCCGAACGAGCGAACCGGCGATATTGTCGCGCGATTGAAAAGCGCGCTAACGGAAGGCAAAAAAGCCTATTGGATATGCCCACTTGTGGAGGAATCCGAAGAATCCGATTTAATGTCGGTCGAGGAGCGCCATGACACCTTGACCAAGGCGCTCGGCCCGGGCGTCGGCCTCATCCATGGCCGGATGAGCGGCCCGGAAAAAGATGCCGTCATGATGGCCTTCAAGAATGGCGAGATCCGCCTGCTTGTGGCAACGACGGTCGTCGAAGTGGGTGTCGACGTGCCCGATGCGACGATCATGGTCATCGAACATGCGGAGCGTTTCGGCCTGGCGCAGCTGCATCAGCTGCGCGGGCGGGTCGGACGCGGCGACGAGGCCTCGACCTGTATCCTGCTCTACAAGGGGCCGCTCGGGGAAACCGGCCATGCCCGGCTGTCGATCATGCGCGATACCGAAGACGGCTTCCGGATTGCCGAGGAAGATCTGAAGCTGCGTGGCGAAGGCGAGTTGCTCGGTACGCGCCAGTCCGGCACGCCCGGCTTCCGCATTGCCAGCCTTGAGGCCCATGCCGATCTTCTGGAAATCGCCCGGAAAGATGCCGCCTATCTCATCGAGCGCGACCCGGAGCTGACGGGCGAGCGTGGCATGGCGGTTCGCACCCTGCTCTATCTCTTCCGCCGTGACGAGGCGATCCGGTTCCTGCGGGCGGGATGAGCGGACGGACGCGTTTACCGCGTCCGTCCCTGTTTAAGAGCATTACTTGGCAGAAAGGCCGGGAATGGTGACCTGGAACACCTGGAACATGGTGTCGACATCGCCTCCGCCGTCACCCTTGTAGGCTGCGCCGACCTGATAGCCGTCCTGGGTCAGGAAGTCGTTGTCGTTGGCGACGAACAGGAAGTAATCATCCGGCTGCTTCGGATCCATGACGCTCAAGAGCGACATCGCCTCCCACTTTTCCGAGAGGTTGTTGCGGTCGCTCGGCGCGCCGTTGTGAAGGCCGAAGCGGGCGAGATCGGCGCTGTCGTTGATGTCGATGAACTGGCTGACTGCAGCCGGCTTCACCGAGGCTTCGAGAACGCCCTTGGGCGCGACCGGCTTGTCGGCATCGAACTTGCCGGCAATATCGGTGGCGGTGGAGACATCGACAGCGACGATGCTGCGGAAGAGCGACTTATCGCCTTTCACGCCATAACCGTTGTTGCTGTCACGCGCCAGCATCAGGAATGTCTGCGGCGAGAGTGCAACGATTTCGCTCTGGGCGGCGACCGCCGTCTTGCCCTTGGCATCGGTGAAGACCGGCAGCGGCACGACATATTCGTGAACCAGCTTCAGATTTGCCGGATCGGCGGCATCATAGACCAGCGCGCGGGTGTTCTGTCGTGTGGAGCTGGAATCGCCGCCATCCTGGCGAGTCGCGGACTGCAGCACGGCAATCAGGAACTTGCCGTCCGGCGTCAGCGACATCCCTTCCAGGCCCTGGTTGTTCTGGCGGCCGCTGGTCGGATCCTTCGGATCCGGAGCGGATTCGCCGGGACCGGGGTTGTTGGAGGCGAAGTTGACGGCGCCGTTGCGCATCGGCAGCAGCGCAGCCGGCGGAGGAGTGGCGGACATCATGCGGCCATCGGCGGCGAAGCGGTAGATGTAAGGACCGTACTCGTCGCTGATGAACATCGTGCCATCAGGCAGACGCGCGATGGCTTCGGTGTCGAGCGAGACCTTGCCGTTCGGCGCCTGGGGCAACAGCGGCATGCTACCTTCCGGATGGCGACTGCCATTGGCCGGGTCGAGGCCGGTCGTGTCGGCGCCCTTGTCGTCCTTCAGAAGCAGGGTGTCGGCAAGCTTGGCATCGACGCCTGCCTGCTCCTTGCCGGCCCGCGGCGTCGCACCGGGCGCGACCGGGCTCAGAGTGACGTCGATAGTGTTCAGGCGCGGACGATAGTCGGTCGTACCGACGGCATTGTAGCCGCGGTCCGGCAGCAGCCACAGCGAACCCTTGTAGGTACCGTCGGCATTGCGAACCCAGCTCTTGGCATCGATCGACATGCCCGAACCGGAACCGAAGGTCTCGCCGAACTTGTCACGCAGGTTGGCCGGGATGCGGCCGACCGCGACGCGTCCCTTGTTGACGATCGTCACGCCTTGGACCGCGACGGAGCTATCCGCGAGCGCCGCGACCGGCGCGGAGAAAACAAATGTGGCAAGCACGGCCGACAGCAGCGGCAAGCTCTTCGAACGCATATATCTCAAGACAATATCCTCCGATGAAAATCCGTATGGAGACAATGGCATCCATCTCCGGTCCGCTTTCGAACCGCATCGAAGAACAACAGCCCGGCGCCGACGCTCCGGACATTCGATGATGAGATACATTCGATTGCCTGTCCCCAACGACGATCTAAGGCGTCAATATGATAGGGACATGACAGTTCGCGCGATACGCGAAGTCAGGCGACCAGAGTGACAGGAACGGGTGTGTTTCTAAAGCATGTCGCGCGACAATATGCAGCGGTTTTGCGATAACGACATGCGCAAAATCAAGAGCCTAAAGCGCTTGGAGCGAATCTTGGAGCCGCGATGCGCTTTAAGTCAGGGACTTTATCGGAACAGGCCTGGGCGGTCCCTTCGCCGCGACCAGCTCTTCCTTGTATTCGGGCGAAACCAGGCCACCGGAAATCAGAAGCTTGGCGCCATCCTCAGGACTCATGTCGAGCATCGTGATCTTTTCGCGCGGAACGAAGACTAGAAAGCCGGCCGTGGGCACGGGTGTCGGCGGCAGGAAGACCGCGACCATGTCCTGGCCCATGGCGTTGAATTTCGAGGCGATCTCGCCCTTGGCATCCGTCGATACGAACACCATGGACCAGAGGCCGGGGCTCGGATATTCGATGAGACCCACCTTCTTGAACGACGTGCCCTGCTCCTTCAGGACGGTCTCGAAGATCTGCTTGACGCTCTTGTAGATGGTCCGCACCAGCGGAACGCGATTGACGATCGACTCGCCGAGGCGGACGATGCTCTGGCCGATCAGGTTCTTGGCGAGAAAACCGACGATCGTGATGAAGATCATCGCGATCAGCAGGCCGGTGCCGGGAACGGCAAAATTGAGATAGCTCTCAGGGTCGTAGCGCGCGGGAATATAGGGGCGGACCCAGCTATCGGCCCAATGCACGACGGACCAGGTCAGCCAGAGCGTGATGGCAATCGGAGCGCAGATAATCAAACCGGCCAGGAAATTGTTTCTGATCCGCGTGGTCAGGGACATTTTGATGAGCTTTTCAGTCATTCGCCGCTCGAAAACTCCGTTCGGTCGCCTACCGCTGACCGGTAAATCCTCCCCACCGTCGCCTTCGGAAAGACTGCCAGAAATTGGGGCGGCATTCAACCAGCCAGTCACGCCGCCATGCCGAACAGGCGCCCTGCTCACGACGACGTGACTGCGAAAGGAGGCCTGCGGAGAAGCCTATTCCACCGTCACCGATTTGGCGAGATTGCGCGGCTGATCGACGTCCGTACCCATGAAGACAGCTGTATGATAGGCAAGCAGCTGAATCGGCAGCGAGAAGATGATCGGCGCGATGATCTCGTCGACGACCGGCAAGGTAATCGTCGCCATCGTCGGCAATGTCGAGGCGGCTGCTCCCGCTTCATCCGTGATGAAGATGATTCGGCCGCCACGCGCCGCCACTTCCTGCATGTTGGAAACGGTCTTGTCGAAGAAGCGGTCATGCGGGGCGATGACGATGACCGGCATGTTCTCGTCGATCAGGGCGATCGGGCCGTGTTTCAGCTCGCCGGCCGCATAACCCTCGGCGTGGATGTAGGAGATTTCCTTCAGCTTCAGCGCGCCTTCCATGGCGAGCGGGAAGCTGGTGCCGCGACCGAGATAGAGTACATCCTTGAACTTCGAGATCTCGCGCGCCAGGCTTTCCATCTGCGGCTGGATGACATTCAGGACGTTGGCCATGATGCGTGGCATCTCGACGAGATGGCGCACCATCTCTTCCTCATCCTTGGCGCTGACGGTACCACGGGCGACGCCCGCTCCGATCGCCAGCGAAGCGAGAACGGCAAGCTGGCAAGTGAAGGCCTTCGTCGAGGCAACGCCGATCTCTGGACCGGCCATGATCGGAAACACGGCATCGGCTTCGCGCGCGATGGTCGATTCCTTGACGTTGACGACCGCACCGATTTTGAGACCATGATCCCGGCAGTAGCGCAGCGAGGCCAGCGTATCGGCCGTCTCGCCGGACTGGGAAATGAACAGCGCCGCCTGCGAAGGCAACAGGGGCATCTCGCGGTAGCGGAACTCGGAGGCGACGTCGATTTCGACCGGGAGGCGCGCGTAGCGCTCGAACCAGTATTTTCCGATCAAGCCGGCAAGATAAGCCGTGCCGCAAGCTGATATCGCAAGGCCCGAGACATTCTCGAAATCGATCGCCGATGCGCTTGGGTGTACCCGATGGCTGGCGAAATCGACATATTGGCTGAGCGCGTGCGAGATGACCTCCGGCTGCTCGTAGATTTCCTTCTCCATGAAGTGGCGATGATTGCCCTTGTCGACGACATAGGCGGTTGCCTGCGAAATCTGCCGTGGCCTGGTCACTTCATTGCCGTTGAAATCGAGAATGGTCGCGCCGGCATGGGTGACGATCGCGCAGTCGCCGTCGACGAGATAGGTGATCTCGTTGGTGAAGGGCGCAAGGGCGATGGCATCCGAACCGAGGAACATTTCGCCCTTGCCGTAACCCACGGCAAGCGGCGGGCCGGAACGCGCCGCCATCAGCGTGTCAGGATCATTCTCAAACATCACGGCCAATGCATAGGCGCCGGTCACGCGGTTCAGCATCTTCAGCATTGCGGCGCGGGGCTCGAGACCTTCGCGAATATGGTTTGCAAGCAGATGCGCAACGACTTCCGTATCCGTCTGCGAAGCAAATACCTTGCCTTCGGCCTTCAGTTCCTCGCGCAATTCGGAGAAGTTTTCGATGATGCCGTTATGGACGACGGCAACACCCTCGACGAAATGCGGGTGGGCATTGGTCTCGTTCGGAACGCCGTGCGTTGCCCAGCGAGTGTGGGCAATGCCCGTCGTGCCGGGCAGAGGTTCCGTCTCCAGCCGCTTCTCCAGGTTGAAAAGCTTTCCTTCCGCGCGGCGGCGATCCATCACGCCGTCATGGATGGTGGCGACACCCGCCGAATCATAGCCGCGGTATTCGAGGCGCCGCAATGCATCCACCAAGCGCTCCGCCACGGGCTTCGTTCCGACGATCCCAACAATGCCGCACATACAACTCTCCGTCTGGCCTCAGATATGAGGGCAAGTCCTAATCATTCCTGCAATTTTCTCAATTGCCGTAACGGTCACTTTCGATTTCGGACCGTTACGGGGGTCGCCCAAGGGTTTAATGGCCGCCCTTCTTGGCTGCCTTGATAGCAAGGGCTCGTTCGCGAACGACCTTGGCGCGTTCCGGCTTCACCTCCTGGCGCGCGCGCCCGAAGGCCAGCGCATCGGCGGGAACGTCGTTGGTGATGACGCTGCCGGAGGCGATGTAAGCACCATCGCCGATGCGGATGGGCGCCACCAGCGAAGAATTGGAGCCGACGAAGGCGTTGGCGCCGATATGGGTCTCGTACTTGTTGACCCCGTCATAATTGCAGGTGATCGTGCCCGCACCGATATTACTGCCGGCGCCGATCGTCGCGTCACCGATATAGGTCAGATGATTGACCTTGGCGCCCTCGCCGATCTTGCCGTTCTTGACCTCGCAGAAATTGCCGACCTTTGCGCCGTGAGCGAGGTCTGCGCCGGGGCGCAACCTTGCAAACGGCCCGACGGTAGCACCCGCGCTGACATGCGCTCCTTCGATATGCGAGAAGGCATGGACGACCGCGCCGCCTTCGATGACCGCTCCCGGGCCGAACACGACGTTCGGCTCGATCAACGCGTCCTGGCCGATGACGGTATCATAGGCCAAAAACACGGTCTCTGGCGCGATCATGGTGACACCGGACAGCATCAGCTCATGCCGGCGCCGCTCCTGCCAGAGACGCTCGATGAAGGCGAGTTCGGCGCGGTTGTTGCAGCCGGTCATCTCGACTTCGGGCGCATCGACGGCCACGGCGCGGCCGCCAAGCGACCGGGCGATCTCGACGAGATCGGTGAGGTAGTATTCGCCCTTGGCATTATCGTTGCCGATGCGATCGAGCAGATCGAGCGCCTTGCGGCCGTTGATCGCCATCAGGCCGCTATTGCACCAGGTCACCGCCAGCTCGGCATCGGTCGCATCCTTTGCTTCACGGATCGCGATCAACTCGCCATCCTTGACCAGCAGCCGGCCATAAGCATTCGGGCTGTCGGTGTGAAAGCCGATGACCACGACGTCATTGCCCTCGGCCAGCCCCTGGCGGGCGGCGCGAAGCGGCGCGTCGGTCAGCAGCGGCACGTCTCCGTAGGCAACGAGAATGTCGTCATACCCCCGCGCGATCGCCTCGCGCGCCGCAAGCACGGCGTGACCGGTGCCGAGGCGCTCCTTCTGCAGATAGGATTCGACTGCGATGCCGCCGATCGACGCTGCCGCGCTGACCTCTTCGGCATTGCGCCCGACAACCAGCGCCGCCGCCGAAATATCCGTCTTGGCGATCGCCTCCATCACATGCGCGATCATGGGGCGACTAGCGATCGGATGCAGAACCTTCGACATCGACGATTTCATACGGGTACTGTCGCCGGCGGCGAGGATGATGGCGAGGCAGGTGCGTTCCATTTCGGGCTCCGAGATATACGATCAGGCATTGCCCGCTGACGGGCACAGTCCCTCTCATAGCAACTAAAGCATATCGCGCAAAAGTGTGCAGCGGTTTTGCGATAATGACATACGCAAAATCAAAGACCTAAAGCGCGAGAAGCGTATCCGAAAAATCGCGACGCGCTTTAGTCGAGCGGCGAACTATGGCGGAATTAGAGACGAATATCAGGCCTAGGCAAGGGCGGCAAAACCTTCGAGGACGTGCTGACGCCCATCAATGATCACGAACTCCATGGCCTTGTGCGCGGCCAGACTGTCCCGCGCCGCAATGGCATCGACGATCGCCATATGCGTGTCGGCAATATTGGCGAAGCCGTTGCTGGAAGGTGGCGCGCTCATGCGGAACATGCCGACCAACGCCGCCTCGATGAGCCCGCCGAGCGACCGCATGAACGGGTTCTGCGAAGCTTCGGTGATTGCCAGATGGAAATGCAGGTCGGCAACGGCAAGGCTGTCCGACGTATGGTGCGGAGCAGCCATGGAGGCCGCGAGCCGGCGCAAGAGATCGATGTCTTCCCGGCTGGCCCGCTCCGCTACCAGGCTGGCGGCGAACGGCTCGAAAGCCATGCGTATATCGTAGAGATGGAGAAGGAACTGCTTGTTGACCCCGCTCTCGAAGTGCCAGTTAAGGACTTCGTTATCGAACATGTTCCAATGAATTCTCTCGGTGACCCGAGTGCCCACGCGTGCGCGAGGGACGACGAGCCCTTTTGCCGCCAGGGTTTTCATACTTTCGCGCAGGACCGTGCGAGACACTTTGAATCGCTGCAGAAGCTCGCTGTCGCCCGGGAGGATGGTGCCGATCGGAAAGGCGCCGGAGACGATCGCCTTGCCAAGATCGTCGACGACCTGAGCATGGCTCGTTCGTGACTTTCTCTCGGGTTTTCTGGTATCAAGCAATCGGCTGCGCAAGCATTCTGTCCTTCCCTCAGGCGTATCGTCGATTGAAACGGGAAAGCAGCAGAAGGCCCTTCTGCATCAGAATAAATGCAAACAGCAACAAGCCGATCAATATCTTCGTCCACCAGCTGGAAAGCGTTCCATCGAAGGTGATGTAGGTCTGAATCAAGCCCTGTATGAGAATTCCGATGAGCGTCCCCCCGACGAACCCCGCTCCCCCCGTTAGCAGTGTTCCGCCAATGACCACGGCAGCGATGGCGTCGAGCTCAACGCCAACGGTGGCAAGCGAATATCCAGCGGATGTATAAATCGAAAAAACGATTCCGGATAGACCGGCGAGAAAGCCGGACAGAGCGTAGATCCGGATCGTCGTCCGGCCGACCGGCACGCCCATGAGTTCCGCCGTCTGCACGCCGCCACCCAAAGCGTAGACATTGGCGCCGAAACGGGTGCGGTGAGCCAGAACGACGCCGCCCGCAAAGACGAGCAGCATGAGGCCGCCGATCAATGTCAGCCGGCCGCCACCGGGCATCAGCCAATAGAGATCGTTCAGTTGCGAATAGAAATCATGCTCGATTGGGATGCTGTCGATGGAGAGCACGAAGGCGATGCCGCGGGCCAGAAACATGCCGGCAAGCGTTACGATGAAGGGCGGCATGCTGAGATAATGGATGATGGCGCCCATGCCGGCACCGAACATCGTCGTGATCACCAGCACAAGGGCAAAGGCGACCAGGGGATGGATCGAGGTATCCCGCAGGACGATGGCCAGGAAAACGCCTGTAAAGGCAATGACCGAGCCGATGGACAGATCGATCCCGCCGGAGATGATCACGAAAGTCATACCGACGGCCGCAATCCCCAGAAAAGCGTTGTCGGTCAAAAGATTACCGACCACCCGCGTTGACAGCATGTTCGGATATTGCGTCACGCAGCCGGCATAGGCGAGGATGAAGATGACGATCGTCGCAAGCAGCGGAAGATATTTCGAATTCACTTTGCCTGCTCCTTTTGCACCATCCGTCGCTCGCCTCGGCGACGCCAGAAGAATGCGGTAGCGGATTGCATCGCCGGGGACTGGATGACCAGAATGACGATGACGATGATCGCCTTGATCACCAGATTGAACTCCGGCGGAAAGCCGGAGAGCAGGATGCCTGTATTGACCGATTGAATGATCATCGCGCCGATCAGCGAACCGACGATGCTGAAGCGACCGCCGAGCAGCGAATTGCCACCGACGACGACGGCGAGAATCGCGTCCAGCTCGAGCCACAGGCCCGCATTATTGGCATCGGCACCCTTGATATCGGCCGAAACGATGATACCGGCGATGGAAGCGCAAAGCCCGCTCAATGCATAAACCGCAACAAGCAGGACCGGGGTCTGGATACCCGAAAGCGTGCTCGCCCGGCGGTTGATACCGATTGCTTCGACCAGCATCCCAAGCGCGGTGCGCCGGACGAGAAGGGTCACGACAAGCGCAACGATGAGCCAGATCACCACCGGCATGGGGAATGCCGCAAAGGAGCCGCTTCCGAGAAAGATCAGCCCGTCATTGTTGAAGGTGAGGATCGTACCCTCGGTGATCAATTGCGCGATGCCGCGACCGGCCACCATCAGCACCAGCGTCGCGATGATCGGCTGGATATCGAGCAGGGCGACAAGGAAGCCATTCCATAATCCGCAAGCCAGACCGACGCCGACCGTCAGCAATAGCGTATAAGCCAGCGAATACCCTGAAACGATCGACGATGCCGCCACGGCGCCGCATATCGCGATCACCGCGCCAACCGAAAGATCAATCCCCTTGGTGGCGATGACCAGCGTCATGCCGATGGACAGCAGCGCCACCGGGGCACCGCGATTGAGCACGTCTATCAGGCTCCCGTAGAGTCTTCCATTCTGAATTTCCAGATGAAAGAAATGCGGGAACATAATGAAATTCAACAGAAGAATTGCCGCGAGCGCAATGAGCTGCGGCATCAAACGAAACAAGGATGCCTTGATTTGCGAGCTCATGCGTTCTCCCGCGTCTTTTCAGCCGTCGCGATGGCTTCGACAATATTTCCGGCGGTTATCTCGCTGCCGGTCAACTCAGCAATGTGTTCGCGGTCGCGCAGGACGATGACGCGTGAACTATAGGCGACGAGTTCCTCAAGTTCGGACGAAATGACCACAAGGGACATACCCTGCCGGCAAAGGTCTTCGATCAACCGGATAATTTCCGCATGGGCGCCGACATCGATGCCCCGGGTCGGCTCGTCCAGGATCAGGAAATTCGGGTTGGTCGCCAGCCATCGCGCGAGGATCGCCTTCTGCTGGTTGCCGCCCGAAAGAAGCCTGATAGGCTTTTCCCGATCGGTCGTGCGGATATCCAGCGCCTTGATGTAACGATCGGCTATGGCGTTCTGCTCGCTGCGCGCTAGAGGCCTGGCCCAGCCGCGCCGGGCCTGCAGTGCCATGATGATGTTCTCCCGGATGGAAAGATCGCCGATGATACCATCCGTCTTGCGATCTTCCGGGCAGAAGCCGAAGCCGCGCTTGATCGCGGCGCGCGGGCTGGAAAGCGTAACCGTATTGCCGTCGATCTTCGCCTCGCCGCTATCGGCGCGCTCGACGCCGAAAAGCACTTCGGCGGTTTCGGTGCGGCCGGAGCCAAGCAGGCCGGCGATGCCAACCACCTCCCCGACATGCACCTGCATGTCGAAGGGCTTGATCTTGCCGCGCTTGCCGAAATTCGTGAAATGATATCGGACCGGGCCGCTTTCCGTCTCGGTCTGCTTTGCCGCGCTTTCCGTCTCGGCGAGTTCACGGCCGAGCATCATGGCGATCAAGGTCTGCCGCGGCAGACCCTCCGCTTCGCGCGTGCCGACCAGACGACCATTGCGCAGAACCGTGATGCGATCGCAGATCTCGTAAACCTGTTCCAGAAAATGCGTGATGAAGACGATCCCCAGGCCACGCTCCTTCAATCGCCTGACGATGCCGAACAGCATCTCGACTTCATGCGTATCGAGGCTCGCCGTCGGCTCATCGAGAATCAGCACCTTGCCGGAGAGATCGACGGCGCGGGCAATCGCGATCACCTGCTGTATGGCAACGGAGAAGCGGTCGAGCTGGCGGCTGACATCGATATCCACGCCATACTGCGACAGCAGGTCTCTCGCCATGCCGTTCATGATGCGGCTGCTGACCATGCCGAACCGCCGCGGCTGACGACCGAGAAACAGGTTCTCCGCAACGCTCAGATTGGGCAGCAGGTTCACTTCCTGATAGACCGTTCCGATGCCGAGCTTCTGCGCCGCCAGCGTGTCATGCGGATCGATCTCGGCCCCATCGAGAACCAGAGTGCCGGCGTCGCGACGATAGGCGCCGGTCATGCACTTGATCAGTGTGGATTTTCCGGCACCGTTCTCGCCGAGCAGCGCATGGACCTCGCCGCGCATCAATGTGAAATCGACATGATCGAGAGCGGTCGAACCGGGAAAATATTTACAAAAGCCTGTCGCTGTCAGAAGTCGCTCGACGTCGTGAGCCATGAAGCGCTGATGTCCTTGCATTAAGCCAATGGGCGAAAGCAATAGCCGACGCACTCCTTGGCGCGCGCCGGCATCTTGCACGAGGGATCGCACCGGCGGCGTTGCCGGCCCGGTGCGATCGGCTTTCGTCTCAGTAGCCGAGGTCCTTCTTCTGCTCGTAGACCTTCTGCGGATCATCGGCCTGGGTGTAGAGCTTGGACTCGGTCTGGATCCACTTCGCCGGCTCCTTCTTGTTCTTCAGATAGGCATCGAGCGCATCGAAGGCGGGGCCGGCCATGTTCGGGGTCAGCTCCACGGTCGCATTCGCTTCGCCGGCTGCCATGGCCTTGAAGAGGTCCGGAACGGAATCGATGGAAATCGTCAGAATGTCCTTGCCCGGCTTCAGGCCGGCTTCCTTGATCGCCTGGATGGCGCCGACGGCCATGTCGTCATTATGGGCATAGAGCGCGCAGATGCTCTTGCCGCCGTTCTCGGCCTTCAGGAAGCTTTCCATCACTTCCTTGCCCTTGGCGCGGGTGAAGTCGCCGGTCTGGCTACGAACGATCTTCAGGTTGTCATGGCCCTTGATGGCTTCTTCGAAGCCCTTCTTGCGCGCGATGGCCGGCGAAGAGCCCGTCGTGCCCTGCAGCTCGACGATGTTGCACTTCTTGTCGCCCACAGCCTTTACGAGCCAATCGCCCGCAACCTTGCCTTCATGGATCTGGTCGGACGTTACGGCCGTCAGATAGAGATCCTTCGGCGCGTTGATCGTGCGATCGAGCAGGATGACGGGGATCTTGGCTTCCTTGGCTTCCTTCAGGACAGCATCCCAGCCGGTCTCGACGACAGGCGCCAGCAGGATCGCATCGACGCCCTGCGCGATGAATGAGCGGATCGCCTTGATCTGGTTTTCCTGCTTCTGCTGCGCGTCAGCGAATTTCAGGTCGACGCCGCGCTTCTTGGCTTCCTGCTTCGTCAGCGTCGTTTCGGCCGCACGCCAACCAGACTCCGAACCGATTTGCGAGAATCCGACGACCAGGTCTTTAGCCGATGCCGACGTGAACATGCAGGCGGCAAGCATCGTGGCACTGATCAGTGCAGTCTTCAACTTCATGATTTCCTCCCAAAGGCCATTTCCTCAGGCCACGGTCTAAAAATCATATAGTAATACTTTTGTAAATCGGCATTCGATGATGCAGTGCAACAAAAAGGGGCATTTCAAATGCCCCTTCTCAACTCAAACTATTTCACCTGCTTACTTCGAAGCCGGCAACTTGTCGTCGACGCCTTCGATGTAGAAGTTCATGCCGAGCAGCGTGCCGTCATCGGCCTTTTCGCCTGCCTTCAGCCAGGGCGTGCCGTCCTGCTTGTTGATCGGGCCGGTGAAGGGCGCGAGTTCGCCGGACTTGATCTTGGCTTCGGTTTCCTGCGCCATCTTCTTCACGTCGTCGGGCATGTTGGTGTAGTCAGCCATCTTGAGGATGCCGTCCTTCAAGCCGTCCCAGTTCTGCTCGGACTTCCAGGTGCCGTCGAGCAACGCGTGAACGCGCTTGGAGTAGTAGTTGCCCCAGGTGTCGACGACAGCGGTCAGCTGCGCCTTCGGGCCGGCGGCGATCATGTCGGATGCCTGACCGAAGGCGTGGATGCCGCGCTCCTCGGCCACCTGCATCGGCGCCGTCGTGTCGGTGTGCTGGGTCAGGACGTCAACGCCCTGGTCGACCATGGCCTTGGCTGCGTCGGCTTCCTTGCCCGGATCGAACCAGGTGTTGACCCATACGACCTTGAGCTTGAAGCTCGGATCGATCGAACGGGCGCCCTGCTCGAAGGAATTGATGCCCATGACCACTTCCGGGATCGGGAAGGAGGCGATGTAGGCGGCGCCGTGGTTCTTCGACGTCTTGGCGGCGATCTGGCCGAGGATGTAGCGGCCTTCGTAGAAGCGCGAGTTGTAGGTGGCCAAGTTCGGGCCGCTCTTGAAGCCGGTCGCGTGCTCGAACTTCACCTTCGGGAACTTGGCCGCAACCTTGACGGTCGCGTCCATGAAGCCGAACGAGGTGGAGAAGATCAGCGAGCAGCCGGAACGGGCGAGACGCTCGATGGCGCGCTCGGCATCCGGGCCTTCCGGCACGTTTTCAAGATAAGGCGTCTCGATCTTGTTGCCGAACTCCTTCTGGACCTGCTGGCGGCCGAGATCGTGCGCCTGCGAGTAACCGCCATCCGTGTGCGAGCCGACATAGACGAAGCAGACCTTGGTCGGAGCTGCTTCGGCAGCGGCCGCAAAGCCGATGATGGCGGCGGCTGTCGTGGCGAGGGCGAGTGCTAGTTTCTTCATGGTTACCCCTGTTGGTTTGACACTATGAAATCCGTCCGGTTCTTGTTTTCAGCGCTCCGGAACGAAGGCCTTGCCGAGCGACGCTGGCGTGTTGATCAAGGTCGCGCGGCGATTTTGAGAGATGATGACGAGAACCACAATAGTCGATGCATAGGGCAGCATCGACAGGAATTGCGAGGGAATGCCGACGCCGAAGCCCTGCGCATGAAACTGCAGGATCGTCACGGCGCCGAAAAGATAGCCGCCGGCCATGACGCGCGTCGGCCGCCAGGACGCGAAGACCACCAGCGCCAGCGTCACCCAGCCACGGCCGGCAGACATGTTCTCAACCCATTGCGGCGTGTAGACGAGCGACAACTGCGCGCCGGCAAGCCCAGCGCAGGCTCCGCCGAACATGACGGCGAGATAACGGGTGCGGATGACGTCGATGCCAAGCGCATGGGCGGAGCCATGGCTGTCACCCACGGCGCGCAGCTTCAGGCCGGCACGGCTGCGGAAGAGGAACCAGTTGACGCCGATCACCAGCGCGATCGAAAGATAGAAGGTGAGATCCTGCTTGAACAACACCGGTCCGAGGAACGGGATACCCGACAGGAACGGGAAAACAATCTCCCGCAACTGCACGCCAGGCACGCTGACATAGCCTTCTCCAATCATGCCGGAAAGGCCGAGGCCGAGGATGGTCAGTGCCAGGCCGGTCGCGACCTGGTTCGTCACCAGCGTCAGGGTGAGGAAGCCGAACAGCAGCGAAAACAAGGCACCCGCCACGATGCCGGTCAGCAGGCCGACATAGGGCGATCCGCTCATCTGCGCGCCAACGAAAGCCGCGACGGCGCCGATGATCATCATGCCTTCGACACCGAGATTGAGCACGCCCGAACGCTCCACCACCAGCTCGCCGAGGCCAGCGATGACGAGCGGCGTCGATGCCGTGATGATGGTCAGAAGAATTGCTTCAAAGACGCTCATGCCGCACCTCCCCGAACCCGCGACCAGACCAGGCGGATCTTGTAATAGATCAGCGTGTCGCAGGAGAGCACGAAAAACAGCAGGAGGCCCTGGAAGACGCTCACCGCCTTGGCGGAGATACCCGGCGACAATTGCGCCGCCTCGCCGCCGAGATAGGTCAGCGCCAGCACAAGGCCGGAGAGAACGGCTCCGAGCGGGTTGAGGCGTGCGAGGAAGGCAACGATGATGGCGGTGAAGCCGTAACCCGGCGAGATCGCCGGCTGCAGATGGCCGATCGAACCGGAAACCTCGGATATGCCGGCCAATCCCGCCAGCGCACCGGAGAAGAGGAAGGCAAACCAGACCATCTTCCGCGAGGAGAAACCGGCAAAGCGCCCTGCCCGCGCCGACTGGCCGAGTACCGTTATCTCGAAGCCCTTCAGCGTATATTTCATCAGGAACCAGGCAAGGATCGCTGCGACCACGGCAAAGATGATGCCCCAATGCGCCCGCCCGGAATCCTGCCATATCGCCGGAAGCACGGCTTCCGGAGGAAAATCGATGCTCTGCGGAAAATTGTGACCTTGCGGATCGCGCCATGGCCCGCGTGACAGCCAATCCAGGAAGAGCTGCGCGATATAGACCAGCATCAGGCTCGTCAGGATCTCGTTGGTGTTGAAATGCGCCTTCAGAAGCGCCGGAATGGCGGCATAGAGCGCGCCGCCGATGGCGCCGGCGAGCAGCATCAAAGGCAGGACCATCGGCGAATGCCAATCGGTGAAGACGATCGGGATGAACGATCCGGCAACGGCACCCATGGTGAACTGGCCTTCGGCACCGATATTCCAGTTGTTGGAGCGGTAGCAGAGGCAAAGGCCGACGGCGATCAGGATCAATGGCCCCGCCTTGATCGCCAGTTCGTGCAGCGACCAGACCTCCAGCAGAGGTTCGACGAAGAAGGCATCGAGCGCTTCGACGGGATCCTTGCCCATGACGGCGAACATGATGGTGCCAGCGATCAGCGCCAAGACGAGGGCAAGCAATGGCGACAGGAAGCCGAACAGCTTCGAGACCTGCGGGCGCTTTTCGAGTTCAATGCGCATGTGCAGGCTCCGGATGCGTCTTCGATTCTTGCAGGCCGCCCATCAGCAGGCCGATCTTTTCGCGGGTCAGCTCACCGGCCGGATAGGACGGCGACAGCCGCCCTTCCGAGATGACGGCGATATCGGTCGCGACTTCGAATATCTCATCCAGATCCTGGCTGATGACGAGCACGGCCGAACCGTCGCGGGCAAGATCGACCAGAGCCTGGCGGATTCGGCTGGCAGCGCCCGCATCCACGCCCCAGGTCGGCTGATTGACGACGAGAACGCTCGGCTGACGATCCAGTTCGCGGCCGACGATGAACTTCTGCAGATTGCCGCCCGAAAGCGCGCCGGCTGCCGGATCTTCGCCGCTTTTGCGCACATCCATCGCCTCACAGATCCGCTTCGTCGCCTGCTTGACCGCACCGTGCCTGATGATGTTGAGGAAGCGCCCGCTCAGAAACGCCTTGCGATCCGACTGATTGCGGGCGAGCACGAGATTGTCGGAGAGTTTCAATGCCGACACGGCGGCGTGGCCATGGCGCTCTTCCGGCACGAAACCAGCGCCCAGCAGCCGGCGGGCATTGATGCCCTTGGCGCCCACAGCCTTGCCGCGCAACTGGACGAGATTATCCGATGCAACGGTGTATTCACCTGAAATGACATCGAACAACTCGCCCTGGCCATTTCCGGCGACACCGGCAATCGCCAGCACCTCGCCGGCGCGCACGCGCAGGGAAACATCCTTCAGCGACATGGCGAAGGGGGTTCGCGCAAGCGCCGAAAGGCCCGCGACTTCCAAGAGGATATCCCCCTTCTTGTCCAGGCCTTCATGATGCACGCTCGCGACATCGCTGCCGACCATCATGCGGGCAAGCGAGCCCGTCGTTTCCTGCCTCGGATCGCAGGCACCGGTTACCTTGCCGTGGCGCAGCACGGTGGCGCGCGAACAGATGCGCTGCACTTCCTCCAGCCGATGACTGATGTAGAGCACCGAGCGCCCCTCGTCTCTCAGCTGGAACAGCGTCTCGAACAGGCGATCGGCCTCCTGCGGAGTCAAAACGGAAGTAGGCTCGTCGAGAATGATTAGCTTGGGATTCTGCAGAAGCGCGCGGACGATCTCGATGCGCTGCCGTTCGCCAACGGAGAGATCGGCGACATGCGCATTCGGATCGAGCGGCAGGCCATAGGCAAGCGAAAGCTTTGCGGCCTCGTCGGAAATCTTTGCAAGCGGGATATTGCTGTCGAGCGAGAGCGCGATATTTTCCGCGACGGTCAGCGCCTCGAATAAGGAAAAATGCTGGAACACCATGCCGATGCCGAGCTTGCGCGCCGTGCCGGGCGCGTCGATCGAAACAGGCTGTCCCTGCCATACGATCTGCCCATGCGACGGCTCGAGCACGCCGAACAGCATCTTCACGAGTGTGGATTTGCCTGCGCCATTCTCACCGAGGAGAGCGTGAATTTCCCCTGGCTGGATTTCAAGATCGATTTCGTTGCAAGCCGCAAAGCTGCCGAACAGTTTCGTCAGTTTGCGAACCGACAATAGCGCACCGGTTGCCGGCGCATCAGATGACGACACGTTCCCCTCATTTCCTTCCCACCGACCTGTCCTTTACGGATCTATGGGATCAGTAGTGTAGTTCCACTCGTTTTCCTGGCTTCCAAATCCGCGTGCGCGCGCCCTACATCAACAAGCGGATAAGTCTGATGAATATTGATACGCACTTTGCTGCTTTGCACAACAGCAAATAACGCGTTCGCGCTGGCCCTCAACTCGTCAGGTGTGCCGACATAGGCAAAGAGGCTCGGTCGCGTGGCGAAAAGCGACCCCTTCTGATTGAGGATGGCGAGATTGAAATTCTCGATCGGACCGGACGATTGGCCGAAGGTGACCCACATGCCGAGCGGCTTCAGGCAATCGAGCGAATGCGGAAACGTGTCCTTGCCAACCGAATCGTAGACGACATCGACGCCCTTGCCGCCGGTAATCTCCCGGACGCGGTCGGCGAAATTCTCCTTGCTGTAGTCGATGACGTAGTCATAGCCATGCGCCAATGCCAGCTCGACCTTTTCCGCGGAACCGGCCGTGCCGATGACGGTTCCGGCTCCGAGAGCCTTGGCCCATTGGCCGGCAATCAAGCCGACGCCGCCGGCGGCGGCGTGAAACAGCAACGTCGTTCCCGGGCCGACCTTGAAGGTGCGGTTCAGCAGATATTCGGCCGTCATTCCCTTCAGCATCATCGATGCGGCGGTTTCGAGCGGGATATCGTCAGGCACCTTGACCAGATGGCGCGTCTCGATATTGCGCTCGATGCTGTAGGCGCCGTCGCTGCCGACATAGGCGACACGGTCGCCGACGGCAAAATCGGTCACGCCGGGCCCGACCTCGGTGATCGTGCCCGCGGCTTCCTTGCCGAGCGGCAACGGAAACTGAGGCGCCTTGTAGAGACCCGATCGGAAATAGACGTCGATAAAGTTCAGGCCGATTGCGGCGTGGCGGATCTGTACTTCACCGGCGCCCGGAGGCGGCAGATCCACCTCCTCCAGCTTCATGACATCAGGACCGCCATTTTCATGGATGCGGACGACCTTGGTCTTCTTCATGATGCGCAATCCTCATTGACGTCCGAGGGACGGGAAAAACTGCAGCACGGCCCCGATACAATAGAGATAAATACCGCTGATGATAAAGAGAAAAACGGCCCATTGCGGCATGAGGAAGTGCATCAGCAGCGAATAGACCCCGAGCGCCGACCAGAAAAGAAATATGCCGAGGTTCAGCGGCCGCAACCGCTTGACGCGCACGGGATGCAGGAAATTGATCGGCAGGAAGGTCAAGACGACGGAAACGCCGACGAGGACCATCGCCGTCGTCGCGCTGGCGTCGATGACGAAGAGCGTGAAGATCACCATGTTCCAGACGACCGGAAAGCCGGAGAAGAAATATTCATCCGTCTTCATGCCGGTATCCGCGTAATAGATGGCGCTGGAAACCACGATCATGCCGGCCGCGACGAACGACCACGGCTCGCCGATCATGCCGCTTTCATAGAGCGCGAAGGCCGGCAGCAGCACATAGGTCACGTAGTCGATGATATTGTCGAGCGTATCGCCGGACCAATTGGGAAGGACTTCCTTGACGCGAACCTTGCGCGCGATCGGTCCGTCGATGCCGTCGACCAGCAGCGCCAGGCCAAGCCACCAGAACATGTCGACGAAACGATGCTCGGACGCTGCGACGACCCCGAGAAAGGCGAGAAACGATCCAGATGCCGTCAGTATATGAACGGAGAAAGCACGCATCTCCGCGTAAGGCACCCGCTTGTACTTGAAGATTTTCATCCGCCCCGTGACTCGCCTGCTTATGCGCCTGCCCCGGCAGGCGGTTTTTTCGCTAATATGCATCCTTTGGTTTGCACCGCCAGCACAAAAGCGTCGATCCCGGCACGCTAGCGCGACTTGTTGTCATTTTCACCCATTGCGATGTTTCATCCCATGGATTTCAACAGGCTAAACGCTTATTTTCAGGACAAGAGGTAATTGAGGCATCGATATGAAGCAGATTGAAGTGGCCGTTATCGGCGGTGGCCTGGCCGGCATGATCACGGCATTCGCGCTCGCGCGCGGCGGAAGATCCGTCGCCCTTGTCGCCGCGCCGCACAACAAGGCCGACAAACGGACGACGGCGCTGATGGATCAATCGATCCGTTTTCTGGAGCGCTTGACGCTGTGGGAAAGGATCGCGCCTTCGGCTGCGCCGCTGACCACGATGCGCATCGTCGACGGCACTTCGCGGCTGCTGCGCGCTCCCACCGTCTCGTTCCGATCGTCCGAGATCGGACTGGACGCCTTCGGCTACAATATTCCAAACGCCGTATTGCTCGACAATCTCAGCGAAGCCATCGCAGCGGCAGGCAATATCAGCCGCATCGAAGCCTCCGCATCCGAAATCAGCTTCCGCGATGATGGGGCGACGATCGTCCTCGACAACCGCGATTCGATCGACGCGGCATTCGTCGTCGGCGCCGATGGCCGCAACTCGATGGTGCGCGAGACCTTGGGGATCAAGGTCAAGGGCTGGTCCTATCCCCAATCGGCGATGGTGCTGAACTTTGCGCATAGCCTGCCACATCAGAACATCTCCACGGAATTTCACACGGAAAGCGGCCCCTTTACACAGGTGCCTTTGCCCGGCAGGCGTTCAAGCCTCGTCTGGGTGCAGAAGCCGGCCGAAGCGGCCGCCAATGCGGAAAAGTCGCTCGAAGAGCTCGGCAGGCTGGTGGAGGAGCGGATGCAATCGATGCTCGGCCAGGTGACGGTCGAAGACAGCGTGCAGGTCTGGCCGCTTTCCGGCATGACGGCCTATCGCTTCGGCAAGGGCCGTGCCGTGCTGATTGGCGAAGCCGCGCATGTCTTTCCGCCGATCGGCGCCCAGGGGCTCAATCTCAGCCTTCGCGATATATTGGTGCTATCGGACATTCTCTGCTCGCGCGCCGACCAGCCAATCCCGGCGATATCGGGCGATAGTTTCGACCGCAAGAGACGCGCTGATATCGTCAGCCGGACAGCGAGCGTCGATCTTCTCAACCGCTCGCTTCTGTCGGATTTCCTGCCAGTGCAGATGCTGCGCGCCGCGGGGATGCATGTGCTTTCCGCCATTGCTCCGCTTCGCAATATCGTGATGCGCGAGGGTATCGAGCCCGGCGGCAGCTTCCGCAATTTTCCGTCGATATTACGGGAAAAGCTGCGCCGGTAAGGCGCCCGACTTTATCAAATAGAGAACGAGGGAAACCGTCACCACGGAACAGGCCGTGGTGATCAGGATGGTGGCGGATGCCCGCTCCTGCCAGACGCCGTATTGCTGGCCGATGACGAAGACATTCGTTGCCGTCGGCAGCGCCGCCAAAAGGACCGCCGCCGCGATCCAAATGGGATCGAATCCGCCGACGGCTTGCAGAACGATGTAGACGACAAGCGGATGCAGGATGAGCTTCACCGGCACGATATAACCGATCTCGACCGGAATCCGCTTCAACGGACGCAGAGCGAGCGTCACCCCCATGGCAAATAGTGCACAGGGTGCCGCTGCTTGCGCGAGATAATTGACAAATCGCTCGAAGGCGACGGGCTGATTGAGCGAAAGCGCGGCCACGACGAAACCCAGCGCGGTCGACAGGATGAAGGGGTGCAGCAGCACCTTGCCGGCGATATCCACAGCAAGCCGCCACGGAGAGCGCTTGTCGCCACCTTCCAGCGCCATCAAGGTGGGTGCCACGATGAAATGCAGCGCGTTTTCAAAACAGACGATCAATGCAACGGGAACGGCCGCCTTTTCGCCCAGCGCCAATAACGCAAGCCCCGGCCCCATATAGCCGATATTGCCGTAGGCGCCGGCAAACGCCTGGATCGTGCAGTCGGCCAGCGAATTGCGGCGCAGGAAGCGGCCGACCAGAAACAGCAGCAGGAAAATCGAATAGGTCGCGGCGATATCGGCGGCGATGAAGTCGATCCGCGTCAGCTGTTCGATCGGCGTCTGGGACACGAGCTTGAAGAACAGCGCCGGCAATGCGGCATAGATAATGAAGGTATTCAGCCAGCCGAGCGCTTCCGCCGGCTGCTTGGTAACGCGTGCGGCGACATAACCGATGAGGATCAGGCCGAAGAATGGCAGGAGCAGACCGACAATATCAGCCATCGGGGCATGTTCCATTTGCCGAGGAAAATAAGGGTGGAAGGTGCCGCCGGGCTTAACCGATTTTCATCAGGATTGGAAAGGTCTGCTGAAACCAGATCGCCATGTCGCTGACATAGCCGAAAATGAAGGCGAGACCGGTGAGCACCAGAAGCCCGCCCATGACCTTCTCGACCGTGCCGAGGTGACGGCGGAAGCGGGAGAGAAAGCTCATGAAGGCGCCGGAAAAGCCTGCGGCGATCCAGAAGGGAATGGCAAGGCCGAGCGAATAGACGGCAAGCAGGCCTGCGCCGGCGCCGACCGTCTCACGCGATGCGGCAATGCCAAGGATGGCGCCAAGCACCGGGCCGATGCACGGGGTCCAGCCGAAGGCGAAGGCAAGGCCCATGATATAGGCGCCCGTCAACGTCGCCGGCTTGCCGCCGCTTTGGAAGCGTGCCTCGCGGGCCAGAAGGCCGATGCGGAAAAGGCCGAGGAAATTCAGCCCCATGATGACGATGATGAGACCGCCGATCTTGGCGAGGATATCCAGGTGCTGGCGCAGCAGCAGCCCTATAGAGGAGGCGCCGGCCCCGAGCGCAACGAATACCGTGGCGAATCCCAAAGTGAAAAAGAGTGCCGACACCAGCACATTGCCGCGAACGTTCGGTGCCGCTGCGGCAGCCGCGCCGCCGCCGCGAAACTGCTCGACCGAGATTCCCGCCATGTAGCAGAGATAAGGCGGCACGAGCGGCAGCACGCAGGGTGAAAGAAACGAAAGCGCTCCAGCGAGCAATGCACTCAGAAGCGAGATATCGGCAAGCGACACGGTGGACTCCGGCTATGTCATTTCGATTCCTTCCTAACGTTGCAATGGTGCGAAAGCCAATCACCTTTTCGAGCGGAGCCGATCACATTTCCTGAAAGTCAAGGGAACGATCACAGCTCCGCCAATGCGCGAATTTACGAGTTATCGGGAATTATCGGGCGCGACCAACTGCCGCGGAGCGGCCCAACGAACGAATTGCTTTTGCAAAAATATTGGTTCAAGCTGCCATTGTTCGTCGAACAACGTACATTCCATCCAAGTTTCTTAACGGAGGAAAAGCCCCATGCGAATTGCTACTATGTTCACGACTGTTGCCTTTGTCGCGCTCTTCAGCGTCAGCGCCATGGCTCAAACCGCGACTACCCCCAGCACCACGACAACGACCCCCAGTACAACGATGTCGACGCCTTCGACGAGCATGCCCAAGCCGAAAGCAATGAAGCCGGCCCAGACTGCTGTGTCCAAGGCATGTTCGACCCAGGCCGATGCCAAGGGGCTGCATGGGAAGGCGCGCGCCAAATTCCGTAGCGACTGCAAGAAGAATGGCGGCAAGGTCTAAGGCCTAGATACGTCTCACGCGACGGTCAACTTTACCGTTGAGATGGCGGTAGAGTTGATCGTTGCGACCGGTTCGTCACCTCACACCATAAGCCTGGCGGATATGCTCGCGTGCGGTATCGAAAGAGCGCACGCCTGATAGCAGACGTTTACCGTTACTGCATAATTCCTTAAATCGGAATCGATTTAAGGATGAAAATTATGCGGCAGCTTTAAAGTGCTACAGCGACCTTTGCGCGTCACATATGACGCGCGGTGCTGTAGTCCTTTCACGTTCGCGATCGATGCCATCAGCGCCGGTGCGATGATTATATGGTTCCCTCGGAACTGCCGCTGTCACGGCAGCAATGTTTCGCAACAAACGAGACAAACGCCAGAAACCCGCTGAAATTACAGCTCATTCCTGTCCGGTCGAATCAATGGACGGAGCAGGAAATTGAAACCAGCCGTAAATTCTCCCCCTTCTGAAGCCCCTCCTCTTTCTGAAGAGATACCGCATGCCAACTATCTTGCGGCCTGCCTTTTTGCTCCTGAACCTTCCCTCGGAAGCTTGGTGAGCGCAGCGACGGAATCGGGTTGGAAACGGGATTATGTTCTCCTTGCAATTATGGCTATCGTCTTGGGCGCCGGTGCATTCGTGAACGGTAGAGAGCGAGGTGACTGACGAGGCTCCGGCGCCGTCGGCCAACCGAATGCCGCTGAGGCCGCCAGCCCCTTGGCCCGGCGCACGGCAATGCCTATGCAGCCATCGAAACAGTGAACCGCCATGGCTCACTCCTTCTTCGGCTTGAGCTCCCTCGTTGCCGGATCGACCTTGCCGCCAGCGAGCCTGTTGCGAGGATCGGCAACGAGCTCGGCATTGTCCTTATTCTTTGCTGCCCGAGCTGGATCACGTGCCTTGCTGTGCTGAATCTTCGCCAGCGCCTGCTTATCTTCGTTTCCGTCCCGCGGATCATGCGACCGATCGTTTGCCAAGATACGTCTCCTCTTTGTCGGAAGGGAAACTCGGTCGATTCGATTCCGTTCCAAGGGACCCGGTGAGGCTTTAAGGACGTCGAAATGATGAAACAATAAAGCGCCATACTTTTAGCGACACATAATATAAGAATACGACAATCGATGCGAAACGAATCATGAATTCCAGCGTTTAAACGGCACTCCCCAGCATTTAAATGTCACCGCTAGGTGAGGAACCTGATCATGACGGCGATCGAAAGGAAGAAGTTCGCTCGGCTTGTTATGCTGATATTGCTGCCGATCTTCGGCGGCCTGACGGCGGTTGCGATCGTAGCGCTCTCGGCAATCGCTTAGTGCCGACCGCATTGCCCAGCCGCCTCGAAATGAGGGCTGCAGGAGCTGATATCAAGTGAGAGAGTTTTGGGATTTCCCTGAGCGTGGGACCGCGGGACTTGCGCACAGTCCAAAAAACCCCACTAACACAAGCTAAGTTGTTGATTTCTGGTGAGAGCGATGGGGCTCGAACCCATGACCTACTGATTAAAAGTCAGTTGCTCTACCGACTGAGCTACGCTCTCCCTCTCCGCAGGCAGATGCTGCCTCGGCTGGAAGTGCGCGGAACATATGCAGACGCCCTATTGCGGTCAACCCATAAAATAGAGGTTGTTATGACCCGAAGATGCTTTTCCTCGTCTCCAGGTGACGAAATAGCGGCGGCGAGCCAGAAAAACGCCCCTTGCTCAGCAAAGTTGGAAATCGGACGCCGTAAAGAGCCTCCTTGGCAAGGCAACCGATTCTCATGGGCGCAAACAACCGTAGCAATTTCCCTTAATAATCAGGGTTGCAAAGATCGGTTCCATCGGCGCGCCATCGGCAACTGTTGGGGTGCGAATCGTTTTTGGTGTATATCGGTTATTGTTAACAACCTGTCGGGCCCTCAGGAGGTTCTTTTATGGAAGACGCAAACGTAGGTTGGATTGCAGCAATTGTCATCGGCGGTTTAGCTGGCTGGTTCGCCGAGATGATCATGAAGAGCAACACCGGCATATTCATGAACATCATCCTCGGCATCGTTGGAGCGCTCGTCGCCAGCTGGCTGTTCCGTGCCCTCGGCATCGCGCTGCCGTTCCATGTATGGCTGAACTATCTGGTCACGGGTTTCATCGGTGCCTGCATCCTCATTTTTATCGGCCGACTGATCAGGCGATAACGACAGATCGAGCGGGACACGCCCGAATCGGGAAGAGGAAAAGGGAAGGCGGGACGTCCCGCCTTCCCTTTTTGTTGCATGAATTTCGGGCAAAAAACCGGACGCGAAAATCCAATAAGCTGATCTGAAAGATCACATTCCGCTTCAAGGCCTTTCCAACCCCAAGCTCGGCGCTATCTACCAAAGAGGAAGCGAAAGGAGGTTGGAAACATGACGCAAAACGCCAATCGGACAACCACCCGAAAAGTCATTCGAGGCCGCCCTTACAGCATCGCCGAATTTGCGCGGAAATATCGCCTCGACGACGCGGAAGCAAAGCGCCTCTTCTATAAGTTCGGACCATCATCGACGGAACTGGACCTGCTCATGGCGGCCAAGCGGAAGCCACCAACCCTCTCCACCGCGATCGGCCCGTGATGCGTGGCTCTTTCCACTAAACGCATCGCGGCCGTTCGGATTCGCTCCCTGCGCTTCAGGTTCTCGATTTTGGGCATGTCGTCTTCGTAAAACCGCCGCACATTTCTGTGCGCCAGGCTTTAGGCTTGCGGGTTGCCACGAAGATCGTCGACGTCCGATCCGGATCATCAATGTATACGGATCGGATAGAAGGCGGGCTAAATGCCATCCTGATATATCACAATCGGTTGCCTTCGATGACGCCAGATGACACTTTGCGCCATCCAATCCCATGCCGGAAACCGCCTCGAATGCAGAATTCGCTTAGCCACCTCGCTTATCTCGCGCTCGAGTATTCGATCGTGACGCTCGAACTGAAGCCAGGCGCCCTTATTACCGAAAAGCAGCTGATCGAGATGGCTGGGCACGGGCGAACCCCGGTGCGCGAGGCGATCCAAAAGCTTGCCTGGCAGGGGCTGATCCATGTGCGGCCGCGCGTCGGTCTGCAGATCGCGGAGATTCGGCCCGAGGACCATCAATTCGTCATGCAGGTCAGGCGCGAACTTGAGCCGATCGCGGCCGCGCTCGCCGCCACGCACGCTGACCAGCAACAACGCGAACAATTGCAGGAATGCGCGCTCCTGATGACGGATTGCGCCACGACCGGCAACCTGCCCGGCTTTTTCGCCGCCGACAAGGCGTTCGATGAGCTTCTGAAAGCCGCCTGTCCCAACAATTTCATTACGGCGGCGCTCGGCCCAGTGCAGACGCATGCGCGCCGGCTCTGGTATTCCACGAGAACGCATGATCGCATGGGCCGGGCGATATCAATGCATGTTCAGGCAATAGATGCCATCCGCAACGGCAATGCCGACCATGCGCGCGCCGCCATGACCTCGCTCATCGATTATATCAGCAGCCCATGAAAAAGGCGGCTTCGTCGCCGAAACCGCCTCTCTGTCCACATATCGACAATTCGTCTAAAGCATGTCGCGCAAAAGTGCGCAGCGGTTTTGCGATAACGGCATGCGAAAAATCAAACGCTTAAAACGCACGGAGCGAATCTGAAAGATCGCGACGCGTTTTAGCCGACGAAAGCGCGTTCGATGACGAACTCGGCCGGATTGTTGTTGGCGCCTTCGTTCAGGCCGGCCTTTTCGAGCAGGACCTTGGTGTCCTTCAGCATGGCGGAGGAGCCGCAGATCATACCGCGATCAATCGCGGGATCGAGCGGAGGCACACCGAGATCGCTGAAAAGCTTGCCGTTCTCGATGAGATCGGTGATGCGACCCGTGAAGGGGAACTCCTCGCGGGTGACAGTCGCATAGTGGCGCAGCTTGTCGCCGACGACTTCGCTCAGGATTTCATCGTTGCGGATTTCCTCGACGATATCGAAGCCGTATTTCAGTTCGGCGACGTCGCGCGTCGTGTGGGTGAGGATGACTTCCTCATACTTCTCGTAGGTTTCCGGATCGCGGATCAGGCTCGCAAACGGCGCGATGCCGGTGCCGGTGGAGAACATGTAGAGGCGACGGCCGGGCGTCAGCGCATCCAGAACCAGCGTGCCCGTCGGCTTCTTGCGCATCAGCACCTCGTCGCCGGGCTTGATGTTCTGCAGGTGCGATGTCAACGGACCGTCCGGCACCTTGATGGAAAAGAATTCGAGCTCGTCGGCCCAGGCGGGGCTTGCGATCGAATAGGCGCGATAAAGCGGCTTGCCATCGACCATCAGGCCGATCATGGCGAACTCGCCGGAGCGGAAACGGAAGCCTTGCGGCCGGGTCATGGTGAAGCGAAAGAGCCGGTCGGTATAATGCGTAACGCTCAGCACCTTCTCGGCGAAGACGCCGGCCGGTACTGCTGAAGCAAATTCATCTGATTTGGCGGGGGCGTTCATTCTATCTCGGATCCCGTATCTGTCTTACGCGTTTTTCCTGGCACGTCTTTCCTGGCAGGCTCATTTTGCGATGCTGATATTATAGTACAGCCGGTATTGAAAGGCATTCCATTCTATCCGGCGGCATGGGACTGAAATATGTCTATTTCGGTCAAGATTCCAGCATGCCAACATTACAGCTATCGATGGGCATGAATGCGGCAATCCGATATTGTCAAATCGCCGCATCCCAGGCCTATCGAAATCAGGCCGACTTTGCCGGCAACCGCCGCCAACTATAGGCCTGCCCGCCTTCAGCCTTGCGCGCGGTTGGCTGATAGTAGTGCGGAATGCCCGGCAGGCGGTTTTCCGAAAGACGCTTCAGTGCCGTCTCGTTGGTCACGGCGAAACTATCAATGCCGACGCGCAGCATCAACGGTACCTGGTCGATCAGCACATCACCGACGGCCCGCAGCTCGTTGGCATAGCCGAGACGCTGGCGCAGCAGCGAGGCATGGCTGAAGGCGCGGCCATCGCTGAACGCCGGAAAGGCAACGGCGACAATGTCGAGACGATCCAGATAGGGCTGCAGCCGCGTCACATCATCAGCCGGCTTGATGACGACGCCGAGGCCGGCCTCGTTGCTTTCTTCTGCCTTTGCTATCAGTGCATCGAGGCCGAGCAGAGGCTTCTGCGTCTCGGCCGCCTTGACCTCGTCGGTCTCGATCACCCAAGGATCGTTTTCAACAAAGCCGGTTTCCCGCCAGATCTTGGTCATAGCCAATCTCCTTACGCCGCTTCGGCTGCCGACGAAGATGCGCCGTAGAGCGCGATCTTGAACGGCTGCGGCCCGACGCGACGATAGGCGGTCAGGAAGGTTTCGGAAGGATCCAGACGGAGGCCGAGATAGGTATCGACGATGGTCTCGATGGCATCGGTCACCTTGTCGGGCTCGAAGCCGCGACCGATGATCTCGCCGATCGAGGTGTTCTCGTCGCCGGAGCCGCCAAGCGTGATCTGATAGAGTTCCGCGCCCTTCTTCTCGACGCCAAGCAGGCCGATATGGCCGACATGGTGGTGGCCGCAGGCATTGATGCAGCCGGAAATCTTGATCTTCAGCTCGCCGATCTCAGCCTGGCGCTCGGCCGAGCCGAAGCGCGTGGAAATCTCCTGCGCGACCGGGATGGAGCGCGCATTGGCAAGCGCGCAATAATCGAGGCCGGGACAGGCGATGATGTCCGTGATCAAGCCGGCATTCGCCGTTTCCAGGCCGTTGGCGACGAGGCCGCGATAGACGGCTTCGAGATCGGCGAGCGCCACATGCGGCAGGATGAGGTTCTGCTCGTGGCTGACGCGGATCTCGTCGAAGGCATATTCCTCGGCAATGTCGGCCACTGCCTCCATCTGCGCATCCGAGGCGTCGCCCGGAATACCGCCGATCGGCTTCAGCGAAATCGTCACCATGCCGTAATCGGGGTTCTTGTGCGGCTGCACATTCTGCTGCACCCAGCGCGCGAAGTCCGGATCGGCCTTCTTCCAGCGCGCCAGGCTTTCCCAGCCCTCGGCGCGCTGCGGCAGTGCCGGCAGTGCGAAATAGGTCGAAATCGCCTGAACGTCGGCTTCCGGCAGCTTCAGTTCGGTATCCCTAAGCTTGTCGAATTCGACTTCGACCTGACGCGCCAGTTCCTCGGCGCCGGTTTCATGCACGAGGATCTTGATGCGCGCCTTGTACTTGTTGTCGCGGCGGCCGTGCAGATTGTAAACGCGCATGATCGCCGTCGTGTAGGACAGGAGATCCTCTTCCGGCAGGAAGTCGCGGATCAGCTTGGCGATCAGCGGTGTGCGGCCCTGCCCGCCTCCGACGTAAACGGCAAAGCCGATCTCGCCCTTGTCGTTCTTCTTCAGATGCAGGCCGATGTCGTGCACCTGGATCGCGGCGCGGTCGCGCTCGGCGCCGGTGACGGCGATCTTGAACTTGCGCGGCAGGAAGGAGAATTCCGGGTGAACCGACGACCACTGCCTGAGGATTTCGGCATAAGGCCTGGGGTCGGCGACTTCGTCCGCCGCAGCGCCGGCAAAATGATCGGCCGTCACGTTGCGAATGCAGTTGCCCGAGGTCTGGATGGCGTGCATCTCGACTGAGGCGAGATCGGCCAGCGCGTCCGGCATCTCGGAAAGCTTCGGCCAGTTGAACTGCAGATTCTGGCGCGTGGTGAAGTGGCCATAGCCGCGGTCATAGGTGCGGGCGACATGAGCGAGCATGCGCATCTGGCGCGAGCTCAGCGTGCCATAGGGAATGGCGATGCGCAGCATATAGGCATGCAGCTGCAGATAGACGCCATTCATCAGGCGCAGCGGCTTGAAGGCATCTTCCGAAAGCTCACCCGAGAGGCGTCGCTCCACCTGATCGCGAAACTGGGCAACCCGTTCCGCAACAAAGGCGTGGTCGAATTCATCGTAACGATACATGACTTCCTCGGGACTTCTCAGACTGCAATGAAATCGGGATCGGCCGCGGCATAGCCCGGCGCGTATTCCATGGTGGGGCCTTCGGCGCGGATACGCTCGCGCAGGCGCAGCGGCCAGAGCTTGCCGCCGGTTTCCTGAACATCGATCAGATTGACATCGACGACCTTGTTGTCTGCATAAGCCTGCTTGCCAATCGCTTCCAGTGCGGCTTCCGCTTCGGCATGGCGCGCGACCAGCGCCTCCTGCAGTGATACCACCCACTCACCATTGGCATTCAGCCAAACGGCGACGCCATCGGTGAGCCGGTTTGCGGTCAGAACCTTGTCGACCATGAATCAGCTCCTTGCATAGTCTTGAGCAACGGCCTCACGACGGACCAGCGGCTCGGATTGTTCAAAATTCGCACCGGCGACGGCATCGCCGATAATGACCATGACCGGCCCGCTCAACTCGTCGCGATGCTCGAGATCGGGCAAATCCCGCAGGATGCCGTGCATCAGGCGGCGATCGCGGCGGCTCGCATTCTCGATGATGGCAACGGTCGTCTCGGGCGGCAGGCCGGCCTGCATCAGGCGGCCGGCGACGGAAGCGGCGACCGTGCGTCCCATATACACCGCAATCGTGGCGCCGGATACGGCCAGGCTCGCCCAATCGGGCAGCACATCGCCTGTGAGATCATGACCCGTGGTGAAGACCAGCGATGAGGCGACGCCGCGCAGCGTCAGCGGCAGTTCGAAATCCGCGGCGGCGGCGAAGGCTGAAGTGATGCCGGGAACGATCTCATAGCCGATGCCGGCCGCACGCAGAGCCGCCATTTCCTCGCCTGCACGACCGTAAACCAGCGGATCGCCCGACTTCAGCCGCACGACGCGCTTGCCTTCACGGCCGAGCTGCACCAGCAGATCGTTGATCTCTTCCTGCGACTTGCTGTGGCATCCCTTGCGCTTGCCGACGGACAGGCGCTCGGCATCGCGGCGTCCCATGTCGACGATCGCCTGCGGCACCAGGGCATCATAGACGATAACGTCGGCTTCCATCATCACGCGCTGCGCCCGCAACGTCAGCAGATCCTCCGCGCCGGGGCCGGCGCCGACCAGCCAGACGCGACCTTCAACTTCGCGCGACGACTGCAGCAGCTCATCGGCTGCCTGCTCTGCCCGCGCGAGATGGCCGGCATTGACGGCATCGGCGACAGGTCCGGAGAAGAACCGCCGCCAGAAGACGCGACGCGCAACGCCGCGCGCAACGAGACGCTCGACCGGCTTGCGGTAGCGCGTCGCAAAGTCAGCCAGCTTGCCGAGCGACGGCGACAGCATCTGGTCGATCTGCGCACGGATCATCTGCGCCAGCACCGGACCGGCACCCTCGGTGCCGATGGCAACGGCCACGGGAGCGCGATTGACCAGCGCCGGCGTGTAGAAATCGCAATAATCGGGCTGATCGACGGCGTTCGCCGGAATTCGCTCAGTGCGGGCGGCATCGACGATCGCGCGATCCGCCTCGGCGTCGCCGGTGGCGGCAAATACCAGGGTCGCACCCTTGACCTGATCGGCTGAAAAATCGCCGCGTACGGTTTCGATGCGATTGGCGATCAGGAAAGCATGATAGTCAGCCTCGGGCGCCGGCGCATAGGCGACGATCCTTGCCTGCGTGTTCATGAGCAGCCGCGCCTTGGCGAAGGCCTCATCACCATTGCCGAAGACAGCCGCTACCCTTCCTTCCACACGAAAGAAGGCGGGAAACACTGAAAGCTGTTCAGTCCTGGGAGGCATCATGGTTCCACTTCGAGATTTGGCGAATATCGCCCTTGCTGCCAAGAGATTGAAGAAACAGAAATTCTAATGCCCATGCGTGCGCGTATTCTTTTGCTCGACATGATAAGGATTTGAGCAAAACTCACCAGACGAGCAGATCGAGATAAATATAGGAAATCTATAGATTTTTATGATTGACTGTCGCCTGCGGCGATTTTATTGCCTGTGACAAACTTGGTCCATACGTCATTTGCGCATTCCGCCGCTTGCGCAATGCCGATAGACTGGCACCAAAACTCTGGAGAGATCCTTGTCCGACAACAGCATCGCAGCCCGCCTTCTCGACGTCGTGGAGCACGACATCCTACCCCTGACCCGTAAGGGCGTGACCGCCGGAAACAAAGTCTTCGGTGCGGCTATCCTGCGCAAATCCGACCTTTCGCTTGTTATCGCCGAAACCAACAACGAATTGGAGAACCCGCTGTGGCACGGCGAGGTTCATGCCCTCAAGCGCTTCTACGAACTTGGCGAAAAGCCCGTGACCAAGGATCTGATCTTCCTGTCCACCCACGAACCCTGCACCATGTGCATGTCGGCGATCACCTGGGCCGGGTTCGACAATTTCTATTATTTCTTCAGCCATGAGGACTCCCGCGACGCTTTCGCGATCCCGCACGATCTCAAGATCTTGAAGGAGGTCTTCGGCCTGGAACCGGGCGGTTATCGCCGCCAAAACGCATTCTGGAACAGCTTTGCCGTCTCCGACCTTGTGGAAACGGAAGCCGATCCGCGCAAAGGCGAGCTGAAGGACCAGACGGCGCGCATCAAGCGGGCCTATGCCGGTCTCTCCGAGAACTACCAGGCGTCGAAGAGCAGCAACGACATCCCTTTGAATTGATAGAGCAAGACCCGAGGCAATGATGGAAGCATCGCGAGACATAAGCGGCCTGATCGACATCATGGCGGCGCTGCGAAACCCCGAAAGCGGCTGCCCCTGGGATATCGTCCAGACCTTCGAGACCATCAAGCCCTACACCATCGAAGAGGCCTATGAGGTCGCGGATGCGATCGAGCGCAAGGATACCGACGACCTTTGCGACGAGCTCGGCGATCTCCTACTGCAGGTCGTTTTCCATGCGCGGATCGCCGAGGAGGCGGGCGCGTTTTCCTTCGGTGACGTCGTCCATGCCATTTCGCGCAAAATGATCCGCCGCCATCCGCATGTCTTTGCCGTCTCGGATGCCAAGACCGAGGACGCGGTGACGCTGCAATGGGATCGGATCAAGGCTGAAGAGAAGCGCGAGCGGGCCGAGCGTCGGGCCAAAAGTGGCATTACCGAGGATTTCAAGGCTGGTTTCCTGGGCTCGGTTCAACGCACCTTCCCTGCCTTGACGGAAGCGTTGAAATTGCAGGAGCGCGCCGCCAAGGTCGGCTTCGACTGGTCGGCGCCCGAGCCGATCCTCGACAAGATTGAGGAGGAGATCGGCGAATTGCGGGCAGCACTCGCAAGCGGCGACAGGGCCAAGGTCAGCGACGAACTCGGCGACCTGATCTTCGCCGTCGTCAATATCGGCCGGCACGTGAAGGCCGATCCGGAGCAGGCCTTGCGCGGCACGAACACGAAATTCCGCCGCCGCTTCCATCATATCGAGACGACGCTTGAAGCCGCTGGCGAGACGCTCGAAGGCGCCTCGCTGGAGCGGATGGAAGAAATCTGGCAGTCGGCAAAAGCCATAGAGCGGCAGCTCGCGGGCGTGAAAACGGCCTAAAGCGCGTCGCGATCTTTCAGATTCGCTTCTGGCGCTTTAGGCCCTTGAATTTGCGCATGTCGTTCTCGCAAAACCGCTGCACACTTTTGCGCGACATGCTTTAACGCCGCCTATTCCCAATCCTCGCGCTGCGGCTTGGGGCCATTGCCCATGCGCCGCTCCAATTCCGCAGCCTCAGTCTCGGTCAGGCGGACGTCCAACGTCACGGTGCCGTCCTCGTTATCCTCGCGGTTATCGACGATGGCATGATTGTAAAGCCAAGGCAGCAGCGCCAGCTTTTCGACGGGCAGCGTGATCGTCGTTTCCGTCAGTACACCGGAGAGACGCCGGCTGATTTCGTCCATCAGATGATCGACGCCCTCGCCGCTTTTCGCCGAAACGGCAATGACGTTTTCTGATGTCGAAGCCTTCTGCACGATGGCATCGTGAGCTTCCGGCTCCAGGCGGTCGATCTTGTTCCAGACCTCGAGAATGCGCTCGGCGCCTTCGGCCTCGCCGATGCCGAGATCGCCGAGGATGCGCATCACGTCAGCGCTCTGAACCTGATTGTCGTCGTCCGAAAGATCGCGCACATGCAGGATCAGGTCGGCTTCCAGAACCTCTTCCAGTGTCGCTCTGAATGCTGCCACAAGGTGAGTCGGCAGGTCGGAAATGAAGCCGACGGTATCGGAGAGGATGACGGTACGGCCATGCGGCAGCTTCATGCGGCGCAGCGTCGGGTCGAGCGTCGCAAACAGCATGTCTTCCGCCAGAACGCCGGCACCGGTAATGCGGTTGAACAGCGTCGATTTGCCGGCATTGGTATAGCCGACCAGGGCCACGATCGGATGCGGCACTTTCCGGCGCTTGGCGCGATGAAGCTGGCGGGTGCGAACCACCTGCTCCAGCTCGCGCTCCAGCCGGATAATCCGCTCCTGCAGCATCCGCCGGTCGGCTTCGATCTGGGTTTCGCCCGGGCCGCCCATGAAACCGGCACCGCCGCGCTGACGTTCAAGGTGGGTCCAGCTTCGAACCAGCCGGCCCTTCTGATAGTTCAAATGCGCGAGCTCGACCTGCAGCGTGCCTTCCTTGGTGGAGGCGCGGCGACCGAAGATTTCAAGGATAAGGCCGGTGCGGTCGATGACCTTGGCGTTCCATGCCTTCTCGAGATTGCGCTGCTGCACCGGCGTCAACGGATGATCGACGATGACGAGGCCGGCGTTGAACTCGTCGAGCAACGCGAGGATTTCCTCGATCTTGCCGGTTCCCAGCAGCGTTGCCGGCCGTGGATCGTTGATCGGCACGATGGAACCGTTAACCACCTCGAGATCGATCGCCAAAGCGAGGCCTTTGGCCTCTTCCAGTCGGCTTTCGGGCGGGCGTGAGACGGAATTGGCGCTATCGGCCTGAGCGGAACGCGCCGCGCGCGCCTGTTTCAACACAGGCACGACGACGACAGCGCGCATATCATCCCGGTGTTTTACGGACTCCGGGATAAGGGAATCATTTTTGGTATCGCGTGTCGTGATAGTAACAAATCCCAGTTAGGATGCGGCTTCTTCGCTCTCGAACATCTGCATCGGCTGACCCGGCATGATCGTCGAGATCGCATGCTTGTAGACGAGCTGCGAATGGCCATCGCGGCGGAGCAGGACGCAGAAATTGTCGAACGAGGTTACGACACCCGTGAGCTTCACGCCGTTAATCAAGAAAATTGTCAGTGAAATTTTTTGCTTGCGAACAGTATTGAGAAACAAGTCCTGCAAGTTTTGAGAACGTTCCGCCATCGCGCCGCTTCTTTCTTTTTTGCCGACCTAGGCCGGTTAAATGTCATGATATACAGAGGTCCCAGACAGGAGATATCCTCAATCTCTCCCCCCAGCGAATGTTGGTATCAAATCGCAGTCTTTTCCGCAACGTCGAAAAAGGCTTCACGAATTTTCTGTGACATGCTGCCCGGATGACCGTTTGCAATGGTCTCACCATCGATAGAAATGACCGGAAAACATATACTTGTCGCCGCGGTGATGAAGACTTCGCGGGCCTTCATCATCTCCTCGACGGAGAAGAATCGCTCGATAATCGTCACGTCCAACTTCGCTGCAATGTCCATCAGGGTCGTGCGTGTGATGCCGCGCAGGATGCCGTGCTCGGCCGGGCGGGTGACGAGATTGCCGTCATGATCGACGATCCAGACGTTGGTCGCGGCCCCTTCCTTCACCATGCCGTTGTGGTCGATATAGATCGCTTCCTGGGCGCCGGCCTCCTTGGCCTGCTGTCGAGCCATCGCGTTCGGAAGCAGGCCGACAGACTTGATATCGACCCGGTCCCAGCGATTGTCGCGGAGGGTGATCGCCTTGATGCCATCGGCATTCTTCCTGGCAATCACGGACTGATCGGTGCTCTTGGCGGTGACGACGATAGAGGATGGCGTGCCGGCCGGCGGGAAGACGTGATCGCGCCGGGCAACGCCGCGCGTCACCTGCAGATAGAACAAGCCGTTGCGGACATGATTGCGGCGCAGCGTCTCGCGAATCACGACGATCAGCGCCGAGCGCGTCATCGGCCAGGCGATACGCAGCTCGCTCAGCGAACGGTTGAGGCGATCGAGATGGCGCGTCAGGTCGACGATCACACCATGGCGAACCTCGCATACTTCATAGACGCCATCGGCGAACTGGTAGCCGCGATCCTCGATATGCACCATGGCATCGCTGTGCTTGACGTAGCAGCCGTTGACATAAGCTATTCTCGGCATGGAAGCCCCTGATCAGAATTCTACGATGTTGACGTATCGAGCTGGCCGGTCAGACGCCCAGCGACTTCAGCTTGCGGTGCAGCGCCGAACGCTCCATGCCGACAAATTCCGCCGTGCGCGAGATATTGCCGCCGAAGCGGTTGATCTGGGCAATGAGATAATCGCGCTCGAACATTTCACGCGCTTCGCGCAGCGGCAGCGTCATGATGTGATAATCGTTCTTGGCGGACACCTTCGGCAGCATGTCGCCGAGGTCGGTCGGCAGCATTTCCGCCGTGATCGGCGTTTCCGCGCCATCGGAACGCGCGAGGATCATCAGCCGCTCGATATTGTTGCGCAGCTGGCGGATGTTGCCCGGCCAGTCATGCGCCTGCAGCACGGCCATGGCGTCGTCGCCGATCCGGCGCGAACGGATCCCGGCCTGCTCGGAAATCTGCCGCATGAGCTGATCGACGAGGAAAGGAATATCCTCCCGACGCTCGGCAAGGGCGGGCACGCGGACGGGCACGACGGCCAGACGGTGATAGAGATCCTCGCGGAACAGGCCATCGGCGATGCGGCTCTCAAGGTTATAGGCCGTGGACGAGATGATACGAACGTCCACCTTAACGCGCTTGGAACCGCCGACGCGCTCGAACTGCTGATCGACGAGCACGCGCAGGATCTTGTTCTGCGTCTCGCGCGGCATTTCGCCAACTTCGTCGAGATAGAGGATACCGCGATGAGCCTCTTCCAGGGCGCCGATCTTGCGCGCCTGCCCCGGCGACCCTTCTGTGCCGAAGAGGGCGATTTCCATGCGCTCAGGCGTGATGGTCGCGGCGTTCAGCGCCACGAAGGGACCGTTGGCGCGGGTCGACTTCTTGTGCACCATCCGGGCAACGAGTTCCTTGCCGGAACCGGACGGACCGAAGATCATGACGCGGCTGTTGGTGGGCGACACCTTGTCGATCGTCTGGCGCAGCTGCGAAACGGCAACCGACGTGCCGATCAGCTCCACGGCGTCGCCGGTGCGGCGCTTCAGTTCGGAGACTTCGCGCTTCAGCTTGGAATTCTCCAAAGCGCGCTCGGCAATCAAGATCAGGCGATCGGCCTTGAACGGCTTTTCGATGAAGTCGAAGGCGCCTCGCTTGATGGCGGAGACGGCCGTCTCGATATTGCCGTGACCGGAGATCATGACGATGGGCAGTTCCGGATGACGTGCCTTGATTTCGTCCAGCAGCGCCAGACCGTCGAGCTTGCTGCCCTGCATCCAGATATCGAGGAAGATCAGCCGCGGCGCACGATCTGAAATCGCGGCGAGCGCGCTGTCGCTGTCATGCGCCGTGCGGGTTTCGTGCCCTTCATCCGAGAGAATCCCCGAAACGATTTCGCGAATGTCTTCCTCGTCGTCCACTACGAGAATGTCAGATGCCATAAACGCTTTCCTTGTCACTTGCTGTCTGGGCGACGGCGGCCTGCTCACGGCGCGGCAGATGCACGCGGATCATGGCCCCCCTGCCCTGGTCGAAATCGGCGGGTGCATCGTGGAGTTCGATCTGCCCGCCATGGTCTTCAATGATCTTCTTGACGATGGCGAGACCGAGGCCGGTACCCTTCTCGCGCATGGTCATGTAGGGTTCGAGAATGCTGTGCCGGTTCTCCACCGGCAGGCCGCGGCCATTGTCGATGACATCGACGGTGAAACGATCCCGCTCCGAATCCAGGGACGAACGCACCAGGACCTTCGGCTGTTCGCGCGCCTGATCGCTCGGCACGCCTTCGATCGCCTCGACGGCATTCTTGATGAGATTGCCGAAGGCTTGGCCGAGCATGCGGGCATCGAACATGCCCTCCAGCCGTTCGTCGCCCAGCTCACGCTCGAATTTGACGTGGCTGTTGCCCATCTCGCGCAGGAATACGGCATCGCGCAGGATATCGCGCAGATCGCTCGGCTCCATGGTCGGCTTCGGCATACGGGCAAAGGAGGAGAACTCGTCGACCATGCGGCCGATATCGCCCACCTGCCGGATGATCGTATCCGTGCACTGGTCAAAGACCGGACGGTCGGCATCGGCGATGTTCTTGCCGAAACGGCGGCGGATGCGTTCCGCCGACAGCTGGATCGGCGTCAGCGGGTTCTTGATCTCATGCGCGATGCGGCGCGCGACGTCGGCCCAGGCGGTCGAGCGCTGCGCGATGACCAGATCGGTGATGTCGTCGAGCGTGATCACGTAGGATTCGTTGGCGTCGCGCGATTCCTCGCGCGTCACCTGGACACTGAGCGTGCGCACCGTTCCGCCGCGAACGAGGCTGATCTGCTTGCGGAAATCACTGCGATGGCGCGTCGTCGCCTCGGTGACGACCTGATCGACCTCGGGGGAAATTTCCGACAAGTTCTTGCCGATGAGCTCTTCGCTCTTCAGCGTCAGCAGATCCTCGGCCGAGGTATTGACGATGGTGATGCGCCGGTCGTGCTCGACGCCGATCACTGCCGCCGTCACGCCCGACAGAACGGCCTCGATGAAGCGCCGGCGGTCATCGACCTCATCCTTCGCTTCCAGGATTTCATCGCGTTGCGTGCGGATTTCCGAGATCATCTTGTTGAAGGTACGCGACAGGCTGCCGACGTCGCCATCGGCCGAGCGCACGGGCACCAGCACGTTCATATTGCCCGAGGCGACATTATCCGCCGCACTGATGAGGAGACGGATCGGCCTGACGATACGGTCGGCGATCGCGATGGCGGTCCAGATCGCGGCCAACAGCACGATGAGTGCAAAGCCGATGTAAAGAACGGCGAAGGCGATCTGGAGCGACATGCGCCCCGCTTCCATCGCCTTGTATTCGACGGTGTTATCCTCCACCATCCGCATGGCGTTCATGACGCGCGGGTCGACAGCGCGCACGGTGTAGAGGAACGAGCCGGGGATTTCATCGAGCTTGATGACCGCGCCGACGAGGTTGGTCACTCCCGGCGGAATGAGCGTCGGCTGACCGTTGGCGGAGGAATCGAGCGCATCCTTCGGGATGGCCGGCAGCGGCCGCTCGGTCTTGATCTCGGCCTGGACGATGGCGGTGCCGTCGCGGCGCACGAGGAAGGCGCCCAGCAAGCCGCGCCCGCGCGCCTGACGGGTCATCAGATCGGCAAAACCGGTGCGGTCGAGATTGAAGAGCGAGCGATTGCGCTCCAGGTCGTTCGCCATCGATACGGTCTGCCCCTGCAGATAGCTCGCATTCTCCATCAGGTAGGCTTGCGCGACGTTCTGCGAGGAACTGATGATCTGCTGCGTGCGCACGCCGAACCAGCGGTCGAGGCCGACATTGAGCGTCAGGCTGGCAACGATGGCGACAAGGATTGCCGGCGTGATCGCCACTATCGAGAAAAGAACGACGATGCGGATATGGAGCCGCGCCGCGGCGCGACCACGGCTGCGTGCCTTGACCAACCGGCCGACCTCGCGGGCGATCAGCGCAATCAAACCCAATACGAAGAGGCCGTTGATCACGACCGAAGTGAAGACGACGGAGGACGTCGGCGCGATCGGCGTCAGCCCGAGGAGCATCAGCAAGGTCGCGATGGCGCACAGAAGCGCCCCACCGGCCAGGATCAGACCCGGCAAGGCAAAGGAAGCACGGCGGTCCGTCACCTTGACAACCGCCTCGTCGCTCGCCGCCGGCGACACCGCGTCCTGCATCATTCCCATCAATCTCCACGCCCGAGCGACGGTCTACGCCCTGGTCAAATCGCACGCCACTATTGGCATCCGTGCGCGCGACAGGCAAAGGCGGGAACTGTCGTTCGGTTTCGCACAGGAGCGAAACCTTTACTTCACGTCACCCTTGCAACGGGCTGAAAAATCAGACGAACTCTCACTTTTAGGAGAGAAAGTCAGACGAGTGTCCACTGCAAAAACGACGAATCAACTGCGTGACCTTTAAGCAACGCATTGTGGCGAAAATGCAACGCATCGGATTGCATTGTCAAGCCGTTCGGGAGCTTCTGTAAACCGAAACTCCCAGTTCTCTGATCTTTTTGCGCAGCGTATTGCGGTTCAGGCCCAAAAGATCGGCTGCCTTGATCTGATTGCCGCGCGTCGCGGTCAGGGCCGCGAGAATCAACGGATATTCCATTTCCGTCAACACGCGGTCATAAAGGCCGGGCGGAGGCAGATTTTCGCCGAAACCGGCGAAGTAAGTCCGCATGTTTTCCTCCACCGCCTGGGCGATGGTCATGGACCCGGTACGGACCGGGCCCTTTTCGATCGGGCTGTCGGGAACGTCGGCCCGCAATTCCGCGTCGATGATTTCCTTGGTGATGACATCCTGCGGATAAAGCGCCATCAGCCGGCGGATGAGGTTTTCCAGTTCACGGACGTTGCCCGGCCAGGGGTAGGCCTTCATCAGCTCAAGCGCTTCCTGATCGAAGCGTTTGGAACCGAGCCCCTCCTTTTCGGCCTGCTGTATGAAATGACGCACCAGATCGGGAATATCCTCGGCACGGTCACGCAACGGCGGCAGGCGAAGCGGCACGACGTTCAGGCGGTAGTAAAGATCCTCGCGGAACAGGCCCTGATTGATCGCCTGCTTCAGATCCTTGTTGGTTGCAGCAACGATGCGAACGTCGGTGCGGATCGGCGTGCGGCCGCCGACCGTCGTGTATTCGCCCTGTTGCAGCACGCGAAGGAGGCGTGTCTGCGCATCCATCGGCATGTCGCCGATTTCGTCGAGGAACAGCGTGCCGCCCTCGGCCTGCTCGAAACGACCGGTCGAGCGGGTCTGCGCGCCGGTGAAAGCGCCCTTCTCATGGCCGAACAGCTCGGATTCGATCAGGTCGCGCGGGATCGCGGCCATGTTGATCGCTACGAAAGGACCGTTGCGGCGCTTGCCGTAGTCATGCAAGGCGCGCGCCACCAGCTCCTTGCCGGTGCCGGATTCGCCGGTGATCATCAGCGTCAGATCGGTCTGCATCAGGCGCGCGAGCACGCGGTAGATTTCCTGCATCGCGGCCGAACGTCCGACAAGCGGCATGCCATCCTGCATATCGTCTTCGATCTTCGCCGGCTTGCGCTTCGGCTCGGACAGGGCACGGCCGACGATCGCGATCAGCTCGGTCAGGTCGAACGGCTTCGGCAGATAGTCGTAAGCGCCTTTCTCGGATGCCTTGATTGCCGTCATGAAGGTATTCTGCGCGCTCATGACCAGCACGGGCAGATCCGGTCTCGCCTTCTTGATGCGCGGCAGCAGGTCGAATGCGTTTTCGTCAGGCATGACGACGTCAGTTACGACGAGGTCGCCTTCGCCGGCCGAGACCCAACGCCAGAGCGTGGCGGCGTTGGATGTAATGCGCACATCGTAACCCGCGCGGCTCAGAGCCTGGTTGAGCACGGTGCGGATGGCCGCATCGTCATCGGCGACAAGGATCGTGGCTGTCATCGAGTAGTCCCTGTAGAGTTCGGAAGGGGGGCATCTTCTGAGGTGATGCCCTTGGAGGCAGGCATCAAAACGCGGAAAGTGGTGCGATGGTTCTGGCTGTCGCATTCGACGATGCCACCATGGTCGCCGATGATCTTGGCGACCAGCGCAAGGCCGAGGCCGGTTCCATTCGTCTTCGTGGTGATAAACGGGTCGAAGAGATGCGGCACGAGATCGGACGGCACGCCGGGACCATTGTCGATGACGCAGAATTCCAGCGGCAGGGAGATCTTCTCGCGCGTGCCGGCGACCGAAAGCCGGATGCCGGGGCGATAGGCCGTCGTCAGCATGATCTCGCCGTCCTGCCGGTCGCCGACCGCCTCGGCGGCATTCTTCACCAGATTGAGGAAGACCTGCACGAGCTGGTCCCGGTTTGCGAAGACCGCCGGCAGTGACGGGTCGTAATTCTCGGAAAGCTTGATGTTGCGGGCAAAGCCGGCCTTGGCGACTGCCTTCACATGATCGAGCACGGAATGGATGTTGACGGGGACGCGATCGACCGGCCGCTCGTCGGAGAAAACCTCCATGCGATCGACCAGCGAGACGATACGATCAGTCTCGTCGCAGATGAGGCGCGTCAGGGCGCGGTCGTCGTCCTCGACGGACTGCTCGAGCAGCTGCGCCGCGCCGCGAATGCCCGACAAGGGATTCTTGATTTCATGCGCCAGCATGGAAGCAAGACCGGTGACCGAGCGGGCGGCGGCGCGGTGCGTCAACTGCCGGTCGATCTTGTCCGCCATGGAGCGTTCCTGGAACACAACCACCACGGAGCCTGGATCGCTGGAAACCGGCGCGACATAGATATCCACCAGTTTGTCTTGCCCCAGGCGCGGCGAGCTCAGGTCGACGCGATATTCGTTGACCGGCCCACGGCGCTCGCGCACCTGATCGATCAGCGCCAGCAAGGGGCTGCCGAACGGGATGAAGGTCGAAATCTTGTAGCGCGACAGATGCGAGGCGCTGGCGCCAAAGAAGGCCTCAGCCTCCCAGTTGGCGAATGCAATCAAACCCGCTTCGTCGACCATCACGACGGCGTTCTGGATTGCGTTGAGAACGGCCATGGCCATGGAATTGGCCGTGTTATCCACGCCTTCGGAGCTGGATTTCGAAGTCATGCAGCCTCCTGGACGTATTGGGCGAGATCGGCGCCTGCCAACAGCGCGGCATGGAAGGATGCAGCCACCTCGCCGCTCTCCTTCGACGTCATGATTTTCGCCTTGTCGGCACCTGTCGTCGTCGGCGCATAGCGATCGAGATACCAAGCCAGATGCTTGCGGGCATGGCGAATGCCGACGGCTTCTCCATAGAACTCCAGCATCATGCGATAATGTTCGAGCGCGATCTCGACGATCTCCTCGCGGCCCGGCTCGCGATGACCGGCCAGAACGCCCGCATGCCACGGACGGCCCTGGCAGCCACGGCCGATCATGACGGCATCGGCCCCCGAGCGCCGCAGGATTTCCCGCGCGTCTTCCGCCGTCTCGACATCGCCATTGGCGACAAGCGGGATGGAGACGGCATCGCGAACGGCACGGATCGCATCCCAATCCGCCCTGCCTTCATAGAACTGCATGCGCGTGCGACCATGAATGGTGACGAGCCGGATACCCGCCTCCTCGGCACGGCGCGCGATATCAGGCGCGTTGATGGAATTTTCATCCCAGCCAAGCCGCATCTTCAAGGTCACGGGGATGTTCACCGCGCGGACCGTCGCCTCGATTAAAGTCAACGCGTGGTCGGGATCGCGCATCAGCGCCGAGCCGGAATAGCCGCCGATCACCTTCTTGGCCGGGCACCCCATATTGATATCGATGATATCGGCGCCGTTATCTGCGGCAATCTTCGCCGCCTCGGCCATCCAATGCGCCTCGCGGCCGGCAAGCTGCACCATATGCGGCTTCAATCCCGCGCTCTTCAGACGCGCCCAGGATTCGGCCGTATCCTGGACGAGCTCACGGCTGGCAACCATTTCGGTGACGACCAGGCCCGCGCCGTAACGCAAGGCGAGCTGCCGGAAAGGAAGATCGGTCACGCCCGACATCGGCGCCAGAATCACGCGATTTCGGATGGGCACAGAACCGATGGAAAATGGAGCTGCAAGCAGGGAAGAAAGCAAATGATTATCTTTCGGGCACATCATACATCTGCACTATTTTTAGACACGCTTTGAAAGTTTGCCAAGGGGGTTTGGAGAATCCCGATATTTTTTGAGCAGATGCTGGAAAATACTCAGTTGAGGCGATAGACCCTGCTGAAGCAGGATCTCGTTTGACGATCTATTTAGCATGTGCTTGTTCAAAAGAAAGCTCCACGCTTTCAAAGCCATGCCGGAGACGAGCCTTTATCCTTCGGGGGTTATGACGCAAATGCATTCAACGCAACCGCTGTCGGTGGGAATCGTGATCGTTGCCGCCGGGCGCGGCGAACGGTCGGGCTCTCCAGAAGAAGGTCCCAAGCAATATCGCCCGATCGGCGGCAGAGCGGTTATTACGCATACGCTTGAAAGATTCGTGACATGGCCGCAGACATCGAAGATCGTCGTGGTCATTCATCGCGACGACGAAAGGCTGCTCCGCTCGGCACTGGAGCAGGTTACCGGCCTGCCTGATGTCGAGATCGCCTTCGGCGGCACGACACGCCAGCAATCCGTGCTTGCCGGACTTCGGCAACTGAATGGAAGCGGTGTGACGCATGTCATGATCCATGATGCCGTGCGCCCCTTCTTCGACCATGATCTGCTGGATCGCGTTGCCGCAGCCCTTGCAGAGGGCGCGCCGGCCGTGCTGCCCGCCATGCCCGTCACAGACACGCTGAAGCGCGGCGACGCAAGCGGGCTGGTCATTGACACGGTCCCCCGCGCCGGGCTTCACGCCGCGCAGACGCCGCAATCCTTTCGCTTCGCCGATATTCTCGCCGCGCATGAAAAAGCGGAGGCCGCCGGCAAGACCGATTTCACCGACGACGCGGCGATCGCGGAATGGTGCAACCTGCCGGTGACGCTCGTGACCGGCAGCGCCGACAATGTGAAACTGACCATCAAGAGGGATATCGCCATGGCCGATGAAAAGCTGAGTGCTGGCCTGCTGCCCGACGTGCGCACCGGCAATGGCTATGACGTGCACCAGTTGGTGCCCGGCGACGGCGTAACCCTTTGCGGCGTGTTCATTCCGCACGATCAGAAGCTGAAGGGGCACTCGGACGCCGATGTTGCCTTGCACGCCCTGACCGACGCGTTGCTCGCCACATGCGGTGCCGGCGATATCGGCGACCATTTCCCGCCCTCCGATCCGCAATGGAAAGGTGCCCCTTCCCGCATCTTTATCGAGCATGCGGCAAAGATCGTGCGCGAGCGCGGCGGCACCATCATGAATGCCGATGTCTCGCTGATCGCCGAAGCGCCGAAGATCGGGCCGCATCGCGACGTCATGCGCGCCAGGCTTTCCGAGTTTCTGGGCATCAGCCTCGAGCGCTGTTCCGTCAAGGCAACGACAAACGAGACGATCGGCTTCGTCGGCCGCCGCGAAGGTATCGCGGCCATCGCGACGGCGACGGTCGTCTATCGCGGAGCCAAGACATGATGCATTTCCCGGATGAGATTCTCGCGCTCGCACACAAGATCGTCAGTGACTTCACCGAAAAGGGCTGGATGGTCGCCACGGCCGAATCCTGCACCGGCGGCCTGATCGCCGGCGCGTTAACGGAAATCCCCGGCTCATCCGCCGTGGTCGATCGCGGCTTCGTGACCTATACCAATATCGCGAAGATGGAGATGCTCGGCGTTCAGGAACAGACGCTTGCGCAGTTCGGCGCGGTGTCAAAGGAAACGGCGCTGCAGATGGTACAAGGCGCCCTCTTCCGTTCCCGGGCCGATTTTGCCGTGGCCGTCACCGGTATTGCCGGGCCTGGCGGCGGCTCCGCCGAAAAGCCTGTTGGACTGGTTCATCTCGCAGCCAAGGCGCGCCGCGGTACGCTCATCCATCACGAAATGCGCTACGGCGATATCGGCCGCGACAAGGTCCGGCTCGCCACGTTGAAGACGGCGCTGGAGATGCTTGTCGCGCTCAGCCGATAACCGGGCGCGTCCTCAAGCATATATCTTGCTCGCGCGCGTCTCGAAGGCATCCGTGAACATGCGGAAAGCCCGATCGAACATCGATCCCATCAGGGCGCCGAGGATGCGGCTCTTGAACTCGTAGTCGATGAAGAAATCGATACTGCAGCCGCCATTTTCCGACGGCGTGAAGCGCCAGCGATTGTCGAGATATTTGAAGGGCCCGTCGATATATTTCACATCGATCGCGCGCTCCGCCTTGTTCAACAGCACCTGCGTCGTGAAGGTCTCGCGGATCGCCTTGTAGCCGACGGTCATATCGGCAATCAGCAGGATCTTGCCGTCGCGTTCCTTGCGGTTGCGGATGGTGAGCGCCTCGCAAAGCGGCAGGAATTCGGGATAGCGTTCCACGTCGGCGACAAGGTCGAACATCTGGTCGGGCGAATGCGGAACGGGACGATGAGTTTCGAATTGAGGCATGAGCCGCAATTAAGCAGGACGGCCAAGAAGATCAAGAAGCTGACGCATTTCGCCGCGGGATTTCAGCTGCAAAACGGGTACGTTTGGGCCGTGCTCGACAAGGCCGGCAAGCACTTTGGGCGCAAATTTCTGCTCCCAATCCCATATGTAATGCAGGAACTCCCAATCGATGCGCTCGGGACAACCCGGCGCCATATCCGGGCGCGACCGCCCCAGCCATCGCAGCGCTCTCGACAGGGCCCCCCACATGCACAGCCAGCGCGGCATGCGTACCCAGAGAACAAGCTCAGTGCGCGGCAATCTCAGATCAAAACTGGATGGCCCGGTCCCATCGATCAACCAGCGATCCTCAGCAACCTTGGCGGCGATCAGGGAACGTTCCTCGGCCTTGTCTCTCTTTACCCAGCCGGGCAACCAGAAAAACTCGCGATCCATCGAGATATAAGGCAGGTCCAGATGAACGACGATTTTCTGCGCAAGTGTCGACTTGCCCCCACCGGAGCAGCCCATGATGAGGATGCGATTCGCCTTTTTAAGAAGGGTAACCCCTTCATCCATATCGACGGCATGGGCAAGCGCCTGCGGCGCGACGATCTGCTCCACGGTTCAGCTCCATAGTCTCATCTAAAGCGCCGAAACCGGTAACAAACGGCGGCGTGTTCCCTAGGCCGCCTTGATGACAAAGAGATGACGGCGCGAACAAAAACCGCGGCACAATCGCCGCGGTTCGTTCGAATGGCAAGATGTAATTTGGTGCGCTTATTCGGCAGCCAGCAGCAGCTTCTTTTCGCGAGCGGCGCGCAGACGCTCGAAATCGTCGCCGGCATGATGCGACGAGCGCGTGAGCGGGCTGGAAGCGACCATCAGGAAGCCCTTGCTATAGGCGACCGTCTCGTAGGATTTGAACTCTTCCGGCGTCACGAAGCTCATCACCTGATGATGCTTGCGCGTCGGCTGCAAGTACTGGCCGATGGTGAGGAAGTCGACATCGGCGGTGCGCAGGTCGTCCATCAGCTGCAGCACTTCGTTGCGCTCTTCGCCGAGGCCGACCATGATGCCGGACTTGGTGAACATTGTGGGGTCCAGTTCCTTGACCCGCTGCAGCAGGCGGATCGAATGGAAGTAGCGCGCACCGGGACGCACGGTCAGATAATTACCCGCGACCGTTTCCATATTGTGATTGAAGACGTCCGGCTTGGCGGCAACGACACGCTCCAGAGCGCCCGGCTTCTTCAGGAAGTCCGGCGTCAGGATCTCGATCGTCGTCGCCGGCGAAGCGGCTCTGATCGCCCAGATCACCTTCTCGAAATGCTCGGCGCCGCCGTCTGCGAGATCGTCACGGTCGACCGAGGTGATGACGACGTGGCTGAGGCCCATCTGCTTGACGGCCTTGGCAACATTTTCCGGCTCCGCCATGTCGAGCGCATTCGGCTTGCCGGTCGCGACATTGCAGAAGGCACAGGCGCGCGTACAGATCTCACCCATGATCATGAAGGTGGCGTGCTTCTTATCCCAGCATTCGCCGATATTCGGGCAGCCGGCTTCCTCGCAGACCGTGACGAGCTTGTGCTCCTTCACGATCGAGCGGGTCTCGGCATAGCCCTTCGATGTCGGCGCCTTCACGCGGATCCAGTCCGGCTTGCGCAAGACTTCCGTATCCGGCCGATGCGCCTTCTCCGGGTGTCGTACGCGCTTGGCGTCCGGATTGATCGTATCGAGAATGGTGACCATGAAACGTCTACTTTCCGCCGCTTGAAATGCGGCCCTTCATCGCCGAGCGAATTTGGCGAGGAATATCAGAATGCATGCACCGATGAAACCGGTGATGAAAAAGCCGAGCCGGCCGCCGGGTACGCCGACATGTAGGGCCACCAGAAGCCCCGCTGCGACCACCGAGCCGGCGATGCCGAGGATGATGTTCAGGATAATGCCGTAGCGCGCATCCATCAGCTTGCCTGCGAGCCAACCCGCAAGACCGCCGATGATGATCAGACCCAGCCAACCGACACTTTCCATCACATACCCGATCTCAGAGCATTTCCGTCACGGAAATGCTCAATCCTTTTGTTTTTCGCAATTCCGGACGGAAAACCGCTACGCACTTTTCCTGGAATTGCTCTAGACGATCAATCTCGCCAACAGCACCACGATGATCGCGCCGACGGTGGCATGGATGATTTCCACCACAAGCGCATTTTCAATGCCGAGCGAAATCCCGAAATAGTGAAACAGGAAGCCGCCAACGAACGCTCCGATCACACCGCTCACCAGGCAACCGACGAGCCCGCCTCCTCCGACGATCAGGCTCGCGAGAAACCCCGCGACCAGCCCGATGAGAAGAAAGACGATCCAACCTTGAGCAGCTATAGACATGTTGATTTCCTTTCCTGATTTCCACCCCTTGGATAGAGGGCATGGCAGGAAATTATCAAGCGTTCAGCACCCGGCCGTAGGCGTCCAGCACCGCTTCCTTCATCGTTTCCGAAACGGTCGGATGCGGGAAGATCGTGTGCATCAGTTCTTCTTCCGTCGTCTCCAGGTTCATGGCGACGACGAAGCCCTGGATGAGTTCGGTAACTTCGGCGCCGACCATGTGCGCGCCGAGCAGCTCGCCGGTCTTCTTGTCGAAGATGACCTTGCAGAGACCCTGGTCTTCGCCGAGAGCAATCGCCTTGCCGTTGGCAACGAAGGAGAAACGGCCGACGCGGATATCGTGGCCGAGTTCCTTGGCCTTGGCTTCGGTCAGGCCGACGGAAGCGACCTGCGGCTGGCAATAGGTGCAGCCCGGAACCTTGCTCTTGTCCGTCGGATGAACGTTCGGCAGGCCGGCGATCTTCTCGATGCAGACGACGCCCTCATGCTCGGCCTTGTGGGCGAGCATCGGCGGGCCGGCGACATCGCCGATGGCGTAGATGCCGGGAACATTGGTCTTGCCGTAGCCGTCGATGACGACGCAGCCGCGGTCGGTCTTCACGCCGAGCGCTTCAAGGCCGAGATTTTCGATATTGCCCTGCACGCCGACCGCCGAGATCATGCGGTCGGCAACGATCTGCTGCACCTTACCGTCTTCCGTTTCGACATGGGCGGTGATGCTGTTGGCGGCCTTGTCGACCTTCGTGACCTTCGCCTTAGTGAAGATCTTCAGGCCACGCTTTTCGAGCTGCTTGCGGGCGATGCCGGAGACTTCGGCATCCTCGACCGGCATGATCGTCGGCATGACTTCGACGACGGTGACATCGACGCCCATCGAGTGATAGAAACTTGCAAATTCGATGCCGATGGCGCCCGAGCCCATGACGAGCAGCGACTTCGGCAGGAAGTCCGGCTTCAGCGCTTCGAAATAGGTCCAGATCAGCTTGCCGTCCGGCTCGATGCCGGGCAGCGCGCGCGGGCGGGCGCCGGTCGCGACGATGATGTGCTTGGCGTTGTAAGTGCCCTCGCCCTTGACGTTCTTCGGCACCGGATGCTGCGGTTCGACGACGGGCTTGGTCGACTTGCTGACGACGATCTCACCCGGCTTGGTGATCTTGGCTTCGCCCCAGATGACGTCGATTTTGTTCTTCTTCATCAGGAAGCCGACGCCGGCGTTGAGGCGGGCGGAAACGCCGCGCGAGCGGGCAACGACGGCCTTCACATCCGCGCTCACCTTGCCTTCGAGAACGAGGCCGTAATCCTTCAGGTGGTTGGAATGATCGAGAATTTCGGCCGAGCGAAGCAGCGCCTTCGTGGGGATGCAGCCCCAGTTAAGGCAGATGCCACCCAGGTGCTCGCGCTCGACGATCGCTGTCTTCAGGCCAAGCTGGCCGGCGCGCACGGCGGCGACATAACCGCCCGGACCGGAGCCGATGATAATGACGTCGTAATTCTCAGCCATGTGTTTCCTGCCTTATTGGTGGCGGCGGATCGGAGCCGGCGCCTTGAATGTGTCAGAGACCGAGCATCATCCGCACGATCGGCTCGAGGCCGCGACCGAGCGCCCGGGTGTTTTCTGCATCGAGATGAACGCCATCGAGCGGCGTGGTGACGGCGACCGTATTGGCATCGAAGAAGCCGCAGCCGAGCTCGTCGGCCAGATCGCTGTAGAGCGTCGGCAGCTTGGTCGATTCCTTGACCGCGCCGAGATAGCTCGCCGCAAAAGCCGGATTGGCCGTCTCGGAGATTGCCGGCGGGGCGACGATGAGGATATCGGGCGCCTCGTAGTCGAACCCCCAGGCGTGATTACGCACGAGCTGGACCAACCGGCTGATGCCCTGCAGCGCAGCAAAGGCCGAGCCGGCAACGACCGGCTTCATGTCGTTGGTGCCGAGCATGAGGATTACGAGATCGAGCGGATTGTGGGTCTGCAGGATCGTCGGCAGTATCCGTGCGCCGTTGCGATCGCAATCGGCGAGGTGATCGTCGAAAGCAGTAGTACGACCATTCAATCCTTCCGGAATGACGCGCACCTGGCTGCCGAGCGCCTTTTGCAGCACGCTCGGCCACCGATCTTCATAGGCATGACGGCCGATCGTCTCGGCGCTGTAGCCCCATGTCAGCGAGTCGCCGTAACACAGAACAGTCTTGGTCATTCATGCCTCCGTGTCGCGACCAGAGCGTGATGCCGAAAAGTGTAAGCGGTTTTCGGACGACATCACGCTCTACCTATTTGTTTCTAGAGCGGATTCAGATTTTAGGTCGAATAGACCTAAAATCATCCGGCTCTAAGCTCAGACGAGCATCCCCATCGGGTTTTCGATGTAGCCCTTGAAGGCTGCCAGGAGCTCGGCGCCGAGTGCACCGTCGACGGCACGATGGTCGGTCGACAGCGTGACGGTCATCACGGTGGCAATCGCCATCTCGCCCTTCTTGACGACCACGCGCTGTTCGCCCGCACCGACGGCCAGGATGGTCGCATGCGGCGGGTTGACGACGGCGGCGAAGTTCTTGACGCCCATCATGCCCATGTTCGACACGGCCGTGGTGCCGCCCTGATACTCCTCGGGCTTCAGCTTGCGCTCCTTGGCGCGCTTGCCGTAGTCCTTCATCTCGTTAGAGATGGTCGAGAGCGTCTTCTGCTCGGCGCTGCGGATGATCGGGGTGATCAGGCCGCCCGGAATGGAAACGGCAACGCCGACATCGGCATGCTTGTGCTTGACCATGTTGCTGTCGGTCCAGGAGACGTTGGCATCCGGAACGTCGCGCAGCGCGAGAGCCAGTGCCTTGATGACCATGTCGTTGACCGAGAGCTTGTAGGCCGGCACGCCGTCCTTCGACTTCGGAGCGGAATCGTTGAGCTGCGTGCGGAGCGCCAGCAGCGCGTCGAGTTCGCAATCGACCGAGACGTAGAAGTGCGGGATCGTCTGCTTGGATTCCTGCAGGCGCTTGGCGATCGTCTTGCGCATGCCGTCATGCGGCACGAGCTCGTAGGAACCTTGCTCGAACAGCTTGAGGACGGCATCCTCGGACATGCCCTTAGGTGCTGCGGCCGGAGCGGCAGCGGCCGGCTGTGCAGCTGGCGCAGTTGATGGAGCAACCTTGGCGGTGCCGCCGGAAACCGCAGCTTCGATATCCTTCTTGACCACACGGCCATGCGGGCCGGAGCCGGAAACCGCGGTCACATCGATGCCGGCTTCCTTGGCGAGGCGCCGAGCGAGCGGCGAAGCGAAGGTACGATGACCGTCGTTTGCTGCCGGAGCCGATGCAGCAGGTGCCGGAGCGTTTGCGGCAGGGGCCGAAACGCTTGCCGGAGCGGGGGCTGCAGCAGATGCTGCCGCCGGAGCTGCTTCGGCCTTCGGTGCTTCCTTTGCAGCCGGAGCAGCGCCAGCGCCGGAAGCTGCGGCCGCGACATCCTCGCCATCGGCGGCGAGGACGGCGATCAGGGCATTGACCTTCACGCCTTCGGTGCCGGCAGGAACGACGATCTTGGCGACGGTGCCTTCATCGACGGCCTCGACTTCCATCGTTGCCTTGTCAGTCTCGATCTCGGCGAGCACGTCGCCGGACTTGATCTTGTCGCCTTCCTTGACGAGCCACTTGGCGAGGTTGCCCTCTTCCATGGTCGGCGAGAGGGCAGGCATGGTGATGTTGATAGGCATCGATGAGCCCTCCCCTTATTTGTAGCAAACGGCTTTCACCGCATCGACCACTTCAGCGACGTTTGGAAGCGCCAGCTTTTCGAGGTTGGCGGCGTAAGGCATGGGTACGTCCTTGCCGGCGATCGTCAGGATCGGCGCATCGAGATAATCGAAGGCCTGCTGCATGACGCGGGTGGCGATCTCCGTGCCGACGGAGGACTGCGGATAGCCTTCCTCGACGGTGACCAGGCGGCCGGTCTTCTTGACCGATTCGATGATCGTCGGAAGATCCATCGGGCGGATGGTGCGCAGGTCGATGAGTTCGACATCGATGCCCTGGGCTTCCAGCTCGGCGACGGCCTTGGTGGCATAGGTCATGCCGATGCCGAAGGAGACGACCGTTACGTCCTTGCCCGGACGATGGATGCGGGCCTTACCGATCGGCACAACGAAATTATCCAGCTTCGGCACATCGAAGTGCTGGCCGTAGAGGATTTCGTTTTCAAGGAAGATGACCGGGTTCGGATCGCGGATGGCAGCCTTGAGCAGGCCCTTGGCGTCGGCTGCCGTGTAAGGCATGACGACCTTGAGCCCCGGAATGTGGCTGTACCAGGCCGCATAGTCCTGGCTGTGCTGAGCGCCGACGCGGGCTGCCGCGCCGTTCGGGCCGCGGAAGACGATCGGAGCGCCCATCTGGCCGCCGGACATATAGAGCGTCTTGGCGGCGGAGTTGATGATCTGGTCGATCGCCTGCATGGCGAAGTTGAAGGTCATGAACTCGACGATCGGGCGAAGGCCAGCCATCGCGGCACCAACGCCGATACCGGCAAAACCATGCTCGGTGATCGGGGTGTCGATGACGCGGCGGGCGCCGAATTCCTGCAGCAGACCCTGGGTCACCTTATAGGCGCCCTGGTATTCTGCGACTTCTTCACCCATGACGAAGACGTCCGGGCTGGCGCGCATTTCTTCGGCCATTGCATCGCGCAGTGCTTCACGCACCGTCATCGATACCATTTCCGTGCCGGCCGGAATTTCCGGATCGGCTGCTGCGGCAACCTTCGGCTGGGCCGGAACCGGTGCTACTGCGGGCGCCGGAGCGGCTGCGGGGACCTCGGCCTTAGCAGGCTCGGCAACGGGTGCCGCCTTTTCGGAAGAAATGGCGTCAGCGGATTCGCCGTCCTGCAGCAGGATGGCGATCTTGGCGTTCACCTTGACGCCTTCGGTGCCGGCGTCGACCAGCAGCTTGCCAATGATGCCTTCGTCAACGGCTTCCACTTCCATGGTGGCCTTGTCGGTTTCGATTTCGGCAATGACATCACCGGAAGCGACCTTGTCGCCTTCCTTCTTGAGCCATTTCGAAAGGGTACCCTCTTCCATCGTCGGAGAAAGGGCGGGCATGAGAATATCGATGGGCATGGATCGTCCCTCCCCGATTTAGAGCAGAATGTCGGTGTAGAGCTCGGATGCGTCCGGCTCCGGATCGTTCTGGGCGAAATCGGCGCTGTCTGCGACGATGTCGCGGACATTCTTGTCGATATCCTTCAGATCGTCTTCGCTCGCCCAGCCCTTTTCGAGAAGGCGAATACGGACCTGCTCGATCGGGTCGTGCTCGGAGCGCATCTTCTGCACTTCGTCCTTAGAACGGTACTTGGCCGGGTCGGACATGGAGTGACCACGATAACGATAGGTCAGCATTTCCAGGATGATCGGGCCCTTGCCGGAGCGGCAATGCGCGACGGCTTCGTCAGCCGCGGCCTTGACGGCGCGTACGTCCATGCCGTCCACCTGGATGCCGGGAATGCCGAAGGATGCGCCGCGCTTGGAGAAATCGGCCTGCGCCGTGGCGCGCGCCGTCGACGTGCCCATGGCGTAACGGTTGTTTTCGATCACGAAAATGACAGGCAGCTTCCAGAGCTGCGCCATGTTAAAGCTTTCGTAGACCTGGCCCTGGTTGGCGGCGCCGTCACCGAAATAGGCAACGCTGACATTGTCATTGCCGCGATACCAGTTGGCAAAGCCGAGACCGGTGCCGAGCGACACCTGGGCACCGACGATGCCGTGGCCGCCGTAAAAATTCTTCTCCTTGGAGAACATGTGCATCGAGCCGCCCTTCCCTCGGGAATAGCCGCCCTGGCGTCCGGTGAGCTCGGCCATGACGCCGCGCGCGCTCATGCCGGTTGCCAGCATATGGCCGTGGTCGCGATAGCCGGTAATGACCTGGTCGCCATCCTTCAGCGCCAGCTGCATGCCGACGACGACAGCTTCCTGGCCGATATAAAGGTGACAGAAGCCGCCGATGAAGCCCATGCCGTAAAGCTGGCCGGCCTTCTCCTCGAAGCGGCGGATCAGGAGCATCTCACGATAAGCCTTGAGCTCCGCATCACGATCGAATTCTGCGATCGGGCCGCCATTGGTTTCCTTGGCGGGCCTTGATGCTGTCTTACGGCTGGAAACGGTCGCGTTTTTTCGCGGCGCCATTCAACCCTCCCTGTGTGAGTAGCCTCGTTTTATGGTGAGGCGTAACATAGGCAAGATTGTTCGCCACAGCAATGCTATAATTGCATGGCTCATATTCTTCGCAAATTGTTGATATAACTTACAAAAAGTCGATTAACCTGAATTCGGTTAATTGCGGCTATTTGTTGAAGATGACGATTTCGTTCGCCTTGGAATAGGTCAACTGATAGCGCGCATATTGATCGAGCATGTCCTTGTCCAAGGAGCCGTCGCTCAAGAGCGTGACCTCCTTTTCAAGGTGCTCGCGCCTGCCGACGAGATCTGCCAGTTCCTTGGCGCGGTCGATGCGACGCTGCTCGAATACTTCGGTCGCCTTCAGGCCGTAGTCGCCATGGATGCAATGATAACCGAAATAGCTCACAAAGGCGATGGTGATGGCGGGAAGGATGAAACGCCCGAACTTTCTCTTCTTATGATACTTTGTCCACATACTCGCTCGAACGCTCTGGCTTTAAGCAATCCCGCTCCAAAGCCAATGCCGCTTCGGACAAGATCACATCAAATCAAACACCTAGAGCTAATGTAACCGGCAGAGATTAACCGTCCGTTGACTCTAACTGCGCGGCCCAACAAAAAACCGCACCCGAAGGCGCGGTTTAATTTCAGCGAATACTCTCGTCGCGGATCCAAGCGGATCCCGCTGATCAGGCATCAGCCGCGCAGGATGGAACGGCCGGCATACTTTGCCTGCGGGCCGAGCGCTTCTTCGATGCGGATGAGCTGGTTGTACTTGGCGAGACGGTCGGAACGCGACAGCGAGCCGGTCTTGATCTGGCCGCAGTTGGTGGCAACGGCGAGATCGGCGATCGTGGAGTCTTCCGTTTCGCCCGAGCGGTGCGACATGACGGCCGTGTAGTTGGCCTTGTGCGCGGTCTCGACAGCATCGAGGGTTTCGGTCAGCGAGCCGATCTGGTTGACCTTGACGAGGATCGAATTGGCAACGCCCATGCGGATACCGTCGCGCAGGCGGGCGGAGTTGGTGACGAACAGGTCGTCGCCGACGAGCTGGGTCTTCTTGCCGATCAGGTCGGTCAGCGTCTTCCAGCCTTCCCAGTCGTCTTCGGCCATGCCGTCTTCGATCGAAACGATCGGGTACTTGGCGGCCAGTTCGGCCAGGTATTCGGCCATCGCGCCGGATTCCAGCGTGCGGCCCTCGCCTTCGAGCACGTACTTGCCGTCCTTGAAGAATTCGGTCGAGGCGCAATCGAGGCCGAGGGCGATTTCTTCGCCCGGCTTGTAGCCAGCCTTTTCGATGGACTTCATGATAAAGTCGAGGGCTGCCGGGGCGCTGGAGAGGCCCGGTGCAAAGCCGCCTTCGTCACCGACGTTGGTGTTGTGGCCCTGCGATGCCAGTTCCTTCTTGAGGACGTGGAAGATTTCCGAGCCCATGCGCACGGCGTCGCGGATGGATTCCGCGCCGACCGGCAGGATCATGAATTCCTGAAAGTCGATCGGGTTATCGGCATGGGCGCCGCCGTTGATGATGTTCATCATCGGAACCGGCAGGAGGCGGGCATGAGCGCCGCCGACATAGCGGTAGAGCGGCAGGTTGGCGCTTTGGGCGGCAGCCTTGGCGACCGCAAGCGAGACGCCGAGGATGGCGTTGGCGCCAAGGCGCGACTTGTTCGGCGTGCCGTCGAGTTCGATCATGATGTTGTCGAGCTGGATCTGGTTTTCGGCGTCCATGCCGCCGATCGCATCGAAGATTTCCGAGTTGACGGCTTCGACGGCCTTCTCGACGCCCTTGCCATGGTAGCGCTTGCCGCCATCGCGAAGCTCGACGGCCTCATGCGCGCCGGTCGACGCGCCCGACGGAACCGCCGCGCGGCCCATGCTGCCGTCTTCGAGGTAGACATCGACTTCGACGGTCGGATTGCCACGGCTGTCGAGAATCTCGCGGGCGATAATGTCGGTGATTGCGGTCATGATAGCTTCCTGCTCGCTGGTTTATAAATCGATTTAAATCGTCTTAGTCGAAGGCACGGAAATTTCAATGCCGATCCGCGCGCCGATTTGGCACTCCTGCAGGCCGCGTAAAGCAAAATCATGTCAGCCTGTTGAATGCCTGATATTTCTTAGGCCTTGGCCACGGCGTCAAAGGCCAGCAGCTTTTCCAGAAGCCGCGGCATATCCTTCAGATAGACCATGTTCGGGCCGTCCGAGGGCGCGTTATCCGGGTCCTCATGCGTCTCGACAAAAACACCTGCAACGCCGACAGCGACAGCGGCGCGCGCCAGCGTCTCGACGAATCGGCGGTCGCCGCCGGTGGAGCCGCCCTGCCCGCCGGGCTGCTGCACGGAATGGGTCGCATCGAAGATGACAGGCGCGCCCATAGCCGCCATGATCGGCAGCGAGCGCATATCCGAAACCAGCGTATTGTAGCCGAAGGAGGCGCCCCGCTCGCACAGAAGAATATTCGGATTGCCGCTCTCATTGAGCTTGGCAAGCACGTTCTTCATATCCCAGGGCGCGAGGAATTGACCCTTCTTGACGTTGACAACACGGCCGGTCTGGGCGGCGGCAACCAAAAGATCGGTCTGGCGCGACAGGAAAGCCGGGATCTGCAGGATATCGACCGTCTTGGCGACGATGGCGCACTGCTCCTCCGTGTGAATGTCGGTCAAAACCGGAAAGCCATATTCCCTCTTGAGGTCGGCAAAGACTTCCATGGACTTTTCCAAGCCGATGCCACGCTTGCCTGACAGAGAGGTCCGGTTCGCCTTGTCATAGGAGGACTTGTAGACAAGGCCGATGCCGAGCTTACCGCAGAGCTCCTTCAGGACTCCGGCGACCATGAAAGCATGGTCACGGCTCTCCATCTGACAGGGGCCGGCAATCAGCGACAGCTTGGCGGCATTGGAAAAGAGGACCTTGGAGGCACCCTCGCCGACGGTGACTTCGGAATTCGTGCTCATGCTATCTCCTCGAAGGCGAATAATGCGCCCTGTCCGGGCGCCAGCCTTGCCAGTATACGATTGTTCTTACGCGTGTAAGTGACGCCGTTAGCAGTGAAATGCGACGATGTCACGGAAAGATCGCGCGTCTTGAAAAGGATTGCGCGTGCCCTCAGCCCGGGATCGCTGGTGTGAACCGGCAAATCGTAGAATGCTTCCATTCCTTCCGGCGTCAAAAGTTCGACATCGGCATTGGCAGCCTTGATCGTCAGGCCGAAGGAGTGCTTGATGACTCGCGGACCGCCAACGATCTCTTCGAAAAAGGTGCGATACGCCGCTGGTTTCAGCGCGGAAAGCGCCACTCGTGCGATGCCGGTCACGCCGTTTTCGTGACGCTCGAGCACGCCGCGGTCGGTCGGCAGCGGATTGATGCGCTGGCAGCAGAAGGCCAGGAAATCCGGCGCGCGCAGATCGGCCGCAAATGCGAGGCGAAAACCGGCCGTGGTTTCCGTTCCGTCCGGCATCTTCATCTGCCGGGAGAAATCCAGCATGCGTCCGGCCGAGATCGCCGCCACCTTGAAACGCTCGTCATCGCCGACGGCATCGTCCGTACCGAAAACCACGGCCGAAAATCCATCCTCGGCGACGCGGAAGCGATAGGCCTGGTCACGCGCAACGAAGACATTGCCGTCGGCAATACTCGTCTCGCATTGCTCCTGGGATGCCACGCCCAAAGGTTCGAGATAGGTCTTGTCGGCAAGGAAGACGCAGGCATTTTCGGTGCCGAACGGATGGCGGGCGTCCGGCGCCACCGTGAAGCCGAGCTTGCCCAGCCGTTCGCGCGCCAATGCGATGTTGACGGTCGGCAGCACGAGATGATCCAGCGGATGCGGCGACAAAGTCATGGTTCCCCCTGTTTGCCTGCAAAAGCAGATTTGCGCCCATACAAAGCTGAATTCAAGACGAAAACCAAGCCGTGAAGGCGCGCGACAATGGAAACCGGACGCAACCCTGGCAACTGGACCGCACTGATTCTCAACTGTAGCCGGCTTATGCGGCGGATCGTCGTCTTCATCCGCACATCAAGATCCGGAGATGGGCCTGAAGCGTTCACGAAACGAACAGAGCGGCATTTCTCATATTTATCGATGGATTAGCGCGGATATAACTCTCAAGGGTTTTCAGGCGATCCATTCGATGGCGGCAATTATTTGATCCGCCCGGCAAGGCTTTACCGAAATTTAAGCACTTGCGGAACACATATGGAACATATAGTGTCCGTTCTGGATTTGTTTCACGGTTTTTCTTGATTTGGGGTTCCAAGACGATGTTGACGCGCAAGCAGCAGGAACTGCTTCTCTTCATTCACGAGCGGATGAAGGAGTCGGGAGTCCCGCCATCTTTCGACGAGATGAAGGACGCACTGGATCTGGCATCCAAATCCGGCATTCACCGTCTGATCACGGCGCTCGAGGAACGCGGCTTCATCCGCCGCCTGCCGAACAGGGCGCGGGCGCTCGAAGTCATCAAGCTGCCGGAGGCCTATAATTCAAGCCTGCAGCCGCGTCGCGGCTTTTCGCCGAGCGTTATCGAGGGCAGCCTCGGCAAACCTCAGCCGGTCGCGCCGCCCGCCCCGGCAAAGGTTGCGAACGACGACCACAATAGTTCCGTATCGGTACCGGTCATGGGGCGCATCGCTGCCGGCGTTCCGATTTCCGCCATTCAGAACAATACGCATGACATTACCGTTCCCGCCGATATGCTCGGCTCCGGCGAGCATTATGCGCTCGAGGTCAGGGGCGATTCGATGATCGACGCCGGAATTTTCGATGGCGACACAGTCATCATCCGCAATTCGACGACGGCCAATCCCGGCGATATCGTCGTTGCGCTCGTCGACGACGAAGAGGCAACGCTGAAGCGCTTCCGCCGCAAGGGCGCCTCCATCGCGCTGGAAGCCGCCAATCCCGCCTATGAAACCCGTATCTTCGGGCCGGACCGCGTCAAGGTCCAAGGCAAGCTCGTCGGCCTTATTCGGCGCTATCACTGACCGGTGATTGTGGCGCGATCGGCGTGCCGGACTTGTCTGCGCGCCAATCGTAAGTTCGATGCCGTGTCCATGGTCGTCGAGGGTTTTCGAATGCTGCGGAAATGATCGGCGTATCGGCGCCGAGGGTCATTTCAAGAGAGCCGGTTCTTCGCAGTGTTGCGCCCGTTATGAGCATTGCGCCGGAACGGCAATGATCAAGCCGCAGCCGGATCGGCGTCACGACGATGTTTGCAGTATCGCAAGCCGGCGGCAGATAGGCGGCATTTTCGATGGTGACCAACATGGCGCCGTTATCAAGCATCGCCACGCACCATGCGCCTTTCTGACAGGCGAAGCTTCCCTGCATCGTCCTGTCGAGCGCTTCTTCCATTGCCTTGCGCACAGCATTCTGCTCTTCCCCGCTTAACCGGCGATGGCGATCGGTCGTCTTGTTGATCTGCGGAAGCCGGCTATCGCCAGGGAGAATGGTGGGCGGCTGATGTTCGGTTGCGACCAGTGCCTTCCGCCATTGTTCGAAAATGAAAGCCTGCGGCCTTTCGCGATTTGTGGCGAGTATATCGTCCTGCCGCAGCGCAACCAGGACACCATCCTCGGAAATCATCAGATCCGGCTTCGGCACGCCGGAGCCGAATGCCGCCACGCCGGTGGATGAGAGCAGCAACAGCAGGCCCAAATGGCGAAGCCGGGTCCGCAGCATGGTCATGATCAGGAAGCCGGCAATGAAGATCGGCAGCAGCCAGGCTGGCTGGCGGCCGAAGGTGATGTCGCCTCCCCAGCCAGCCACGGTTTTGGCGATCAGGATGACGAGTTCCAGTCCCTCTCCGGTGACTTTCCAAAACGGCCCGTCCAAGCCGAAGGGCATGAGCAGCATTGCCACCATGCCAAAGGGCATGACGATGAAGGAGACGACCGGCATGGCTGCGAGGTTGGCGGCGAGACCATATGTCGCCAGCCGATGAAAATGCTCGATCGAGAAGATGGCCGTCGATGCGCCGCCGATGAACGAGGTCGACAACACGCCGCCGAAGAAGCGCGAGACAAACAGCAGCGGGCTTAGCAGACGGATCCGCGAGAGAATGTTTTCGCGATGCCGCCGTCGTTTCCATAGCGAATAGCCCGACACCAGCGCCAGCGTCGCTGCATAGGACATCTGAAAGCTTGGACCAAGCACCTGCGACGGCGACAGAACGAGGATGACGATGGCGGATAGGGCGACATTGCGAAGGCTGAGCGACGGCCGATCGAAAAGCACGGCCACCAGCATGATCGCCATCATGATGAAAGCGCGCTCGGCGGATACGCCGAAGCCGGAAATAAGGTAATAGGCCGTTACCGTCAAAAGCGCGCCGAAGGCCGCGAACTTCTTGGTCGGCCAGGCCTGCGCAACTCCCGGAAACAAACTGAACAGATAGCGCAGGCCGATATAGAAGATGCCGGCCGACAGCGCCATGTTCAGCCCTGAAATTGCAATGATATGGGTGAGACCGGCAATTCGCAGCGACTCGGTCGTATCCTTGGAGATCGCACGTCGCTCATCGGTGACGAGCGCTGCGGCAAAGGCGCCCGTATCTCCCGGCAAGGTTTCCCTGATCCGGTCGCCAATGCTGTTGCGCAGGCCAGCAAGCCAGATATCGGCCTTATCCAGCAGCGGCTCCGCGAGATTATCACCAGACGGGGACAATCGGGTCGGGGTGCCGTAGGCGAAACCGTTCGCACCGATGCCATTGAAATAGGAGCTGAAGGCGAAATCGTTGAGGCCTGGCAGTGCCGGTCCTGCCGGCGGTGTCAGACGCGCCCTGCCCTGCATCCGATCACCGAGGTTAAACGGCTCCACCTGCTTGCGGACGAAGATCGTGATCCGTTCCGGCGAACGGCGAATTGTGGGCTTTTCCGTTGCCTCGACCCGGACGACATAGCGCCAGCCTCCATTGTCATAGGATTCGCGTCGCTCGATCCTGCCGGTGACGGTCGTCGTCACCGCAGAGTCGAGCATGACAGTGGAAGCCCGCCAGCTTTCCCATTGAGCCAGTGTCATACCGAGACAAATTAGCATGCCGGCGAAAAGAAGGTGGCGAAACAGCCTCCCCGCTTCTCGCCGGAGCGCGAAGCTAGCGGCAAAGACAAACAGGCCCGCAAGCACGGCTTGCGGCGGCGGATCGCTGCCAGCTTCAAACCAGAAGATCGCACCGAGACCCATATAGATCGGCGCGAAAAGGACGGCCCGGCCATGTGAAGCCTCCTCTTCGACCAGCCGGGCAATACTGCCTCGAATGCGGCCCGCGATCAAAAGGAAGCGCGATGTCAGCGGCGCCAGATCCTGCGTCCGCTCCCCTTGCGGTGCCTTGGCGCGGAGCACAATCGTCGCAACAGCAGGACGAAGCTGCGGAGGCGCAGCGACATCCCGACCATCTTCCCGCTGCTCCGCTGCCTCCAAATTAGGCACCCGCCGCCGCCCCCGCGTAAAACCACAGCTTTTGCGCGATTTTTGCCGTCACTATCTGGTGATTTCAACCGAAATCGTCATGAGAGAGACCAAATTGAGCCGGTTTCCCGACGCGGCACGATCAGTGACGCTGCTGCAGTGCCCAAAAGTTGATACTGCAATGCACAATTCGGCACTAGGATAACTTGGCATTAGGCTCTGGATCATATAGCTAGTCGGTAGTCGCTTAACCTTTTGGCGCTTTTTATGGCGTCAATCCCGCCAAATCTTGGAGGATCAGCATGACGGAACAAAGCGCGAAACTAACTTGGGGTGAAAAGACGGTCGACCTGCCGGTCAAGACCGGAACCATCGGCCCGAGTGTCATTGATATTGGTGCCCTTTATAAGAACACCTCCACGTTTACTTACGATCCTGGCTTCACCTCGACCGCATCGTGCGAGTCCAGCATCACTTATATCGATGGCGACGAAGGCGTTCTGCTGCATCGCGGCTATCCAATCGATCAGCTGGCCGAACACGGCGATTTCCTGGAAGTATGCTACCTTCTTCTCTACGGCGAGCTGCCGACGACAGCGCAGAAGAAGGACTTCGACTATCGCGTGACCCACCACACGATGGTGCACGAGCAGATGTCGCGCTTCTTCACCGGCTTCCGCCGCGACGCGCATCCGATGGCCGTCATGTGCGGCTGCGTCGGCGCGCTCTCCGCCTTCTATCACGACTCGACCGACATCACCGATCCGCATCAGCGCATGGTCGCAAGCCTGCGCATGATCGCCAAGATGCCGACGCTCGCCGCCATGGCCTACAAGTACCATATCGGCCAGCCTTTCGTTTATCCGAAGAACGATCTCGACTATGCGTCGAACTTCCTGCGCATGTGCTTTGCCGTTCCGTGCGAAGATTATGTCGTCAATCCGGTGCTCGCCCGCGCCATGGACCGCATCTTCATCCTGCATGCCGACCATGAGCAGAACGCTTCGACCTCGACGGTTCGCCTGGCAGGCTCTTCCGGCGCCAATCCGTTCGCCTGTATTGCAGCGGGCATCGCCTGCCTCTGGGGTCCGGCGCACGGCGGCGCCAACGAAGCAGCACTGAACATGCTCAGCGAGATCGGCTCCGTCGACCGCATTCCGGAGTACATCGCCCGCGCCAAGGACAAGAACGATCCGTTCCGCCTGATGGGCTTCGGTCACCGCGTTTACAAGAACTACGATCCGCGCGCCAAGATCATGCAGAAGACGGCGCATGAGGTTCTCGGCGAACTCGGCATCAAGGACGATCCGCTGCTCGACATCGCAATCGAGCTCGAACGCATCGCTCTGACGGATGAATATTTCATCGAGAAGAAGCTCTATCCGAACGTCGACTTCTACTCCGGCATCACGCTGAAGGCTCTCGGCTTCCCCACGACCATGTTCACCGTTCTGTTCGCTCTCGCCCGCACCGTCGGCTGGATCGCTCAGTGGAACGAAATGATCGAGGATCCGCATCAGCGCATCGGCCGTCCGCGCCAGCTCTATACCGGCGCACCGCTGCGCGAATATGTGCCTGTTTCCAAGCGCTAAGCTTCGGAATTGAAACAAAAAACCGGTCAGAGATGACCGGTTTTTTTATGGGACAAAACATCCAGGAGAATCGCCGCCGCCTTGTCGCCCGGCGGCTCCTCCGTTTGCATTCGGTGCCAGACGAGATCGTAGCCCACAAGCATCGCGGCGCGCTCGGGAGTATCGTTCGACAGGCGCTCCATGTAACGAGCCAGCAGGCCGGGCCGCAAAACATCGTTGATGAGTTCCGGCACCACGGCGTAGTCGGCAATCAGGTTCGGCAGGGCCGCCGACCATACCTTGATGCGCGACATCACGAACCTGGCCAGCCACTCCGTCTTATAGGCCGAAACCACGGGAATGCCAGCAAGGCTCAACTCCAAGATCACGGTGCCTGATGCGGCCATGGCGGTATCAGCCTGTCCAAAAGCCTCCCATTTCGCCTCCTGACCGACGAGGATTTCCGGTTTGACGCTCCAATTTTCGAGAAGCAAACGCACGAGGGCTTCTTGCTTCGGCACCGTCGGCAGCAGATAGCGGACATCGTCATTTCGCCGACTAAGCTCTTCGGTAGCCCGCTCAAAAACTGGAAGAAGTTGGCGGATTTCCGAAGCGCGCGATCCCGGGAGAAGAAGGACTGTCATCTTAGCATCGGCGGCAGTCGTGCTGCGCAAAGCGCGCCGGCGACGCGCCTCCAGCAGGTTGGCATCCACCGTCAGCCGATGGCCGACATAGGTCGTGGCCGGACCGCCCAGGCGCTGCATCGCGGCGGGTTCGAACGGCAACACGGCCAGTACATGGTCGACATAGGCGAGCATCTTCTGCGCGCGATATTCCTTCCACGCCCAGACGCTGGGGCAAACATAATTGACGATCGGAAGATCAGGCAGAGCCTTGCGCACCCTCTTCGCGACGCGATGGGTGAAATCAGGGCTATCGATGATGAGAAGCACGTCAGGCTTTGCGGCAATGATGGCTTCGGCCGTCTGCCGGATGCGGGCAAGCAGCTTCGGCAGACGCTTGATGACCTGGATGAAGCCCATGATCGACAATTCGGAATAGTCGAAGAGCGAGCGCAAGCCCTGCGCTTCCAATGCCTCGCCGCCGACGCCCATCAGCTCGACGGGGCCGTCGTAACGACTCTTCAGGGATGCAACGAGATCGCCCCCCAGCAGATCGCCGGAAACCTCGCCGGCAACGACGGCAAGTTTCAAAGGCGCACCGCTCACATGAAGCCCTCCGCGCTCAAGCCACGATCGATGCCACAAACGAAAATGCCGGCTTCGTCCGCGGCGGCGATGACAGCCTGCCGATCGAGGATCAGCGCTCTCCCCGCTTCGACGGCGACGCCGGCGAGACCGGCTTTCCTGGCGTTCGACACCGTAGACACCCCTATGGACGGCAGGTCGGCCCGGACATCCTGTTGCGGCTTGCAGAGCTTGACGAGCACGCCCCGCCGGCGCGTCGAGATGCGCCCCGCCGCGCGCAGTTCGGCAACCCGCTCGATCATCTTGTCCGTGCCCTCCGCGCCTTCCAGCGCGACGACACGCCCACCGACGCTGACGGCGCCCTGACCGACATCCAGCAACCCCAGCGCATCGGCGGCCTTCGCACCTTGCGCGATATCGCGCAAATCCTCTGCGGACGGCGAGTGGCGGCCGAGCGGACCGGTGGTCGCCAGCAGATCGGGCGCAATTTCATGCGCTCCAACGACTTGAACGCCGCCGGCTTCGATCAAGCGGATGACCATTTGCAGCACGGCATTGTCGCCGCCGGAAAGAAGCGTGCGGATAGTCAGGGGCAATTCTTTGATCACACGCCACGTCGGATGGATCTCGCGCCAGGGCGGACGACGCGCGACACCGCCCGACATCACGACGCGGTCCACGCCATGACGGCGGAACATCGCCTCCAGGCCCGCGAAGTTGCCGACACCGAGATTGGCATGATCAAAGGCGGACCAGTCCCGATCAGCCTCATCCGTTAATGCGATGATGACGGGATTTTCACCGGCCTGGCGGGCGGCGTCGGCGACATAAACCGGCAAAAGCCCGCTGCCTGCGATAATCGCCAGCCTGCCTTTGCCGCTTTGGCCGGCCGAAACCACCTCAGCTCTTGCCGCGATTGGGCGACGACAGGGCACGATCGCTATCGGCTGCGATGAAATCGAGGATCTCTATCACTTCCTTGCAATCGGCATATTCGTCGCGGATCGCGGCGGCGTTGTCGCGGATCGAGCCCTCGCCTTCGAAGATGGTCTTGTAGGCGCGTCGAACCCTGTGAATAACCGCGCGGTCTACGCCTGCACGCGACATGCCGACGATATTAAGGCCTGAAAGCACGCCAGGATTGCCGTTCAGCATGCCGTAAGGGATGACGTCATAGCTCGCAGCCGAAAGTCCACCGACAAAAGCCTGCCGACCGATGCGCGTGAACTGATGGACGGCGCAACCGCCACCCAGGATGGCGCGATCGTCGACGACCACATGCCCTGCCAACATGACGTTGTTCGACATGATGACATTGTTGCCGATGCGGCAATCATGCGCGACATGGGAATTGGCGAGGAACAGATTATTGTTGCCGACAATGGTCTTGCCGCCGTAATCGGCAGTACCGGTATTGATGGTCACGCCTTCGCGGATCGTGCAGTTCTCACCAACATCCAGCGTCGTCTCTTCGCCGCCGTGATGAACGCTCTGTGGATCACCACCGACGATCGCCATCGGAAATATCTTCGTTCCCTTACCGATCGTCGTGCGGCCAGTGACGACGGCATGCGTCAGCAATTGGACATTGTCATGCAGTACGACCTTGGGACCTACGTGGCAGAAAGGCCCGACTACGACGTTCTCGCCGATGGTGGCACCATCCTCAACGACCGCGAACTTATGAATGCTCGCGCTTTTTGCGATGCTGCTCATGCCTCGTCTTGATCCTTCCTCACAATCATCGCTCCGATATCGGCTTCGGCGACCAGGGAGCCATCAACCTTCGCGTCGCAATGGAATTTCCAGATCGTGCCACGCTGCTTTTGCTTGACGACATGGAACTCGACGCGGTCACCGGGAACGACCGGCTTGCGGAAGCGCGCATTGTCGATCGTCATGAAATAGACGAGATTGCCGCCGATGCCATCCTTGCGAGCGCAGATCGCGCCGGCGGTCTGGGCCATGCCTTCGATAAGCAGCACGCCCGGCATGATCGGAGAACTCGGAAAATGGCCGGTGAATTGCGGCTCGTTGGCCGTCACGTTCTTGATGCCGATCGCGGAATTATCGCTATCGATCTCGATGATCCGGTCAACCATGAGCATGGGATAGCGATGCGGCAAAAGCTTCATAATTTCCAGAATGTCAGCCGACGACAACGACGCCTTGGCTTCTTCAGTCATGCTCCGCACTCCCGTCTTTCTTTTCCCTGGCTCCTGACCGCTTTGCGATCTCCGCCGATTCCCTTAGAAAATCCCATAGAGGCCGCGCTGGAAGGCCTGCATAGCGCTCTCCGGCCGGAATGCTGTTCATCACGCCGCTCTTGGCACCGATCTGCGCGCCGTCGCCGATGTGAATGTGACCATTGAGGCCCGCCTGGCCGCCAATCTGCACGCCATCTCCAATCACCGTGCTGCCGGCGATGCCGACCTGGCTGACGATAGCACAATGCCGACCGATGCGGACGTTATGTCCGATCTGGACCTGGTTGTCGATCTTGGTGCCTTCGCCGATCACGGTATCATCCATGGTGCCGCGATCGATCGTTGTATTGGCGCCGATCTCGACATTGTCCTGGATGATGACGCGGCCGATCTGAACGATCTTGACCATGCCGCGAGGCCCAGGCGCATAACCGAAACCGTCTTGGCCGATGCGCGTACCATTATGGACGATGACGCCATTGCCGAGATAGGCACAGAGCACGCTCGCGCCGCCGCCAATGCTGCAGTTGCGTCCGATTTTCACGCCTGGCCCGATAAGGGCATTGGCGCCGATATAGGTGCCCTCGCCGATCTCGGCGCCAGCGCCGATGATCGCGCCCGGCTCGACGCCGATATTGGCCTCCAGCTTCGCCGTCGGGTCGATGATGGCCGCCGGTGAAATCGTTCCCGGGTTCGCCGCGAATGTGACCGGCCGCATGGCTTGCGGATGCAGCAGGCCGCCGGCAATCGCAAAATCCGTATGCGGCTTCTTCGACAGAAGCACCGGAATATGGTCGGGAACGAAAGATTTCAGCGCCGGCAAGCAAATGATGGCGGAAGCCTTGCAGGTCTCCAGCTCAGCGCGATTCTTTCGGGAAAGGATATAACAAATATCACCCTCGCCTGCCCGATAGACGGGGGCGATAGACCTGATGGCGACCTCCGCAGAGGCCGCATCAGCAAGTTCCGCCCCAAGATGCTCAGCCAGTTGCCTTAAGCTGATGCCGCCATGGGGCGGGAAAAAACCAGTATGTTCCATAAGCACCAGCTCCAGAACGGTGTTCAAGCCCGAAGTTCTGGACTGCCGATATCAGAACTGGTTGGCGATGCCAAACCGGAAATTCTCAACCTTGTCGTAATCTTCCTTGAGAACCGGCACGGCATAGTCGACACGGATGACACCGAACGGCGAAGACCAGATCAGGCCAGCACCGAGCGAAGCTCGGATCGAGCTGTCGTTATGGAGCGTATCGCCGAAGAGATTCGCCTTGTTGCCGTAGAGCGAACCTGCGTCGGCAAAGGCTGCGATACGCAGACCGATGTCCTGCGGTATACCCGGCATCGGCATGCTCGCTTCAGCCGAAGCCGTGAAGTAGGTCGTACCACCGAGCGGATCGCCATGCGACGAACGCGGGCCGATACCAGCATTCTCGAAGCCACGGATTTCGCGGCCACCGAGCGTGAACTGATCGAAGACGTTCAGCTTGCCGTCCGTCGGCATCACATAACCGGCACCGACCGTCAGCGAGCCGATGATATCGGCTTCGTCGCTGATCATCTTGTAGTAACGAGCCTTACCGCTCAGCTTGTAGAAGTCCGAGTCGCCGCCGAGACCAGCATATTCATGCGTGAACTTGGCGATGATACCTTCGCGCGGCAGATTCTGGTCATCAAGCGTGTTGTAGGTAAAGGTCTGCGAAAGAGTCGACTGAGTCCAAGGACCGTTCTCGACGAGGTTGACATACGGAGCGGAAAGATTGTTCTGCCAATCATTCGTGCCGTCGTAGGTCAGGCGCTTGTAGTTATAGCGCAGGGTCGTCGCGAAGTTCTCGGTGATCGGCGCGGTGACGCGCAGCGAGAAACCTTCTTCCGAGTAGTCGTAGAAATCGTCGCTCGACGTCTGGTTCTTGAAGATATCGAAACCAGCGGCAAGGCGATAGCCGAGGAAGTAGGGCTCGGTGAACGAGATGTTGTAGGTACGGTTACCTTCCGTGCCGGCACCAGCAGCGATACGGATGTACTGGCCGCGACCGAGGAAGTTCTTTTCTTCGACCGAAGCTTCGAGCAGCAGGCCACCGTTGTTGCCGACAGCGTAACCCGCGCCGATACCGAAGGAGCCGGTCGGCTGGTCTTCGACGTTGACGACGACGACCACGCGGTCCGGGGCACTGCCCTGCGCCGTCGAGATATCGACCTTGGTGAAATAGCCCAGCGCATCGAGGCGACGCTTGGCGCGCGTGATCATTTCCTGGTTGAAGGCATCGCCTTCGTTGAGGTCGAACTCGCGGCGAATGACGTAATCGCGCGTGCGGGTGTTGCCGCGGATTTCGATCCGCTCGACATAGGCGCGCTCGCCCTGATCGACCAGATATTCGATACCGATGGTGTGACCGGACAGATCGCGATTGCCACGCGGCGTGATGCGGGCGAACGGATAGCCCGCGGACGCTACGCGCTTGGAAATGTTCTCGATCGAGGTCTGGATATCCTTGGCGCTGTAGACATCGCCCTTGTGGGTGATGATGAGGCCCTTCAGCTCGTCGCCATTGACGCCGTCGACCGTCGAAATCACGTTGATGTCGCCATAGGTGTAACGCGGACCTTCATCAACATTGAAGTTCAGCGTGTATTCGTTGTTCTGCTCGTTCAGCGTCGCGTCGGCGCTGACGATGCGGAAATCGGCGTAGCCGTGATTGTAGTAGAACTGACGCAGCGTATCCTGGTCGGCCTGCTGGCGCTCGGGGCTGTAGACGTCCTTGCGGGTCAGGAACGACAGGAAGTTGCTTTTCTTGGTGGCGATCACCGAAGCCAAGCGGCCGCTGCCATAGGCCTGATTGCCCGAGAAATTGATCTTGTCGATCTTGGTGCGGTCACCTTCATTGATGACGAAGGCGACGTTGACGCGGCCCGGCGAGACTTCCGCGGTCTGCGTCGTCACCTGTACATCGTTACGACCGATCGAGGCGTAGGCATCCTTGATGGTCTTAATGTCGGCCTGAACGGAAGCTTCGTTGTAAGGGCCGGCCGAATGGGTCTGAACGACGCCCTGGAGCTTGTCGTCCTTGATCTTGCGGTTGCCGTTGAAGACCACGGCGTTGATGAGCTTATTTTCCTGGACCGTTACGACCAGGGTGCTGCCCGAAACCGTAATGTGGACATCGGAGAAATATCCGGTGGCATAGAGTTGCTTCACCGAAACATCGATATCGCCGGGGGAGAAGTTCTTTCCAGGCTTGATCGCGATATTGTCGCGAACCGCCGTCGCGCCGACACGTTCCGCACCGCGAACGTCAACGCGCTGAATAACAGCTGCTTCCGCGACCGAGGTAGAGGCAAGGGTGATAACACCAGCACCAGACGCAACAACACCAGCAGACAGCGCTACCGCCGACACTGCGTTCAAAAATTTTGAACCAGCCTTCATTTTCACTTCTTACCTTTTTTCAATCGTCCCCAGCCCCGAGCGAACCCGATTCCGGCCACGTGTGTCGTTTTACCCGCTTTTGACATACAAGCAAGGGAGCACGTTAATTTCTGTTTACTTCATTTCGAAGCGTGGCCCATTCGCCACTACAGCTTTGAAACATCGTAAATAAATCGTAATTTTCCTCTCACGCAGCTCCACTAGCCTATTCTGGAACTGATGTCGTTCCAGGTCGCAAACACCATGAGTGAGAGCACCATCGCAAATCCGATCCGGAAAGCGATATCCTGCGCCCTTGCACCCAGGGGTTTTCCCCTTACGGCTTCAATCGCATAGAACATCAGATGGCCGCCATCAAGTACCGGCACCGGCATCAAATTTAATAACCCTATTGAAACAGAAAGTATGGCGGCGAATTGGAGCACCGCGGCAAAACCCAGGGTTGCCATTTGCCCGGACAGTTGCGCAACCCGAATGGGGCCTCCCAGCTGATCGGCCTTCATGTAGCCGCCGATGACATTGCCGATGTATTCGAAAGTGCCGGAAACGATGCTGCCGGTCTGCTTCACGCCCTCGGCGAGCGCCTGGAGCGGCCCATATGCCTCGTAACGCAGCTTGATCGGCTTCTGGCCGTCGGTGATGCCGATGGTGGCGATCTCCATCCGGGCGCCAAAGGCATCTGTCTCCTCCGACTTTTTGGGCGTCACCGTCACGTCGCGCGCCTGGCCGTCGCGCTTGACCGTCAATGTCATCGATTTGTCGGCATGAGACGCCGCATAACGCTGCACTTCACCGATGGAACCGATTTCTCGTCCGTCCACGGAAAGAATGCGATCCCCGAGTTCGAGACCTGCCGTCTGGGCCGGACTGTCCGAACCAATCGACGCGACGATGGGATCGATCGGCGCAATGCCGATGGCGCCGACATCCTTCTTGTTCCCGGATGCATCCGTGTCGACCAGGGTCTCGGTCATCATCGGGAAATCACGGATCGCGCCGTTGCGCTTGATGGTGAGCACGATGCTCTTGCCCGGGCGCTCGGCCAAGTAGCGACCGATGTCGTAGTAAGTGGCGACATTGTTGCCGTCGACGGCAATCAGGCGATCCCCGGCCTGCACCCCGGCCTTAGCCGCTGGACCGGTCGGCTCCACTGCGGTCACGACCGGATCGACGAGCGCAATGCCGATGCGGCCCATTTCCATCTTGTTGCCGAACTGATCGGTATCTTCGACGAGCTTCGGCACGATCTGGAAATCGCGATTCTGGCCGTCGCGCTGGACGGTCAGAACGATGGTACGGCCCGGGCGAAGACCGACATAACGCTGCACTTCATCGAACGTCGCCACCTTGTTGCCGTCGATGGCGACAAGGCGGTCGCCTGGCTCGATGCCGGCCTCGGCGGCAGCGCCGTCTCGCGTCACCATGGCAACGACCGGATCGGCGACCGTGCGGCCGTAGATGCTGAAAAGGACGGCAAAGATCGCGATGGCGAGAAGGAAATTGGCAATCGGGCCGGCCGCAACCGTGGCGGCCCGCTTCCATAGCTTCGCACCGGCAAAGGACTGGGCCCGCTCCTCCTCCGTCATGGCCGAAAGCTGATCCACGTCGGTCTTGCTGGAGGCATCCTCGTCACCGAAGAATCGCACGTAGCCGCCGAGCGGGATGAGCGAAAGCTTCCAGCGCGTGCCGTGCCGATCGGTAAATCCGGCGATCTCGGGGCCGAAGCCGATCGAGAAGGCCATGATGCGGATACCGGACCAGCGGCCGACCAGATAATGACCCATCTCATGCACGAAAACGAGCAACGACAGGACGAAGACAAACGTGATGACGTTGTTCGTCAAGAAACCGATGAAGCTAGCCGCGCTACCCATGCAACGATCCTGTTCATGTTAATTTCAGACCCCGAGCAGAACGCCGCCCAGTGAAAGGGTCTCGCCGCTCATTGTCAGCGACATTACGATAGCCAACAAAAACGCTGCAAAACAAGCAAAAATTAGTCCATCGACCCGATCCATGACGCCGCCATGGCCGGGAATCAGGTGGCTGGAGTCTTTCACGCCAAACTTGCGCTTGATGAAAGACTCGAACAAATCGCCGATTTGGCTGCATATGGAAAGCACAAGGGCAAGGACGGGAATCCGCAGCTCGTCGGCGGAAAAGAAACTCCATACCACCGCAGTTCCCGCGACGACGGCCGCGATGGCGCCGCCGACCGCGCCCGACCATGTCTTGCCGGGCGATATCCTCGGAGCCAGCTTCGGCCCGCCGATGGCGCGTCCGACGAAATAGGCGAGGATATCCGTTGCCCACACGGTGGCGAAAACGAACAGCATCAGGACGAAGCCGCGCAGATCGTCATCGCGAATCTCCGAAAGCGCAATCGTCGTCAGTCCGGAATAGAATATGCCTGAAGGCAGCCACCAGCTTCTGGCGCGAATCCCGACCATGACCGCCGTGATCACGACGAAGGCGGCCAGAACTTCAATGGAATAGACGGATTCGCCCAGGACCGTTGCACCGGCAATCAGCACGAGGCCAAGCCAGCCGAGCGCATTTCCCTGGGGATCGCGGCCATGCAGATCCGTTATCGTCGACCATTCATAGTAGACGAGCAGGCCGATCGCAGCCGCCAAAAGACGAAAGCTCAAACCGCCATACCAGGTGGCGACGAGAACGATGACGGCGAGAATGATGCCGGAGATAATGCGCAGCCTGAGTTCGCGGCTCATCAGGACCCCACGGCCGCTTGCTTGGCGGAAAGACCACCAAAGCGCCGGTCGCGCGCTGCATATTTTTCCAGCGCGGAGAAGAAGAGATCGCGGCTGAAATCGGGCCAATAGTCCGGCACGAACATGAACTCGGAATAGGCGGCCTGCCACAACAGGAAATTCGAAAGCCGTTCCTCGCCGCTCGTGCGGATAATGAGGTCGGGATCGGGAATCCCGGCGGTGTCGAGACGGGCGTCGACCAGCTCCGCGCTGATGTCCTGCGGGCGCAGCCGCCCGGCCTCGACGTCTTTCGCAAGGCTCGCGAAGGCGCGCGTGATCTCATCGCGCGAGCCGTAATTGAAGGCGATGACCAAGGTCAGGGCCGTATTGTTCCTGGTGGTCTCCTCTGCCTCGATCAACAGGGGCAGAATGTCGCCACGCAGGTTGCCGCGATCGCCTATGACGCGAATCCGGACGTTCTGCCGATGAAGCTCCGCGAGATCGCGGCGAATGAAGGCCTTGAGCAGGCCGAGCAAATCGCTCACCTCAGTCTCGGGGCGGCGCCAGTTCTCCGAGGAAAAGGCAAAAAGCGTCAAGTATTTGATGCCGATATCGCCGGCGGCCCGAACCGTTTCCCTGACCGCCTCCACGCCCTTGCGATGGCCCATGGTGCGCGGCAGACCGCGCGCATTGGCCCAGCGACCGTTGCCATCCATGATAATGGCAACGTGTTCGGGTACGACGGAGAACGTGGGAGCTGACATATGGGTCCGGTTTCGTTCGGCGGAAATACGCTCTGGTCTCGTAATCTAGGGCGCGGTCACCGCTTTCAATATTGCCAAATCAAAAGCGTGAAATCTCCCCAGCGTGCGATCAGACCTGCATGATTTCCTTTTCCTTGTCGGCTAGCAAGCGGTCGACTTCCGAAATCGTCTCATCCGTCATCTTCTGCACACGTTCAGAGAGAGACCGGCTCTCGTCCTGGCCGATTACACCGTCTTTTTCGGCCTTTTTGAGACCATCCATGCCATCGCGGCGAACGTGGCGAATCGCTACCTTGGCCTTCTCGGTATATTCATGGGCGACCTTGACCAGCGAACGGCGGCGCTCTTCGTTGAGCTCCGGCAGCGGAATGCGCAGGTTCTGGCCGTCAATGATGGGATTGAGGCCAAGATTGGATTCGCGGATGGCGCGCTCGACGGCACCGACCATCGACTTGTCCCACACCGAAACCGCCAGCATGCGCGGTTCCGGCACGGTGATGTTGGAAACCTGGTTCAGCGGCATACGCGACCCGTAGGCTTCGATCGTGACCGGGTCCAGGATGTTGGCGGATGCACGTCCGGTGCGCAGAGAGGCGATATCGCTTTTGAATGCCGCGATGGCGCCGTCCATGCGGCGCTTCAATTCCTTGAGGTCGGTGCCTTCACTCATGTTCATACTCCCGTCGGATAGGGCGACACCGGGCATGCCCGGCGCCACAGGAACGTCAATTGTCTGATACGATGGTCTTGCGGCCGCCGCCGGTCAAGATTTGGGCGAAACCGCCCTCCTCGTGAATCGAGAAGACGACGATCGGAATGGAGTTTTCGCGAGCAAGCGCCACGGCGGCCACATCCATGACGGCCAGTCCCTTTTCGAGCACCTGGCTGTGAGTCAGATGGTCGAAGCGCTCGGCATCGGGGAATTTCTTCGGATCGGCGGAGTAGATGCCGTCGACCTGTGTGCCCTTGAAGATCGCTTCCGCGCCCATCTCGGCGGCACGCAGCGCGGCGGCGGAATCTGTCGTGAAGAACGGATTGCCGGTGCCGCCGGCAAAGATCACCACGCGACCAAGCGAGAGATGATAAAGCGTGGCACGCTGCGAGAAGCTTTCGCAGATTTCCGGCATCGAGATGGCCGAGAGCACGACGGTGTCGATATCGAGTTTACGCAGCGAGGTCGCCAGAGCGAGCGCATTGATGATGGTGCCGAGCATGCCCATGTGATCGCCGGTCACACGGTCGCCGCCCTTGGAGGCCACGGCAACGCCACGGAAGATATTGCCGCCGCCGACGACCACGCCGACCTCGACGCCCATCGCGCGCGCTTCCGCGATGTCGGACGCAATCCGGTCGGCGACGGTCACGTCGATGCCGAACCCCTGGCTACCCATCAGGGCTTCGCCGGAGGCCTTGAGCAGTACGCGCTTGTAGATCGGCTGAGACATCGTGGCTCCTTGAAGTGATCGCGGGGGATGATTGTGAAAGCCGGATACACGAAGGGCACCGCGTTGTCACGCGATGCCCTGATGTTTTCCCTGATATGGTTTCGCCAATCCGGGATATGACTTCTTTTCGCTGATCAGCCCTTGGCTACAGCGGCGACTTCGGCGGCGAAGTCGGTCTCTTCCTTCTCGACGCCTTCGCCGAGGAGCAGACGGGCCATGCCGACGACTTCGATCGGGGCGCCGGCGGTCTTTTCGGCTTCCTTGATGGCAGCAGCGACCGTCAGGTCCGGGTTGATGACGAAAGCCTGCGAAAGAAGAGCGACTTCCTCGAAGAACTTGCGCATGCGGCCTTCCACCATCTTTTCAATGATGGCTTCCGGCTTGCCGGATTCGCGGGACTGCTCGATGAAGACGTTGCGTTCGCGCTCGGCGACCGCCGCATCGACTTCTTCGGCGCGGATAGCCAGCGGGTTGGTAGCGGCAATGTGCATGGCAACCTGGCGGCCGATCGACGTCAGAACGGCCTTGTCGCCGACCGACTTCAGGGCGACCAGAACGCCGAGCTTGCCGATACCGTCGCCGGCAGCGTTGTGGATGTAGGTCGCCACGACGCCGTGCTCGACTTCCAGCTTGGCTGCACGACGAAGCGTCATGTTCTCGCCGATGGTTGCGATCGCGTCCTTGATGGTGTCGGCAACCGGCTTGCCGGATGCGGGGTAGGTCGCAGCCGAAATGGCTTCGACCGTGCCGTCGGTGGACAGCGCAACTTCGGCGATGCCGCGGGCGAGGTCCTGGAAGGCATCGTTACGGGCAACGAAGTCGGTTTCGGAATTGAGCTCGACGACAACGGCCTTGTGGCCGGCGCCGGCAATGGCGACCAAGCCTTCAGCGGCGGTGCGGCCGGACTTCTTGTCGGCCTTAGAGATGCCCTTGGCGCGCAGCCAGTCGATCGCTGCTTCGATATCGCCGTTGGTTTCGGTCAGCGCCTTCTTGCAGTCCATCATGCCTGCGCCAGACTTTTCGCGCAGTTCCTTCACCAGTGCAGCCGTAATCTCGGTCATAAGCTTCCTCTTGTCGGTTCATACGGTGCAGCAGGCGGTTTTGAGCCGAAGCGGCACCGATTTGAGGGACGAAATGTACCCGTAAGTATGACAGCGTTATGAAGCAGCGTCATACTGTGGAATTCTTGATTGGAACATGCCTGGATTTACCGCCTACAGCGCCATGCGTCACAAGTGACGCGCAAAGGTCGCTGTAGCACTTAAATCCGCTGCATAATTTTACCCTTAAATCGATTCCGATTTAAGGAATTATGCAGTAGGCGTGGCGTCATGCAAAACGCGATAAGGCCGCTCGAACTTGTTGAAGTCGCAAACGGCCTTATCCCGGATTTCATTGCGCTTGGGCGGACAGTCTAATGCCCGCCTCTGGGCGCGATCAGGCTTCGGTGCCGTCCGCCAGGGTCGGCTCGATCGGAGCTTCTTCGGAAGCGCCGAGATCACGGCCGGATGCACCCTGCTGACGGGCGATGCCGTCGATGGCAGCGCGCGAGATCAGGTCGCAGTAAAGAGCGATGGCGCGCGAGGCGTCGTCGTTGCCCGGGATCGGATAGTCGATCAGGTCCGGATCGCAGTTCGAGTCGATGATGGCGACGACCGGGATGCCGAGGCGCTTGGCTTCGTCGATCGCGATCTTTTCCTTGTTGGTGTCGATGATGAACATCAGGTCCGGCGTGCCGCCCATGTCCTTGATACCGCCGAGGGCCTTGTCGAGCTTTTCGCGCTCGCGCTCAAGGTTCAGACGTTCCTTCTTGGTGAAGCCCTGGGCATCGCCGGAGAGGATTTCGTCGAGCTTGCGCAGACGCTGGATCGAGTTGGAGATCGTCTTCCAGTTGGTCATCATGCCGCCGAGCCAGCGGGCGTTGACGTAGTACTGAGCCGAGCGCTTGGCACTGTCGGCGATCAGTTCGGACGCCTGGCGCTTGGTGCCGACGAACAGAACACGGCCGCCACGGGCAACGGTGTCGCTGACGACCTGCAGGGCGCGGCTCAGCAACGGAACCGTCTGCGCGAGGTCGATGATGTGGATGTTGTTGCGATCGCCGAAAATGTACGGCTTCATCTTCGGGTTCCAGCGATGCGTCTGGTGGCCGAAGTGAACACCAGCTTCCAGAAGCTGGCGCATAGAAAAATCGGGCAATGCCATGCCTTTGTATCCTTTTCCGGTTGAACCTCCGCAAGGCGAACAGCACCCTCTTCGAGAATGCCACCGGGCGGAAAAATCCGGATTTCTCCCGGACGATCCCATGCCTTACGTGTGGAATGAGGGTGCCCTTACATTCGATTCATCGGGAATGCAAGGCTTTTGGATCAAAAATAACCCCTGCCCTGCTTTCAGCTGACCAGTTTGTCGAGCAGCGCCAGCATGACATTGGCGTCCGGCATCGGCAATACGGCGTCGATTTCAGCCGGCAGCAGGCCGGCAATCGCGCTGTCGGCATCGCCGGTTACTGTTCCCAGCGGCCCACGGAAACCGTGCTTGGTCCAGGCAAGCTCCTGTAGCCGCGGGCTGACCAAGGCCTCTATCATGCGATCGACCTGTTCATCGATGGCGATCAGCGGGTGCGCGGAATAGACGGTCGGATGCGGATAGAGCACCACGGGCTTAGCGCTGTTGCCGGCCTGTATCCTCTGCCAACGCTTCGGATCGGCGATAATCCATTCCACCAGCTGATTCTCATAGCCGACGATCATCGGCTCGCCGCCGATGCCACCGGCAAGATACTGTTCGAACAGCTTGCCCGATGACGACGACTTGAAGCCCATGTTGCGGAAGATCGCCTGCGCCTTGTCCCCGAATTGCGGGAGACTTTCAGTACTCGCCACATTGCCGCTCAGGAGGCTGAGCACGAGGCCTGAAAACATGAAGCCGGAATTGGAACGGTTGGGATCGGTCGAGACGATCCGGGCCTGACCATAGAGCGAGTTGACGCCGAGCTTCGACCAGTTCGTTCCGGCAAGCATTGCGTCCAGCAACGCCTTGAGATCAAGCTGATGCTGCCCCTCTGGCGTCGTGGTGACGAGCCCCGCCTTGGTCAATCCGTCGACGACGGGCTGCCAGGAATAGACGACGATGGGCGTATTGAGGATGACGCGATCGTTGCGGATCTTGATGCCGCCCTGCCGGGCGATATCGACCATGATCGATGAGGACGGCCACAGGAACGCGGGGTTCTGCGACAGAAGCGCCTGTTCACGCACCATCTCGACCGAACCGGCGACGCGGCTGTTGATCTCCAATCCGTAACCGTGGAGCGCCGAGATCACGTCGTTGTCAGCCAGGAAGGCTTCCTTCTCGCCGCCGATGAAGCCGAAGAGCTTGGTGCGGTTGCCGAGCAGCCCCTGTAGCTCCGGCCGGTCCTTGACAGCGAAATAGCCTCCGGTCCCCGCGACACCGGCGGCAAGAAGCCCTACTCCAAAAGCGCGGCGGGAAATGGCCATCAGCGTCCTATGTCCTCTTTGAGCGAGGCCTGTATGAGGCGCAGCTCGGTATCAAGCGTATCAAGCCTGTCTTCGACCAGGCTATCGGAATAGTGTACGAAAGCGTCTTCGAGTTTGGTCAGAACGAGACCGACCTCCTGCAGGCGGACGGCATCCGGCTGGCGTTTTGCCTCGATCACGGCAAATCCTTCCGCCACCTCCGCTGCCCGCGGCAGATAATAGCTGAGGAACCGCCGGACCGTGCCGGCGCTTTCCGGATTGGCCTCCACCTTGGCAAAGACGTCGGCGGCGATTTCAGCCAGATGTCGCACCCGTTTTGCCGTTTCCTTGCTGACGATCTGGCTCGCCGACGCTTCCAGCCTTTGCGCGGCGGGTGTCGCCGCGCTCAACAGGTCGCGGGCAAAATCCAGACGTCCCCTGCCGATCGCCTTCGCATCCAGCCCTTCGAACATACGCTTCGGTGCAAGGACGAAGATCAGGCCGACGAAAACCAAGAGGCCGATGATCGCCGCGATCCATATCGGCATGCCGGCAACAAAGCTGAGGACAGGAACGACGATGGCGGCGGCAAGGCCCGCCACGATCCAATTCCAGTCATTGCCGAACCAATTGCGCATTATCGTCCTAGAGCAATTCCGGCAAAGGCGCGAAGCGGTTTTGCGTCTGGAATTGCGTGAAAACAAAGAGATAGAGCATTTCCGTGACTCCGTTTAAAACAGAAATGCCCTAGTTATAGCCGCGCACTGCCCGGAACGCGCTGACCAGATCGCCACGGCCGTCAAAGACGCGCGCCGAGGTCTCCTTTGCGAGAGCATCCAGCTGCCGCTTGTCCGCATCGCCGAAGGTGATGCCGAACACCGGCACATGCGGGTTCACCGATGCCCAGCGGCTCATGAAATCACCGTTGGCATCATCGGATCTACCATCGGTCATGATGACGATCGCCGGCAGATAGGATGACAGATCCCGCGTCGCGCTTATCCAGTCAAGCGCCTTGCTCGCGCAGGCATACATATCCGTGCCGCCGTCGGCGCGCTGGCGCGAAACCTTGTCGACAAGCATTTTCTGCTGAGCCGGATTTCCCGTACCCTCGAAAGTCGTGCGCACATCGGCGTCGAACGGAATGACCATGATGCGATCGGTCGGCGTCCATTGCGCCAGCACCTTGCCTGTTTCGTCGGGATTGAACAGGAAGTGCATGGCCGCCTGGAGCTGCTCCTCGCCTTTGCCCGCCATAGAGCCTGAGAAATCAAGGCAGAGTGCGGTCAGTGACGGCTTGCGCAATGCCACCTGATAGAGATCGAGCGCCTGGCGGATGACGGCAGGCTCCGGCATGCGGATCGCGGTCACGAGCCGGGTCGGATCGAAATTCCATGACGGTTCCGGCTTGGCGGTGACATCCGCGAGCGGAATGCGGCGGCCCGTATCCGCGATACGCTTCTGCACCGGCGCGGAGCGCAAATATTCGACGAGCTGGTTGAAGAAGATCTCGACCTCCTGCCCTCGCCCATGGTCGACGAAACCGATCGGAGAATCGGCAACGACGACGCCGTCGGCGGGGTAGATGGCATAAAGCGGTTCCTTGCCCATGCCCGCGAGCTTGTCGTTGGTTTCCTTCAGCACCGCCTCGTAGTTCCACATGGCGTCGTAGAGCACGCCCTTTCCGGCCGAATCGGTATAGAGATCCGCAAGCCAGCCCGATGACCCGGAGGAGCGCTCGACGCCGCCGAGCAGCGAGCGGACCGCACCCTGGACATCCGGCTTGTCGAGATCGCCCGGCTCGATCACGGGCTTGTTGCCGAGCGCGCTCGACAGCATGCCGAGATAGGCACTGGCGCCGGAATTCGATTGTGTCGCCGATGTCATGAGAAACTTCAGCGAGCCGCTCTTCACCGCCGTCAATATGTCTTTCATATAAACAGGCTTGCCGACCCAGCCGAGCGCCTCGGCCTTGGATTTGCGCACGCCGAGAATGACCGGCATCTGCGCGACCGACGTCAATGACTTCACCCGCCGCTTGGCGTCGAACATATCGACCCAGACGCTCGAGGCAGGCCAGACGGCATCCTGCTCGACGCCCTGCTCGCCCTGCAGGGCCAAGCCGATATCCAGCGTGCCTTCATAGGTAAAGCTGCAGGTCGCCTTCTTCTCCTTGCAGAATTCCTCGACAACAGGCTGAAGAACCGTGTTTTCCGAGCCGGAAACGATCGAGAATTTCGGGCCTTGCCCGCCGATATTGCAGCCGCTCAGCGCAAGAGCTGACGCGAGCGTCAGGCCGGTAACAAATTTGCGGATTGTCATGCGAATTACCGCGCCTCGATCATTGCTTTCTTGAGCTCTATGGTCATTTTCTGCATCCGCTGCTCGGCCTCTGCCCGCTTGGCGCGGCCATCCTCCTGCACCTTCAGGACACCGCCGATCGTGTCGATCAGGTCGCGGTTGGCAGCCGCAAGTGTGTCGATGTCGACGATACCGCGCTGCGACTGCTGTTCTATGGCGATCGCCTGATCCTTCATCATTTTCGAGGCTTGGCGGATCATGTCATTGGTGGCGTCGGTGACCGTCTTCTGCAGGTCGAGCGCGGATTTCTGCTGCGTCAGGCCGAGCAGGATCACCATCTTCTGCTTCCAGGCCGGCACCGTCAGCGCCGAGGTCGCCTGCAGGTTTTCGATCAGGGTTTCGTCGCCCGACTGGACAATCCGGATCTGCGGCAATTGCTGAATGCCGAGCTGGCGTGCCTGCTGCAGATAAAAAATCCGCTTCTCCAGCCGATCGAGGGCCTGAAGGCTATCCTGGTAGATCTGCGCTTCCAGCATGCCGCCGCCCGGATTGGCGGAGGCCGCATCGGCGGCGCTCTTCAGCCGGGGGAGTTCGGTCGACCGAAAACGCTCGGCAAAATCCTTGCCGGCCTGCACATACGCATCGAGCTGCACGATGGACTGCTTGGTCTCCTCGTGCAGATCGTCCAGAAGGGCGATATCCCGGCGCAAGATGTCCTTGTGCCGATCGAGCTCGAGCCCGATGCGATCGATCTGGCCGGCCACATCCTCGAATTGCTCCTTGAAGCGCTCCAGCCTCGCCCTGAACGAGGAAAACATCCGCGAGAGGAAACCCTCGTCCTTCAAGGAGGCGGGGTCCAGCTTCTTCGATTTGACGATGATATCGGTCAGCAGCTTGCCGACCTCGCCAAGATCGCGATTGCGAACTTCGCGCAGGATACGATCGGAATAATCGGAAACGGCTTGCTGCGCGCGATCGCCATAGACGGAAATGCCCGCGCGATCGGTCAGATCGATGCCGTCGCCGATGCGGGCGATTTCCGCCGGATCGGCGACGACAACCGGCAGGCTGTTGGTGGAACCGGTGGAGATATCGGTATTGCTCATAGGTCGTGCTTTCTCGTCCATAAACACGGAGCCGACCGCAAAAACTTCCAATCGCCCCAAAAAGCGATCATTCCCCCGCGCGCCCCACTACAATTCCAGATCGGCGCGAGCGAAAGACGGACTCACCCACACGTGCCAATCGTTTCACACCATAGTGAAGCTTAGATCACAGTTTTATGACGATGATTTTATGTTTCGGCCAACCCAGCGCCGCACGTCGGACTACTGGCACGCCTTGGCATCGAGAACCTCGAGCTTGGTAAGCTTGCCGGTCAGTACGAAGTCGCCGTAATCCATGGTGAGATCGCGCGTTATGCCGTTCTCGTAGAGTTTGAAGGACATGCGGTAGACGGGCGTGGCATCGCCTGTGGACTTCTCGTTGAAATAGGCCACGGTCACCGGCCAGAAAGACGTCTTGGCGAAGGCGCCGGCCTTGTCGGCATCGGGATCGTCCGTGGCCGGAGGCTGCGCCTTGCCCACGACCGTGGTGGCGATGAGCGGCTTGTCGCCATCGTCGGAGCCGTCGAAGACCTGCGCCTCGAAGAAATTCTTGCCGAGCTTGGCATTGTGGATGATGTCGAGCATATGCTCGGTCGGGAAACGGCTCTGGATAAGTTCGACCTGCTTGCTATGCGGCTGCATCAGATCGACCTTGATGCCCTTCTGATCGTCGCTTGCGGCTCCCCGCACGTCCTTGTCGAGCTGGTTGTCGGTAAAGGACTTGGTCTCGAAGCGGAACAGGCGCTTCCCGAGATCCTCGAACGTGGTCGTCTGCTGGTCGCTGACACGGGTGGAATCGCCTGTGTCGATCTTCGTCACGAAACGGAAGTTGGTGGTGAATCCGGCGCAATCGGAGCCTTCGAACTCATAGACCATGCGGCCGACCATGCCGGAAATGCCGGAGCGATCCGAAGCATCCTTCAGCTCGAGATCATAGACGGCGCGATGCGCGATCAGCCCGCTCGGACCGGCTGCATTGGCTGCGGAAATCCCCAGTGACAGAATGCCCAGCCCCGAAACGACGGTGGCAGCAAGACTCGAGCGGAACATTCATTATCTCCTGTTGGACTCGCATGCGATGTTATAAGAACGCTTTCGGCTGAAACGAGGCTGCCGATCCTAAGTGACGGAATTTAGTCTTGATGCCGGATTTTTGAAGTTTTTACAACAAAACGGGAGATGAAAATGTCCGACGCCATCGAGGGTCGCCTGAAGGAACTCGGCATCGTTCTGCCACAGGCCGCGGCACCGGCCGCCAACTATGTTCCCTATGTCATCAGCGGCAATCTTCTCTATCTGTCGGGGCAGCTGCCGATGGAAAACGGCAAGATCGGCGTGACGGGCCATCTCGGCAACGACGTCGATGTCGCCGGCGGCCAGCGCGCGGCCGAGCTCTGCGCCATCAATATTCTTGCCCAGGCGAAAGCCGCGCTCGGCGGTAATCTCGGCCGGATCAAGCGGCTGATCAAGCTGAACGGCTTCGTTGCTTCGACCCCGGATTTCGTCGAACAACATCTTGTGATCAACGGCGCCTCCAATCTTCTGGCAAATGTATTGGGCGAAGCCGGCAAGCATGCCCGCGCAGCCGTCGGCATGGCCGCCTTGCCGCTCAATGCCGCCGTTGAAATCGATGCCATTCTGGAAATTGCATAATGAGCAAGCTTGCCTGGCTGACTGAGCGTCCCGTCGCCCATCGCGGCTATCATGACATGAACAAGGAAGTCTGGGAGAATACGCTCTCGGCCTTCAGCCGCGCCATCGAGGCGGGCTTTGCCATCGAATGCGACCTGCATTACGCCTCGGACGGCGTTCCGGTCGTCTTCCATGACGACGACCTGCAGCGCGTCTGCAACCTGCCCGGCGAAGTGCGCGAGCGCACCTCGGCCGAACTCGGGCTGCTCTCGATCGGCGGCACCAAGGACAAGATCCCGACGCTGAAGCAGCTTCTGCAGCTCTGCGGTGGCAAGGTGCCGCTCTTGCTGGAACTCAAGGGACGCGAAGGCGACGACGAAGGCTTTGCTGAATTCGTTCTCGAAGTGCTCGAAGGTTACAGGGGCCACGTCGCGCTGATGAGCTTCGACCACTGGCTGCTCAAGGACCTTAAAGGCCTGGAAGCACCCTACCCGGTCGGGCTTACGGCCGAAGGAAACAAGCCCGAGACGTTTTTTCAGCATGACGAAGCCATGCATCTTGGGCTAGACTTCATTTCGTACTTCTACGGCCACCTGCCGAACCCCTTTGTCACGGCGCAGCGCCAGCGCGGCATTCCGGTCATCACCTGGACCGTGCGCGACGAAGCGGCCCGCAAACATACATTTGCCAATGCAGACCAGATGACCTTCGAAGGTTTTGACCCGCGCCTGGCCTCGTAAATCGGGATCGATTGAAGGAGAGGCTTTGCGCAAACCCAAATTATCGCTGCGCCTACGACGTATCCTCCCGGATGGAGGCGCAGCGGTGAGAGCCCCTCCCATCCTTCCTAGCGCAAGAAGTTGATGACAGACGAATTATCCATTCGAGTCGAACGATCCTTTAAGAACATCGCCCCGGAGAGCTGGTCCAAGCTGGCCGGGGCGTCCAGAACCGGCAGCATCCTGCCGTACAATCCCTTCGTCTCGCACGCTTTCCTGTCGTCGCTCGAGGAGTCCGGCTCCGCGACCGACAAGACGGGATGGCTCGGCAATCACCTGCTGCTCGAAACCGACGGCGGCGAATTGCTCGGTGCCGTCGCGGGCTATCTCAAGAGCCACAGCCAGGGCGAATATGTCTTCGACCATGGCTGGGCCGATGCTTTCGAGCGGGCTGGTGGCCGCTATTATCCGAAGCTGCAATGCTCCATTCCCTTCACGCCCGCTACCGGGCCACGGCTGCTCGTCGCCGAGGGACAGGATCGGAGCGTGCTGCAGCCGGCGCTGGCCGAGAGCCTGAAGGAAGTCACCCGGCAACTCGGCGTTTCCTCCGCGCACATCACCTTCCTGCCCGAAGACGAAGCTTCGATCTTCGAAGGCGATGGCTACCTGCATCGCACTGACCAGCAGTTCCATTTCATCAATGAAGGCTATGCGGATCACGATGCCTTCCTGGAAACGCTTGCGTCACGCAAGCGCAAGGCGCTGAAGAAGGAGCGGCGCACGGCGGTCGAGCATGGCATCAGCATCGACTGGTTGACCGGCAGCGATCTCACCGAAAACATCTGGGACCAGTTTTTCGCCTTCTACATGGATACCGGCAGCCGCAAATGGGGCCGCCCCTATCTCACCCGAAAATTCTATTCACTGATCGGCGAACGCATGCCCGACGATATCCTGCTCGTCATGGCCAAGCGGGAGGGCCGCTACATTGCCGGCGCCATCAACTTCATCGGCGGCGAGACGCTGTTTGGCCGGCATTGGGGCTGCATCGAAGATCATCCCTTTCTGCATTTCGAAGTCTGCTATCATCAGGCGATCGATTTCGCGCTTGAGAAGGGGCTGAAGCGGGTGGAAGCCGGCGCGCAAGGCGAGCACAAGCTGGCGCGCGGCTATCTTCCGGTCATCACGCATTCGGCGCACTATATCGGCCATCATGGCCTGCGGCGCGCTGTTGCCGACTACCTGGAGCACGAGCGGGAGCAGGTGGAGGAGATGAGCGAAGTCCTCACCGAACACAGCCCCTTCCGCAAAGGCGAGCGGCAGGATATTTAGCGGTTCGAAATAACCATAAACGGAAGACGAGGAGAACCTGGATGACCAGCCCCGCCTATGACGACAACAATATCTTCGCGAAGATCCTGAAGGGCGATATCCCGTCCTATCGTGTCTATGAGGATGAGCACACGGTCGCCTTCATGGATGTGATGCCGCAGTCGCCCGGCCATACGCTGGTTATGCCGAAGTCACCGTCCCGCAACATTTTCGATGCCGATACGGCCGCATTGCAGCACGCAATCGCTGTCGTCCAGAAGATCGCCATTGCGGTTCAGGAAGCCTTCGATGCCGACGGTGTCTATATCGCCCAGTTCAACGAACCAGCCGCCGGCCAGACCGTGTTCCATCTGCATTTCCACATCATCCCGCGCCTCGAAGGCATCGCGCTGAAGCCGCATTCGGGCAAGATGGAGGATGGCGCGGTGCTGGCGGAAAACGCCAGGAAAATCATCGAGGCGCTGGCCTGAGGCGCCGGGTCCCTCGAGTCATTTCTGATGTTTTCCTCATAAGCATATAAAAACGGCTGCATTATCCCTAATGCAGCCGTTTCGTTTTTCTCAGGCAGCCGATCGGCGATTACTTGCGCGGCACCTTTGGAACCGCGCCGCCACCCTTGCGGGGCGACTTGCCTTCCGGTTCATCGCTTTCGCTCGATCTCGAAGCCTTCGCCGAACGACGGGCATCGGTTGCCGCTCCGGCCTTGCCGACGCGGCTTCTGGTCTTGACGGTATCGCCGTCATCCTCCTCCACCTCGGCCGGCACATCGCCGACTTCGGCTTCGGGCTTCGGCCGGATCGGAGCGGTGTCCGCGATCGCGTCGAGCAGGATACCCGTCGAGCCGTCTTCCTTCTTGCCGACCGTGACGTTGACGACGCCGCCCTTCTTCAGCTTGCCGAAGAGGATTTCGTTCGCCAGCGGCTTCTTGATGCTTTCCTGGATGACGCGCGCCAGCGGACGGGCGCCCATCTTGTCGTCGTAGCCCTTCTCGGACAGCCAGGCGATGGCGTCCTCGTGCAGGTCGAAGGTAACGTTCCGTTCGGAAAGCTGCGCTTCCAGCTGCATGATGAACTTCTGCACGACCTTGTGGATGACCGTCGTCGGCAGTGACGCGAAGGGAATGACCGCATCCAGACGGTTGCGGAATTCCGGCGAGAACATCCGGTTCAGAGCCTCTTCGTCCTCGCCCGTACGCTTGGACGAACCGAAGCCGATGGCGGCCTTGGCCATTTCCGAAGCGCCCGCATTGGTCGTCATGATCAGGATGACGTTGCGGAAGTCGATCTTCTTGCCGTTGTGGTCGGTCAGCGCGCCATGGTCCATGACCTGCAGCAGGATATTGAAGATATCCGGATGCGCCTTCTCGATTTCGTCGAGCAGGACGACGCTGTGCGGATGCTGATCGACACCATCGGTCAGGAGGCCGCCCTGATCGAAGCCGACATAGCCGGGAGGTGCGCCGAGCAAACGAGAAACCGTATGACGCTCCATATATTCCGACATGTCGAAGCGCAGCAGTTCGACGCCGAGCGACGAAGCAAGCTGCTTGGCGACTTCCGTCTTGCCGACGCCCGTGGGGCCTGAGAAGACGTAGCAGCCGATCGGCTTGTTCGGTTCGCGCAGGCCGGCGCGAGCGAGCTTGATCGAAGTCGAAAGCGCTTCGATCGCCGTATCCTGGCCGTAAACGACCGAACGCAGTTCCTGTTCGAGGTTGGCGAGAACCATCTCGTCATCCTTGGAAACCGTCTTCGGCGGAATGCGGGCCATGGTCGCGATCGTAACCTCGATCTCCCGCTCCGTAATCAGCTTGCGACGCTTCGACGGCGGCAACAGCATTTGCGCGGCACCGGTTTCGTCGATGACATCGATCGCCTTGTCCGGCAGCTTGCGGTCGGAGATATAGCGCGCCGAGAGCTCGACCGCCGACTTGATGGCGTCGTTCGAATAGCGCAGGTGATGATACTCTTCGAAATAGGGCTTCAGGCCCTTCATGATTTCGATGGCATCCTCGATGCTCGGCTCGTTGACGTCGATCTTCTGGAAACGGCGGACGAGCGCCCGGTCCTTCTCGAAGAACTGACGATATTCCTTGTAGGTGGTCGAACCGATGCAACGGATCGCCCCCGAGGAAAGGGCCGGCTTCAACAGGTTCGATGCATCCATCGCGCCGCCGGAAGTGGCGCCCGCACCGATGACCGTATGGATCTCGTCGATGAACAGCACGGCGCCCGGATACTCTTCGAGCTCCTTGACGACCTGCTTCAGGCGCTCTTCGAAATCGCCGCGATAACGGGTGCCGGCCAGCAGCGTGCCCATATCGAGCGAAAAGATCGTGGCGTCGGCCAATGCTTCGGGAACCTTGCCCTCGACGATGCGCTTGGCGAGACCTTCGGCGATCGCGGTCTTGCCGACGCCGGGGTCGCCGACATAGAGCGGGTTGTTCTTCGAACGCCGGCACAGCACCTGGATGGTGCGGCTGACCTCCGAATGACGGCCGATCAGCGGATCGATCTTGCCGCTCTTGGCCTTCTCGTTGAGGTTGACGCAATAGGCCTTCAGCGCGTCCTGCTGCTTCTTGCTGCTACCCTCCTCCTGCTCGCCGCGCGCGGTCGGCTTGCTTTCGGATTCGCTTTCCTCGGCGCCGCGCGGCGTGCGGGTCTGGGAGGAACCCGGGCGCTTGCCGATGCCGTGAGAAATGTAATTGACCGCGTCGTAGCGGGTCATTTCCTGCTCCTGCAGGAAAAAGGCAGCATGGCTTTCCCGCTCCGCGAAAATCGCGACGAGAACATTGGCGCCCGTCACTTCCTCGCGGCCGGAAGATTGCACATGGATCACGGCGCGCTGGATGACGCGCTGGAAGCCGGAAGTCGGCTTCGAGTCCTCATCATAGCCCGTGACCAGGTTGGAAAGTTCATTATCGACGTATTCAGTCAGAGTCTTACGGAGCGCGTCGAGATCAACATTGCACGCGCCCATGACAGCTGCGGCATCGGCGTCGTCTACCAGCGCCAAAAGCAGATGTTCCAGCGTGGCATACTCGTGATGCCGCTCGTTCGCGTAGGTCAGTGCCTGATGCAGCGCCTTCTCAAGACTAGGCGAAAATGTTGGCACGTTCAGATCCTCACTTCTTTTCCATAACACATTGCAGCGGATGCTGGTGCTGCCGGGCAAAGTCCATCACCTGGCTCACCTTCGTTTCGGCTACTTCATATGTATATATCCCGCACTCGCCGACGCCGTGGTTGTGGACGTGAAGCATGATGCGGGTGGCACTCTCGAGATCCTTTTGAAAGAAACGCTCCAGGATATGGATCACGAAGTCCATGGGCGTATAGTCATCATTCAGAAGCAGCACGCGGTATAGATTGGGTTTCTTGGTTTTGGGCTTGGTGCGCGTAATCACCGAGGTCCCGCGATTTCCGTTGTCCCCGTTCCTTTCGCTGTTGTTTTGCATCCGGATCGGCTCAGCGATCATTTCGTTCTTTCCTCAAATCATCCGGCAGAAGCTATCGCATTCCGACTTGGCAACTAGGATTGGTTTCTTCATTTGGTCGGGCCAGATATCCGAACCTCTAACTTAGTTCATATTGGCGTGATTTTAAGCCCCTTGCGGGACACTGCAATCACAATTCGCTGACAAAACGGGCTGCGGCCAAAAAAGTCGCGACATATCCTCAGCTTCGGTTCAGTGCTCGAAAACGCAAAAGACCGGCCACGCCGTGCGTGGCCGGTCCTTCCGGAAATTTTGCCTCTCGGCGGGAACTTAAGCGGCGGTTGCCGTTGCTGCTGCCTTGCTGGCGGCCTTGGTCGCGGCAGCAACGGGCGCTTCGTAAGGCTTATAGGCATTCTTGGCGAGATCTGCATACATTTCGCCGAGCTTGGTGGCTTCGGCGACGAAGTTTTCGTAGGAAGACTTTACATAGCTGCTCTGCAGTTCGAAGGCAGCTTCGAAGCTCTTGACGCCGGCGAGCGTTTCGACGTGGGTAACGCCATCCTGGAAAGACTTCTTGGAATATTCGGCGGCTTCCGCAGCAATTGCCTGAAAGCCCTTGGTGACATCGGAATAGCTCTTCAGCGCCGTGTCCATGGCTTCCTTGCCCTTCTTGTTCGCGTCTTCGAAATTGAACATGCTTCTCCGTCCCTTGTTGGCCGGCCGGCGGCCGGTTTACAGGGCAAAGCTTAAATGCGACGCACAATTAGTCAAGTAGTCTTGTGCGACGCAATATCATCCCTTGGTTGCATTTCTGGTGACAACGCGATGTCAGCCGCAAGAAGTGCACCGCATCATTCTGTTTTTTCTAATATATATCATTGCCCCTGCAACCCAAGGCTTTGTTTAAATATTAGCATTTAAGGACGGAAAAGCTGTGTCGGCTCAGAAAGGCCGCGGAATGAGCAAATTGGCAATTGCCAAAGAAAAGGGCCGCATTTTCAATGAAATACGGCCCGAGTATACGATCGCTATACGCAATCGATAAAATTAGAGATCGACGTCCAGGATCGCCATCGAGAAATTATAGGAGCGATCGCCATCTTCGTCATCGATATAGACGACACCCAGAAACTCTTCGCCGAGATAGACTTCCGCAGAATCGTTCTTGCGCGGACGGGCCTTCACCACGATCTGCGGGTTGAACGTGCGCTTGAAATAGGCGTCGAGTTTCTTGATTTCTTCAGGCTTCACAATGCTTCTCCGTGAGGATCTCGGTTGGCCGCTTCTTGCATAGGAAAAGCGGCGGTGTAAAGACCGGAACCGCGCATACCTGTCCGCCGGCAGCGCGAGCCTCCGAAAGTCAGGCTGGATTTCCCCTAGATTCCCGCACCCTTGATCTGGTCGACAACCATGCGTTCGGCGAGCAGTTGATCCATGGAGCGGGATGGCTCGGAACAGCCGGCCTCGCCGACCACCTTGGCCGGAACGCCGGCAACCGTCGTCTTCGGCGGCACCTCCTTCAGCACCACCGAGCCGGCGGCTATGCGCGAGCAATGGCCGATCTGGATATTGCCGAGAATCTTGGCGCCGGCGCCGATCAATACGCCATGGGCGATTTTCGGGTGACGGTCGCTGCCTTCCTTGCCGGTTCCGCCTAGCGTGACCCCGTGCAGGATCGAAACGTTATCGCCGATCACGGCCGTTTCACCCACCACGAGGCCGGTCGCGTGATCGAGGAAGATGCCCTTGCCGATGCGCGCCGCCGGATTGATATCGGTCTGGAAAACGCTCGAGGAACGGCTCTGCAGATAAAGCGCGAAATCGCGGCGACCGTGATTGTAGAGCCAGTGCGCGAGACGATGCGTCTGCAGCGCATGGAACCCCTTGAAATAGAGCACGGGCTCCAGGAACCGCAGGCAGGCGGGATCACGATCGTAGACGGCCTGAATGTCGACGCGCAGGATCGATCCCCACTCCGGCCAGTCGGCCAGCATCTCCTCGAATGTCTGCCGCAGGAGAATGGCCTGCATGTCGGGATGATCGAGGCGTTCGCAGATGCGATAGATAACGCATTCCTCCAGCGAACGGTGGTTGATGATCGTCGAATAGAGGAAGGCGGCAAGCAACGGATCCTCTTGGGCAGCGGCGCGAGCTTCCTCGCGCATGCTGTCCCATATGGGATCCATGACCTTAACCGCGCCCAAGCCCTCTACAGGGCGAATGTCCGTTGCTGCGACCATTGGCGGCCTCCCGATTTTCTGTCAGGGATACATTATATAGAATAAATGCCACACAAGACAAATGGGTTGGTCGCGCATGAATTTCGAGCATGATTTTGCCGGCGGTCTCATCCAGGCGACGTGCAGCGATGCCATAGGCACGATCACCGTCCGCAACCCCGACCGGAAGAATGCGGTGACCGCCGCCATGTGGCGTGCCATCCCGCAAGCCGTGCGCATGCTGACCGACAAAGCGCATACGCATGTCGTCGTCCTTCGTGGCACCGGCGCGGATTTTTCCGCCGGCGCCGATATCAGCGAATTCGATAACCTCCGCAAGAACGCCGAGACCGCGGTCGCTTATGAGGCGTTGAACAGCCAGGCTTTCGAGGCAATCCGGCATTGCCGCGTGCCGACGATCGCGGCGATCCGCGGCATCTGCTATGGCGGCGGCTTCGGGCTGGCGGCTGCCTGCGATTTGCGGATCGCCGAACGCGGCGCACGGTTTTCCGTGCCCGCCGTTCGCCTCGGCATCGCCTATCCCGCCGATGCGGTGCAGGACATCGTCAACGCCCTTGGGGCGCAGATGGCCAAGGTCACGTTGTTCACGGGCGCTCCCATGTCGAGCGAGAAGATGGTTGCCGCCGGCTTTCTTCTGGAGGAAATCGAGGCGGACGCTTTCGACAGCGAGGTCTCTGCCCTCGCCCATGCGATCGCAGCCAATGCGCCGATCGCGCTGCATGCCTCGAAACTCGCGATCCGCGCCGCCATCGAGCAGGATAGAGACCTGCTGCGCGAAGCGGAGGTGATCGGCGCCGAAACCTTCGACAGCGCCGACTATGCCGAGGGCCGCGCCGCCTTTGCCGAGCGGCGGAAACCCCATTTCACCGGCAAGTGACCTAGAGCACTTCCGCTTTTCTTCGAATCGCGAAACCGCTCTATCCTTTTGTTTCCTGGCGCATTTTGCTTCTTGACGCATTCCGGACGGAAAACCGCTGCGCACTTTTCCTGGGGAAATGCTCTACAGCGCCGCGCGTCATATATGACGCGCAAAGGTCGCTGTAGCACCTTAAATCTGCTGCATAATTTTATCCTTAAATCGATTCCGATTTAAGGAATTATGCAGTAGCGCCTGTCGAGGCGCTGATAGAACTCGAGAACCGCCGCCTTGAAGATCTTGTCTCCGACGGCAAGCATATGATCGCGGTTCGGGATGTCGATGGCCTCGGCATTCGGCATCAGCGCCGCCAGTTCATGGCCGGAGCCGGCAATATCGTCCTTGGTGCCGACGGCGATCAAAGCCGGCGCTTCGATCCTTGCCACATCTTCCCTCGCCGCCAGATCGCGCGAGCCCTGGATGCAGGCGGCCAGCGCCTGCCGGTCGCTTTTCGTCTGCTCGGCAAAGGCGCGGAACATACGCCCGCGCGGATGCGTGACGTCATCGAGCGACGGTGCAACCAGCGCGTCCGCGATCGGATCCCAATCGCCGACCCCCTCGACCATGCCGATGCCAAGGCCGCCAAGCACCAGCGAGCGGACGCGATCGGGATGTGCGATCGCCATGAACGTGGCAACGCGCGCGCCCATGGAATAGCCCATCACATGCGCCTCGGATATGCCGAGATGGTCGAGGAGAGCGACGGCATCCTCGGCCATGATCCAGGGGTGGTAGACATCGGCGTCATAAAGCTTGTCGCTCAAGCCGTGGCCGCGATTGTCGATGGCGATCATGCGGTAGCCCGCCTCGCCAAGCGTCTTGAGCCAGCCCGGGTTGACCCAGTTCGCAATCGCCGTCGAGGCAAAGCCGTGAATGAGCAGCACCGGCACGCCGCCGGGATCGCCCTCATCGAAAAAGGCGAGCTTCAATCCGTCTCGGACAAAATTAGACATCGTGGGAGCATTCAAATTCATGGCTTCGTCTTCGCAAGCTGGGTTCTGTTGGGCAAGCTGGGTTCTGTTGGCGCCGGACCATATTTTATCGGCGATATCAAATGAACCCTGCGCGTGCGAAAATCTCTGCATCAAGCCGGACTTTCGCACTACACAAGCAGGAAGAAGGATTATAAAGAGGGGCTAGCAAGTCTGGCGCAACATTCATGCCGCTTACGGCAGGACGCATTCGGAGATCATCATGGCCGGCCACAATATTCCCCATTTCCAGAACGACGGCGGACATCGCGTCATCGAAATCGGCGTGAAGGAATTCATGTGCACTGGCGCCTCGGTTCCCTACGATCATCCGCATATCTTCATCGATCTTGGCGACGAGAACGAGAAGGTCTGCTCCTACTGCTCGACGCTGTATCGCTATAATCCGTCGCTGAAGGCGGATCAGACCAATCCCGCCGGCTGCGTCTTTCACTTCAAGGCAGCGTAATCCCGTCGATTCCGATCGGACATAATCGATGCCGGTCAAAAGAGCTGCCATCATCGGCGCCGGAATAGCTGGATTGACGGCCGCGCTGGCTTTGGCGAGGCATGGCATAGAATCGGATATTTTCGAACAGGCCGAAGCGCTGACCGAAGTCGGCGCCGGCCTGCAGATTTCGCCGAATGCCTCCCGCATCCTCGATACGCTTGGCGTGCTCGATGCGTTTCGGTCGGTCTGGCTGGAGCCTGAGGAGGTTCAGCTGGTATCCGGCTCCTCGCTGCGGCAAATCGCATCCGTCCCATGTGGGAATTTTGCGAGGCGACGGTGGGGAGCACCTTACGGTACGGCACATCGCGCCACGCTGCAAAAGGCGCTTCTCGATGCCGTCGCCGCCAATGCGCTGTGCGCGCTGCATCTTGGCCGACGCATCGATCTTGAAGACCGAACGATGCCGGATGGAATCGTTGGCCGCGACTTTGATCTCGTCATTGGCGCCGATGGTGTCTGGTCGAAGACACGCTCCCTCGTGCCCGGTGCCCCCTCGCCGCTCTTTTCCGGAAATATCGCATGGCGCTTCACGGTTCCGGAAGCATCCGCGCCGGCGATCCTGAACCGCACCAGCGTCACGGCCTTTCTCGGCCGCTCCAGCCATCTCGTTTGCTACCCGATCCGAGAAAATGCTGCATTCAATATGGTCGCGATCGTTTCCGGCAGCAGCGCCAGCCATGACTGGAACGCCACCGGCAGCAAAGCTCAGAGAGAGAGCATGCTGCGCGGCTTCTCCGGCTGGAATGACGCGATCCTGCACATGCTGGAAAGACAGGAACAGGCTAGCTTCTGGCCACTTTACGAGATGAAAGCCGGCAAATGGCATAACCGGCGCGATGTGATTCTCATCGGTGACGCCGCGCATGCGATGATGCCGTTTGCGGCTCAAGGCGCGGCCATGGCGATCGAGGACGCCTTCGAGCTCGCCGGCATGCTGGCGGCACGTCCACTGCCTGAAGCGTTCGATCTCTATGAGAAACATCGAGCGCCGCGCATCGCCCGCTTGCGACAACGCGCCGCCTTCAATCAATTTGCCTATCACGCACGCGGGCCGATCCGGATGGCGCGCGACCTCGTTCTGTCGCTTCGTCCACCGCAAAGCCTCGCGGCGGACATGGACTGGATCTACGGCTATCGCGCCATCGGCTGATCAAGCCGCCTTGGCTGCGGCAAAACCCTTTTCGATATCCGCCTTGATATCGGCGACGTCTTCCAGGCCGATCTGCAGACGGATGACCGGGCCTTCCGTCGGAGCCTTGGTGACGCGACGGTCGTTGAGATTGACCTGCAGAGCAAGACTTTCGAAACCGCCCCAGGAATAGCCGAGACCGAAAATGCGCAAGGCATCGAGGAAGGCATGCGCCTTCGCCTTGAATTTCCGCTCATCGTCAACCGCCAGCACGAAAGAGAAGATCCCGCTTGCGCCCTTGAAGTCGCGTTTCCACAATTCGTGTCCAGGGAAGCTCGGCAGTGCCGGATGCAGTACGCGCGCGACCTCTTCCCTGCCCTCGAGCCACTCGGCAATCGCAAGTGCGCTCTCCTGATGCCGCTCCAGGCGCACGCCCATGGTGCGCAATCCGCGCAGCACCTGATAGGCGTCGTCAGGCGCGCCGCAGATGCCAAGCTGACCGTGCGCGTCCAGCAACTGCTTCCAGTGCGCCGCGTTGGCGGAAACGGTTCCCATCAGAATATCGGAATGGCCGGCCGGATATTTCGTGACGGCATGAATGGAGACGTCGACACCGTGATCGAGCGGCTTGAAATAGAGCGGCGTCGCCCAGGTATTGTCCATGGTCACCACGCAGCCATGCCGGTGGGCAGCCGCCGAGATCACCGGAATATCCTGCATCTCGAAAGTGTTGGAACCCGGCGCCTCGGTGTGAACCAGCTTGGTGTTCGGCCTGATCAATTGTTCGATGCCGGCTCCGATCATGGGATCGTAGTACTCGACCTCGATGCCGAGGCGCTTCAGCATGGTATCGCAGAAGAAGCGTGTCGGGCCATAGACCGAATCAACAATCAAGGCGTGATCGCCGGCGGACAAATAAGCGAGAAACGGCACGGTGACCGCCGCAAGCCCGGACGGCACGAGGATCGTTCCAGCCGACCCTTCCAGCGCATCGATCGCCTCGCACAGCGCATCCGTCGTCGGCGTGCCGCGCGTGCCATAGGTGTATTTCTGGTCGTGTGTCTCCATGACGCGCGCATTGGGGAAAAGCACCGTGGAGGCGTGCACGACAGGCGGATTGACGAAGCCGTGGAAATCGAAGGGCGAATTGCCGATGTGGGATAAACGCGTGTTGATGCCGGCGTTCTGCAGGAATGTGTCTTTGTCTTTCATGTCCGGATATGCCTTTGGCGCTGTAGGAAACCGGATTTGTGGCGGGCAAGTCCGGTGGGGTCAACCCCGATCCTGCCGAGGCGGCATATTATTAGAAGGCTAAAATAACAAAAACAGCGTGATAAACCCCATCTCCGTGCAGTTTTTTGGCAAAGCGGTGCCCATTTTGACGCCAAGCGCACATTTTTCGGCCGCGCAAAGTGAAAATGCCGAATAAATCCGCAATATTGGGGTCAATCTCTTGACCGCCAATCCATTTACGACTGTGATAGGACCACTCGCACCGGGAGAGTGAGGGAACGTGGTTCTCCAGGAACCTGCTTCGGGAGCGATAAATTTTAAATATAAAACAATAGACAAAGGTAGGGAAAGATGAACAAGTTTGCTCTCTCCGCGTTTCTCGGAGCCGCAGCATTGGCTTACACCGTTTCCGGCGCCTCGGCTTCGACGCTGAGCGACGTGAAGGCCAAGGGCTTCATCCAGTGCGGCGTGAATACGGGCCTTCTTGGCTTCGCACAACCAGACGCATCCGGTAACTGGGCCGGTTTTGACGTCGACTTCTGCAAGGCCGTCGCTTCGGCTGTCTTTGGAGATGCGACGAAGGTAAAGTACACGCCTCTCAGCGCCAAGGACCGCTTTACCGCGCTGCAGTCGGGCGAAATCGACGTGCTTTCTCGCAATACCACCTGGACCATCAACCGCGATACCGCGCTCGGTCTCAAGTTCCGCCCCGTCACCTATTATGACGGCCAGGGCTTCATGGTTCGCAAGGAGCTGAACGTGAAGTCGGCGCTTGAACTTTCCGGCGCAGCCGTCTGCGTGCAATCCGGCACGACGACGGAACTCAATCTTGCCGACTACTTCAAGACCAACAACCTGCAGTACAATCCGGTGGTCTTCGACAAGCTCGAGGAAGTCAACACCGCATATGACTCCGGCCGTTGCGACGTCTACACGACAGACCAGTCCGGCCTCTATGCGCTGCGCCTGACGCTGAAGAATCCGGACGACAACGTCGTTCTGCCTGAAATCATCTCCAAGGAGCCGCTTGGCCCGGCTGTTCGCCAGGGTGACGATCAGTGGTTCAACATCGTCAGCTGGACCGCCTATGCGCTGGTCAATGCCGAAGAGTTCGGCATCACGCAGAAGAACGTCGACGAGATGAAGGGTTCGGCAAACCCTGATATCAAGCGTTTCCTCGGCGCCGAGCAGGGTTCCACGATCGGTACCGACCTGGGCCTCACCAATGAATGGGCTTACAACGTCATCAAGGGCGTCGGCAATTACGGCGAACTCTTTGATCGCAATATCGGTGCAGGCAGCCCGCTGAAGATTTCTCGCGGTCTCAATGCCCTGTGGAGCAAGGGCGGCATCCAATACGCGCCTCCGGTCCGCTAAGCGGAAATAGGCCAACTTTCGGAGAAAGGCGGCAATCCGCCTTTCTCCCCTCAAGAAAACAAGCCTGAAACGGGCACATTGGGGAAAAACTCTGCATGGCAATTACTGCAAATTCGCCTGAAGGCGAGCGCTCACCCATATCAAGGGTGCTGTACGATCCCAAAGTCAGGGGTGTGTTCTATCAAGTACTTACCATCGTCATTCTCGTGCTGATCTGCTGGTTCATCATCGAGAATACAATGGACAATCTGCGCGCCTTGAACCGCTCCTTCGGCTTCAACTTCCTCGAAGGCCGCGCCGGCTTCAATCTGGGACAGGCGCTGATCCCCTATTCGAGTGATTCCACCAATACGCAAGCGCTGCTCGTCGGCCTGCTCAATACTCTTCTCATTTCAGTGGTCGGTATCGTCGCAGCGACGATCGTAGGCTTCATCATCGGTATCGGCAGACTTTCAGGCAACTGGCTGATCGCGAAGCTTTCACAAGCCTATGTCGAGCTCTTCCGCAATATCCCGCCACTGCTCGTCATCTTCTTTTGGTACAGCGGCGTTCTGGTGCTGCTGCCACAAGCGCGCGATGCCGTGCATCTGCCGTTCGCCACCTATCTCAGCAATCGTGGCCTCGCCTTTCCGAGACCGATCTTCGGCGAGGGAATGTGGGCTGTGGGTGTTGCGTTTCTTATAGCCATAGCGGCCGTATTTTTCGTGGCGCGCCGGGCGCATAGGCGTCAGGCGGCAACCGGGCAGCAATTTCACACCATTTGGGTGTCGCTCGGGATATTGATCGGCCTGCCGCTGCTGGTCTTCCTGGTCACGGGCATGCCGCTTTCGTTCGACTATCCCGTTGCAGGCAAGTTCAACCTGACGGGCGGGATGGTCGTGGGGCCGGAGTTCCTCGCCCTCCTTCTAGCTTTGTCTCTTTACACGGCAACCTATATCGCCGAGATCGTGCGCGCCGGCATCCGCGGTGTGCCAAAAGGCCAGTCTGAAGCCGCAGGTGCACTTGGCCTTCGCGCTTCAGCCATCAACAGACTCGTGGTCATTCCACAGGCAATGCGCATCATTATTCCACCGCTGACGAGCCAATATCTCAATCTCATCAAGAACTCGTCTCTCGCCATCGCCATCGGCTATGCCGATCTCGTCGCCGTCGGCGGCGTGATCCTCAACCAGTCCGGCCGGGCTGTCGAGGTCGTCATCATATGGATGGTCATCTATCTCGCCCTGAGCATCATAACATCGCTGTTCATGAACTGGTTCAACGCCAAGATGGCTCTGGTGGAGAGATAAGATGCCGAATCCAAATCAAAGCTTCGTCAGCAAGACCCTTTTGTCGCAGCAACCTGCACCTGCCGGCGAAAAAGGCGCATGGCATTGGATCAGAAAGAACCTCTTTGCCTCACCGAAGGACGTCGTTCTGACTATTCTTGCCATTGCCCTGCTTGCCTGGGCGATCCCGCATCTGGTCAATTGGCTGTTCATACAGGCAGTCTGGAGTGGAACCGATCGCACATTCTGTGCCACCACGGTTCAGGGCGGAACGCAGCCGGACGGCTGGAACGCCGCCTGCTGGGCCTTCGTTCGCGCAAAATTCGTCATCTTCATGTTCGGCCTCTATCCGCCGGACGAGCGCTGGCGGCCGATACTCGTCATTATCCTGACGATCATTGCCTTCGCGCCGCTCTTGATGCCGTCAGTTCCCAGGAAAGGATTGAATGCAATCCTGGCATTCTTCGTGCTGCCGGTGGTCTCGTTCTTCCTGCTCCACGGCGGCCTCGGCCTCGAGACCGTGGAAACGGAGAGATGGGGCGGTCTGCTTGTGACGCTGGTGATCGCCTTCGTCGCAATCGCGGTCTCCTTTCCGTTCGGCATCCTGCTTGCGCTGGGACGTCGGTCGAAACTGCCCGTCCTTCGCATGCTGTGCGTCGCGTTCATCGAAATCATCCGCGGCGTGCCGCTGATCACGGTGCTGTTCATGGCCAGCTACATGCTGCCGCTCTTCATGCCGCAAGGCTGGACGGTGGATAAGCTGCTGCGTGCGGTAGTCGGCCTTTCGATCTTCACCTCGGCCTATATGGCGGAAGTCATCCGCGGCGGTCTTCAGGCAATACCGAAGGGCCAATTCGAGGGTGCGGATTCGCTCGGCCTCGGCTACTGGCAGAAGATGCGGCTGATCATTTTGCCGCAGGCGATCAAGCTGGTCATTCCCGGCATCGTCAACACCTATATCGGCATGTTCAAGGACACGTCGCTCGTTGCGATCATTGGCATGTTCGACCTGCTCGGCATCGTCCGCCAGAATTTCTCGGATGCGACTTGGGCAAGCGCGGTGACTCCAGTGACGGGTCTCGTTTTCGCCGGATTCGTTTTTTGGCTGTTCTGCTTCGGCATGTCGCGCTATTCAGGCTTCATGGAACGCCATCTCGACACTGGCTATAAGCGATAAAAACTGAGGGAATAAAAAAATGGCTGATGCCCAATCGAAAAAAATGACCGTTTCCGAGACCGAGGTCGCGGTCGATATGATCAATCTGAACAAGTGGTATGGCGACTTCCATGTGTTGCGCGATATCAACCTGAAGGTCATGCGCGGTGAGCGCATCGTCATCGCCGGTCCTTCCGGCTCGGGCAAATCGACGATGATCCGCTGCATCAACCGCCTGGAAGAGCATCAGAAAGGCCAGATCATCGTCGACGGCGTGGAGCTGACGAACGACCTGAAGAAAATCGATGAAGTGCGCCGCGAAGTCGGCATGGTGTTCCAGCACTTCAACCTCTTCCCGCACTTGACCATTCTGGAAAACTGCACGCTGGCGCCGATCTGGGTGCGCAAGATGCCGAAGAAGCAGGCGGAAGAAATCGCCATGCACTTCCTCAAGCGCGTCAAGATCCCCGAACAGGCGAAGAAATATCCCGGCCAGCTTTCGGGCGGCCAGCAGCAGCGCGTGGCGATTGCCCGCTCGCTCTGCATGAACCCGAAGATCATGCTGTTCGACGAGCCGACCTCCGCGCTCGACCCGGAAATGATCAAGGAAGTGCTCGACACGATGGTGGGCCTTGCCGAAGAAGGCATGACCATGCTCTGCGTGACCCACGAAATGGGCTTTGCCCGCCAGGTCGCCAACCGCGTCATCTTCATGGACCAGGGCCAGATCGTCGAACAGAATTCGCCGAAGGAATTCTTCGACAATCCACAGCATGAGCGCACCAAGCTCTTCCTGAGCCAAATCCTGCACTAATCGAGCAACGGTTCGACCAGGGAAAACCCGCCGCTGCCTCGCAGCCGGCGGGTTTTTCATGTGCAGTCCTCAGGATAAAGGCTGCCAAGCAAACCTGTCAGCCCAGCGGCAGAGCATAGGTCTGCTTGACGATCTCACATGGCACGTCTGTCTTGACGTTCTGAATGCTGTTGACCTTCGTCAGATGCGTGGACTGGAATCGTCTGTAGTCATCAAGATCGGAAACGGCGACACGCAGCAGCGCATCGCTTTCGCCGAGCATGATGTAGCATTCCATCACTTGCGGCAGCTTCTTCATGGCAGCGATAAAATGGTCAATCGTTTCCGCATCCTGCGCCGTCAACCCCAAGGGCATGATGATCTATTTCGCCATCCTACCGCAGTTCATCAGCCACGATGGAAACATAGCGCTGCAGGCGTCTTTGCTCTCGGCTGTATTCATCGGGCTCTGCGCGGTCGTCGATGTCCTCCTCAGCCTCATCCTCGCAGTAATCGGATCGCGCGCGGGCTTCAGCGATCGCCGTCGCCGCTGGACCGAGGGTATCGCAGGCTGCCTCCTCCTGATCGCCGCCGGTCGCTTGGCAACGTGAGCGAGCCCTGTAGCGCTTCGCACAAAACGCGATATACTCTTTGCCGCCGCGAATAACGCGGCATTCACGAGACGTCGGGGGAAGCGGGCCGTGAAGAAAAGCGACAGAATCATCGGCGGGCTTGCACTTTTAAGCGCGACCATCATCGTCATCAAACTGGCCGGATCGATGTTCGGCTACGACCTCATCCAGATGACGGTCGATGCAACAAGACCTGTGGATGCCGGCAGCTGGCCGAGAGCGGCGAACTGAACAGGAAACGGTGCTAATGGCGCTTGGATATAGGCATGCGATGCAACCACGCGCAAATCATATCGGGAAAATGGCGACCCCTGCAGGATTCGAACCTGCGACCACCTGCTTAGAAGGCAGGTGCTCTATCCAGCTGAGCTAAGGGGCCATAGGCCAAGCCGCAAGTTGATTACGGCCGCCAACACATGCCTGAAAGCGCCGGCAAACTCAATGGGCGGCGGCTTCAATAAACACCGGTCTCAGTGAGTCCAGGGCTGGATGCGCGTGTAACGGAAATTGTCGGTATAGGAGACCACCTGACGATCGGCATCCTTGGGAGCGATGACGCGGTATTCTACGCCATTACGCTGGGCATAGGCCTCAGCCTGCTCCTGCGTGTCGAACGTCAGCTTAAGCTGCTGGCGGGTGTCGGCCGAAGACGTATAGCCCATGATCGGATCGATCTTGCGCGGGATTTCCTGATCGAACTCCAGAACCCACAGGTTGGTCTTGGCCTTGCCGGATTGCATGGCGGTCTTTGCGGGACGATAAATCTTGGCAGGCATCGCTGCAGCGCCTCCGATTAAAGCGGGAACGACCCGCTTCTTTGCTTCTTTTGCCTTGGCGCGGCCTTTGAAGACCGACCGAACACGACCTTTGCTTAGCCGCGAATCCCTTTGTTTTCAAGCGAAAAGGCCGCCAGCCTCGGCGCGAATTCATCGACATAAAGAGGGAAATTTTAAAATGGTCGGAGTGGAGAGATTCGAACTCCCGACCCTCTGGTCCCAAACCAGATGCGCTACCAGACTGCGCTACACTCCGTACCCGCAAACATGATCCGCTGGAATATTGCGTTTTCGCAAAAGGATCACGTTTCAAGTTCCTGCACCGCATGACACCCGTCCGGCGGAACGAGTGGGGAGATACACGGTTCGTCCCCACGCTGCAACAGCTAAAATCGCGCCGTGCAGATCTTCCAGTGAAAAGCTACTTGCCGAGCTTTGCCGAAATCGTCGCGCTCGCCACCTTGTCGCCGACGGCAAGGCCAAGCTTCCTGACGATCCCGCCGTTCAGCTCGATCACATAGGCGACCGGCCCGCCGGAATTGATGATCGTTTCGGAATAAGGCACGGCGTTTTCCTGGATATGGGTAACGGTGCCGCTCTGGTCCAGAAAGAGCATGTCGAGCGACAGCTCGGTGTTCTTCATCCACATCATGACCGGCCTCGGCGCGCCGAAATCAAACAGCATGCCGTGGTCGCCCTGCATCTTGTCGCGATACATCAGACCATATTCAAGCTGCGCCGGCGTCAGCGCCAGCTCCACGGTGAATTTATGAGTCTGCCCCTTGGCCGATACGATCGTCAGCGGCTCCGAATCGAACGCCATCAACTGCTGTTGCTGTCCCGCAGTTTGCGCCGCGAAGGAGGACGGGACGACTGCCCCAACGAGAAAAAGCGCCAAAATGGCGCTTTTCAGAACTCTAGGAAATATGCCTCTATTCATATCAGTGCGGCCGCGTCACCGGGCTCGGCGCATCCGGATGGATTTCCGCCGCCATCAAGCCTTTTTCGCCAGGCCCGAAGCGGACGAGCACCACCTGCCCCGGCCGCAGCTCGGCCAGACCGAAGCGACGTAGCGTTTCCATATGTACGAAAATATCCTCGGTGCCCTCGCCGCGCGTCAGGAAGCCGAAGCCCTTGGTGCGGTTGAACCACTTCACCAGCGCGCGCTCCAGACCGCTCGTCGCCGTCACCTGCACATGCGTGCGAACCGGCGGCATCTGCGAGGGATGCACGGCGGTCGACTGATCCATGGAGAGGATCTTGAAGGCCTGATAGCCACGCTCCCTGCGCTGGATCAGCGCGACGATGCGGGTTCCTTCGAGAATCGTCTGATAACCGTCACGGCGCAGACACGTCACATGCAGCAATACGTCCTGCATGCCATTGTCAGGCACGATAAAACCGAATCCCTTGGCGACGTCGAACCACTTGACGATGCCGGAGATTTCGATGAGCTCGACGGTATCGCCCGACATCTCTTCGAAGTCGTCAACTCCCTTCGTTGAAATTCTGTCACCCATCCTAGCCAGCCCTCGATTACGCGTCACACTGTTACGGTTAACTGATTCCCTGATATCAAGATTAACATCTTGGTAACGGAAAAGCGCAAGTCCTAGTTTTCGTTTATTCCCACCCTAAGATTATCGCTCCAGTGACTTGCGCGAAGCTGGTGCTTCGATCGAAGATCGGGCCAGCGCAACATTAAGAGAGGAAATAGAATGCGTTATCTCCATACGATGGTCCGCGTCACCGATCTCGACGCCTCGTTGCATTTTTATAGCACCTTGTTCGGTCTTACTGAAACCCGCCGCTACGAGAACGAGAAAGGTCGTTTCACACTCGTATTCCTTGCAGCCGGCGAGGATGCCGAATCGTCTCGCAGCAATGGCGCGCCCAGCCTGGAACTGACCTATAACTGGGACCCGGAGGAATATAGCGGAGGACGCAATTTCGGCCACCTCGCCTATGAGGTCGACGATATTTATGCGACCTGCCAGAAGCTCATGGACAACGGCATCACGATCAATCGCCCGCCGCGCGACGGTCACATGGCCTTCGTGCGCTCTCCGGACGGCATTTCCATCGAAATCCTGCAGAAGGGCGATAATCTTCCATCTGCGGAACCCTGGGCCTCGATGCCCAATACCGGCTCCTGGTAGGAGCCAAGCTTTCGCGAGGCTTACGGCACGCGCGGAGCCATCCGTTTCGCGCTTGCCGCCCATGCCCATCCTCCGGCATGCTTGGACGACTCGAAGCATCATGCATCGGATATCGCGCGGTCATCATTCCCAGTTGGCGCGTGCGATATCATCGTCCCTCGCAGGAGGCCGTTCCGATGCAAACCTTTTTGCAGGGAACGTCCCATGTGCGATCAACAGATTTTATACGGCGGGAAGAAGCTCGCAAGCACTATTGCCGTCATTGTCTCATTTGTGATGATCGCCGGCTGCGCGACCACGGCCAAGAAGCCGACGGAGACATCGGAAGCCGCACCCGCCGCGCAACCGACGGCGGCCGAACAGCTCGCGGCCGACATGAACAGCAGCGCCGACGCCCGCCGTCGCAAAGCCGATGGCACCTATCGCGACCCCCTGGTGCACAGCGTCAACGGCACGCGCCAGCAGATCGTCGCCCAGCAAAATCAAGCGTTCTATCCCGCCCCGACGGCAGCTCCCGTGGACGGACAGACCGGCATCGCCGGCCTGGTCACGCAGCCGACTGGCGTCAATGCGAACAGGAGCAGCATCTTTTCAGCCCCTCCGCCGATCGCCGTCAACCCGGACGGGACGCTTGCCAAGACCCAACCTGACGGCGCACAGGCCATCACGCCGATGATGCGCAGCGTCTACACTACGCCCCCGACAGCGATGCAGACCACCGCGCCGCAAGCGATGGACGCCTCAGGCGCGCCGAACGGCCGCACCTCGGCCGATGTGCTGCCGCCGCCCGTCATCCGCAATGCAAGCACTCCCGCGGCGAATTCGGGGCAGCCGGTTGCGCAGGTGACGCCCTCGGGCGTCATGGCAGCGCCGAACCCGAATGTCCGCGAACTGAACGGCAAACAAGCGGCGATCCTGGCGCAGTTCGTGGCATCGAAAAACCAGCCTCAAAACGGCAAGCTGCTCGTGCAGCCGATACAAGGCGGAAACGGCCAGTAAGGAGCCCGCGTTTCCAGGGAATCTCCGATATCGCCGGCAAGAGCCTGTTAAGTCTCACTTATTCAGGGCTGTCGGCAGTTTCACCCATCTGTCATTTTTTCCACAAAAAAGCAAAATTGCCGCTTGCGGGAATGAAATCACCCCGCTATAAGCGCGCCACACAACAGCGCACGCGCCCTTCGTCTATCGGTTAGGACGACAGATTTTCATTCTGTAAAGAGGGGTTCGACTCCCCTAGGGCGTGCCACTGTTGTTCTTCTTCCCCATTATGAATTCATTGAGCTATCGCTTGCGGACGCAATAGGCTATTCCTATTTACAGCATGTCGCGCAAAAGTGTGCAGCGGTTTTGCGATAACGACATGCGCGAAATCAAAGACCTAAAGCGCGAGGAGCGAATCTAAAAGATCGCGACATGCTTTAGGTCTTGCAGCATGCGCCCTTCGTCTATCGGTTAGGACGACAGATTCTCATTCTGTAAAGAGGGGTTCGACTCCCCTAGGGCGTACCAGATCGCGATGGCTCGATGTTTTCCACAATCGCCTCGAAAAATCTTCGTCTAGTCATGGATTTTTCTGGGATTTTTCTGGGATTTTTCTCGTTTTTCCGCTTGCGGGAATGAAGGGTGCTGACTATAAGGGCGCCACAGCACGCGCCCTTCGTCTATCGGTTAGGACGACAGATTTTCATTCTGTAAAGAGGGGTTCGACTCCCCTAGGGCGTGCCACTGTCCCTCTCCTTAAAATCGTTGATTTTGCTTCTTAAAGCGACGCTGTGAATGATTTATTTCACGGAGCTTTTGCCGCGTCCGTGACACGAAGCTGCACGCGGCGGCTTCCCTGCCAATGGTCAGCGCCAAGCGTGCCGGCGACGTGGATCTGCGCGCCACGGGATGACATCAGCAGCTCGCCCAGAGGCGTCTCAGCCGAACGGAAGGCAATACCATCCACCCGGCCGCCGTCCTGCGCTTCCAGCGTGATCTTGATGTGCGACTGGCCGACGAGGCGGGAATCGCGCAGTCGGTGGCTCGGCAGCGCGAAGATGGGCTGCGGATGGCCCGAGCCATAGGGACCGGCCGTCTCGAGCCTGTCGATGAGCTCCACGGTCGCGCCGCTTGCGCCGAGCGCGCCGTCGATCTTCAGCGTTTCGTTGGCGACCAGACCGGCCACCTGCCTCTCCGCCTTTTCGGTAAAAAAGGCCCGCAGCTTGCCGAGATTGCTTCGTTCCACCGTCAGGCCGGCCGCCATGGCATGGCCGCCACCCTTGACCAGCAGGCCGGCGTCGACAGCGGCACGCACCATGCGGCCCATGTCGAAGCCATTGATGGAGCGACCGGAGCCTGTGCCCTTTCCCGTCGGATCGAAGGCGATGGCGAAGGCCGGCCGGCGGAATTTGTCTTTCAGGCGCGATGCAATGAGGCCTACGATCCCCGGATGCCAGTTCTCGCGCGCCGTGATGATGACGGAGGCACCATCGCCATTGCCATATTCCGCCAGCGCCTCGGCCTCGGCTTCCTGCAGCATTGCGGCTTCCATGGCCTGCCTTTCGCGGTTGAGCTCATCGAGCTTCGCGGCGATCGTTTCCGCCTCGCCGGTATCGTCCAGCGTCAGCAGGCGCGCGCCGAGCGCAGCATCGCCGATACGGCCACCGGCATTGATGCGCGGGCCGATCAGGAAGCCGAAATGATAGGGCGAGACGGGACCGTTGAGACCGGCCTTGCGAAACAGCGCTGCAAGCCCGAGATTGCCCTGATGGCGGGCGGCGATCAGCCCCTTGACGACATAGGCGCGATTGAGGCCCTTCAGCGGCACGACATCGCAAACGGTCGCGAGCGCGACGATATCGAGCAAGGCAAGCAGATCGATCGAACGCACCCGGGAATCACCGGTCTCGCGCAAGAGCCGCAGGGCTGCGACCAGAACCATGAAAACGACGCCGGCGGCACAGAGATGCCCCTGCCCCGACAGATCATCCTCACGGTTCGGATTGACCAGGGCATGGCATGGCGGCAGCTCGTGCGCCACCTGATGGTGATCAATCACGACGACGTCGATATTGCGCGCCCTCGCCACCTCAAGCGATTCGAAGCTGGTGGAGCCGCAATCGACCGTCACGATCAGCGTCGCGCCGTTGTCGATCAGCTGATTGATGGCTGTAGGATTGGGGCCGTAGCCCTCAAAGATGCGATCGGGAATGTAGATGCTTGTGGGAACGCCGAAGTGTGCCAGGAAGCGATAGAGGAGCGCTGAGGAAGCCGCGCCGTCGACATCGTAGTCGCCGAAGATCGCAACCGTCTCGCCCTTCCTGACCGTATGCAGGAGACGCTGCGCGGCCTTTTCACAATCGGTCAGCAGATGCGGATCCGGCATCAGGCCACGGATGGTCGGATCGAGGAAGGCCATGGCCTCTTCTTGCCCGACGCCGCGTCCGGCAAGCACGCGCGCAATCAGCTCCGGCAGGCCATGTGTCTGCGCGATGGCCAGCGCCCTATTCAGGCCGGCCTGATCGAGCCGGGAAACCCAGCGATTGCCTGACACCGAGCGCTCGACACCGAGAAATGCCCGCTGAACTGGATCGACCGGTTGCTCCACCATCTCTCCCGGAGTTTGAGGGCGGCGTCCCTACGAGACACGCCGCCGCTATCAGCCCTATTCTTTCGGCCGCTCGATACGGATGACCTGCGGCTCGCCGACGAGATAGCCTTCGTTCTTGATTGCCGCAACCGCCTTGCGCACCGAATCCTCTGTCGTCGCATGGGTGACGAGGATGATCGTCTGATGATGGGCCGGCGCCAGATGCTGCGTCGCGCGCTGTACGATCGATTCGAGCGAAATATGGTTTTCCGCCATGCGGGTCGCGACGCTCGCGAAGACGCCGGTGCGGTCGAGAACGGTCAGGCGGATGAAATAGCCGCCTTCATGGCTCTGCATCTGCGCCTTGCGGTAGGGTTCCAGCGCCTTGGCGGGATGGCCCAGCACCGGCACGCGCTGCTCGCCCGGCCGGCTCTTGGCGATATCGGCGATGTCGCCGAGTACGGATGAAGCTGTCGCATTGCCGCCGGCACCGGGGCCGACCATCAGCAGTTCGCCGAGAATGTCCGATTCGATCGCGACCGCATTGGTGACGCCGTCGACCTGGGCGATGACCGATTCGAGCGGCACCATCGTCGGGTGGACGCGCTGTTCGATGCCGCTCTCGGTGCGCTGGGCGACGCCGAGCAGCTTGATGCGGTAGCCGAGGTCGGCGGCGGCGCGGATATCCTCGATGGAGACGTTGGTGATCCCCTCGAGATAGATGTCGTCGGCCGCGATGCGATTGCCGAAAGCGAGCGTCGTCAGGATGGCGAGCTTATGCGCGGTGTCGTTGCCTTCGATATCGAAGGCCGGATCGGCTTCGGCATAGCCGAGACGCTGCGCTTCCTTCAGGCAGTCGGCGAAGGACAGGCCTTCCTTCTCCATCCGGGTGAGGATGTAGTTGCAGGTGCCGTTCATGATCCCGTAGACGCGGGAAATGGTATTGCCGGTCAGCGATTCGCGCAGCGCCTTGATCACCGGAATGCCACCGGCGACGGCCGCCTCGAAATTGAGAAGGGCGCCCTTCTCTTCCGCAATCTGGGCGAGCTCGACACCGTGATAGGCAAGCAGCGCCTTGTTGGCGGTGACGACATGCAGACCGCGGGCAAGAGCCGCGCGCACGGCAGCGTTTGCAGCGCCCTCGGAGCCGCCGATCAGCTCGACGAAAACGTCGATATCGGCCTTCTGCGCCAGATCGACAGGGCCGCCGAACCATTCGATATCGGTGAGATCGATGCCGCGATCCCGCGTGCGATCGCGCGCGGTGACGGCAACGATCTTGACGGGACGACCGCAGGTAACGGCAAGCTCGTTAGCGCGGCTCTGGATGATGCGGACAAGCGAAGCACCAACGGTGCCCAAGCCCGCAATGCCGATTTTGAGGGCATCTGCCATGGAAAATTCCTGATCAGTATTGGGGGCGGCAGCCGCGGGAACGGCTGCCGCGCGATATTAACGATGGGCGTTCAGCGAAATGACATTGTGCATCGTCTCATCCGCGGAGGAGAGGAAGCGCTTCAGATTGCGCGCGGCCTGCCGGATACGGTGTTCGTTCTCAACGAGCGCGATGCGAACATAATCGTCGCCCTGTTCGCCAAAGCCGATGCCGGGAGCGACTGCGATGTCAGCCTTCTCGACCAGAAGCTTGGAGAATTCCAGCGAACCGAGGTGACGGAACTTTTCCGGGATCTTCGCCCAGGCAAACATGGTCGCCGCCGGCGGCGGCACGTCGAAGCCGGCCTTGCCGAAGCTGTCCACTAGGACGTCGCGACGGCGCTTGTAGATGCTGCGCACTTCCGCGATATCGGAGCCGTCGCCGTTCAGCGCATGGGTCGCCGCCACCTGGATCGGCGTGAAGGCACCGTAATCGAGATAGGACTTCACGCGCGTCAGCGCCGCGATCAGCCGCTCGTTGCCGACGGCAAAGCCCATGCGCCAGCCGGGCATGGAGAAGGTCTTCGACATCGAGGTGAACTCGACGGTCACGTCCATGGCGCCTGGAACTTCCAGCACTGACGGCGGCGGCGCGTCGTCGAAGTAGATCTCCGAATAGGCGAGATCCGAGAGCACGATGATATCGTGCTTCTTCGCGAAGGCGATGACTTCCTTGTAGAAATCGAGCGTCGCGACATAGGCCGTCGGGTTCGATGGGTAGTTGAGAATCAGGGCCAGCGGCTTCGGGATCGAGTGGCGCACCGCCCGCTCCAGCGGCGGGAAGAAGCTGTCGTCCGGCTCGACCGACATGGAGCGGATGACGCCGCCGGCCATCAGGAAGCCGAAAGCATGGATCGGATAGGTCGGGTTCGGGCAGAGGATGACGTCGCCGGGTGCGGTGATCGCCTGCGCCATGTTGGCGAAGCCTTCCTTGGAGCCGAGGGTGGCGACCACCTGCGTATCCGGATTGAGCTTCACGCCGAAACGGCGCGCATAGTAGGCGGCCTGCGCGCGGCGAAGGCCTGGAATACCCTTGGAGGAGGAATAACGATGCGTACGCGGGTCCTGGACCACTTCGCACAGCTTGTCGACGATCGCCTTGGGGGTCGGAAGATCGGGATTGCCCATGCCGAGGTCGATAATGTCCGCCCCGCCCGCTCGCGCGCTCGCTTTCAAACGGTTGACCTGTTCGAAAACGTAGGGCGGCAAACGCCGGACTTTATGAAACTCTTCCATTTCTTTCCCCATGGGACAGCGGCCCTCAAAACCGCGCTGAAGTTCGTTGATCTCCCGGCCAGCCGCGATACGAACTTGGGACTCGCGGCGCCGTAACCATGCTATCTCGAAAGATAAGGTGAATCTTGGGCGGCTATGCACGCAAAGTGCAATTCGCCAGTCAGACACATCCAAATTCGGCCTATCCGAACGCTTTGCGTCCAAATCGCCTGAAACGCAAGGCTAATTCTGCGTCTGGCCCGGCTGGGCGCTGCCCTCTTTCTGAATTTCCTGCAGCGTGTCCTGACCGTGTTCGGCGGCAAGCTTGCGCATCTCGGCGACGCGCTTCTGGTACTCGGCTTCCGAGATCGTACCCGCCTTGCGCTGGGCGCCGAGCGCCGTCAGCTGCTTGGCCATGTCGCCCGCCTGCTGATCGTTGATCTGCACGTTTGCGGCCGTCGGCGGTGCGTTGAAGGAAGGATAGCCGTCCTTGTAATATTGCTGCGTGCTGGTTTCCACGACCGGCGTGCCCTTTGCGGGCTTTACGATCACAGCCTCAGGCGGCTGCTTGCGCTTGGCATACGCAGCCTTTTCCTCGGGCGTCGAGCAGCCCGCCAGCGTCAATGCGAGAATGCCGCACATTGCACCGCAGAATACGGAATACCGGTTCAGTCTTGCCACCATGCCGCCGCCCATAATTGTCTTCCTGCGCTATTCCTTGCTGTGGGTTGCGACTGTTAAATTTGTCGCAGCAGCAAAGCAAGAGCAGGGTTGCGTTTCATTCGACTTGTATTCCTTTTCCCGCAAGATGTACAAATGGAAAACAAGACATGAGCTGCCGCCGGGAGGATGATGCGTGACCGACAGCAAGCGGGACAATAATGAAGGCAATGGCGGCTTCCCCGGCTTCGACCCAAAGTCAGTCGAGCCTTACATCGTCAGGGATCCCGAAGCGATGGCCGTCAACTTTGCCCGTGCGCTGGAAAATCTCGGCAAGGCGGCTTCCGCCTGGCTCGCGCCCCGCGAACGCGGCGAAAAGATCGATACCGTCGCCGATCCTTTCACCGACATGGTCAAGACGCTGTCCAAGGTCGGCGAATACTGGCTCTCCGATCCCCGCCGGACACTGGAGGCACAAACGCATCTCCTGTCGGGCTATTTCAGCCTGTGGACAAAAACCATGCAGCGTCTCAGCGGCGATTCGTCCGCCGAGGCCGAAGCCGAGCCGGTCAAGGATAGACGTTTCGCCGACGAGGACTGGCAGAAGAACCCCTTCTTCGATTTCCTGAAGCAGACCTATCTTCTGACGTCGAACTGGGCGGAAAAGCTAGTCGGAGAAGCGGAAGGCCTGGACGAGCATACGCGCCACAAGGCTGCATTCTATACAAAGCAGATCACCGCCGCCTTTTCGCCAACCAATTTCATCGCGACGAATCCGCAGGTCTACCGCGAAACCATCGCGTCCAATGCCGAGAACCTGGTGCGCGGCATGAAGATGCTGGCGGAGGATATCAGCTTCGGTCACGGCGAACTGCGCCTGCGGCAAACCGACATGACGAAATTCGCCGTCGGCCGTGACATGGCGCTGACGCCGGGCAAGGTGATCGCGCAAAGCGATGTCTGTCAGGTCATCCAATACGAGCCGGCGACGGACAAGGTGCTGAAGCGCCCCTTGCTGATCTGCCCGCCCTGGATCAACAAATTCTATATTCTCGATCTCAACCCGCAGAAATCCTTCATAAAATGGTGTGTGGAGCAGGGTCACACCGTCTTCGTCATCTCCTGGGTGAACCCCGATCAGCGCCATGCGGCCAAGGACTGGACCTCCTATGCCCGCGAAGGCATCGATTTTGCCCTGGATACGATCGAAAGGGCGACGGGCGAGCAGGAGGTCAATGCAGTGGGATATTGCGTCGGCGGCACGCTGCTCGCCGCCACGCTCGCGCTCCACGCCAAGGAAAAGAACAAGCGCATCCGCACTGTGACCTTCCTGACGACGCAGGTCGATTTCACCTTCGCCGGCGACCTGAAGGTTTTCGTCGACGAAGAGCAGATTGCGGCGCTCGAAGAACAGATGAAGGTGCTCGGCTATCTCGAAGGCTCGAAGATGGCGACGGCCTTCAACATGCTGCGCGCCTCCGAACTGATCTGGCCCTATTTCGTCAATAGTTACCTGAAGGGGCAGGATCCGCTACCCTTCGACCTCCTGTTCTGGAATGCCGATTCCACGCGCATGGCGGCCGCCAACCATTCCTTCTACCTGCGCAACTGCTATCTCAACAATGCCTTGAGCCAGGGCAGGATGGCGCTCGACGGCAAGACGCTGTCGCTGAAGGATGTGCGCATCCCGGTCTACAATCTGGCAACGCGCGAGGATCATATCGCGCCGGCAAAATCCGTCTTCGTCGGCAGCCAATATTTCGGCGGCCCGGTGGAATTCGTCGTGACGGGCTCCGGCCACATCGCCGGCGTCGTCAACCCACCGGACAAGCATAAATACCAGTTCTGGACCGGCGGCCCGACAAGCGGCGACTACGAGAACTGGCTGGCCGAGGCAAAGGAAACGCCGGGCTCCTGGTGGCCGCATTGGCATGCCTGGATCGTCTCGCAGGATCATCGCATGGCAGCAGCCCGCCCACCCGGTGGCAAGGCGCTTAATGCGCTTGAAGAAGCACCCGGCAGCTTCGTCATGGAACGGGCGTAGACGATCGGGGCCATGCTCTTTCCTTCGCCTCTCGTCCCTGCCCGCCTGATTTCGCGTTACAAGCGCTTCCTCTTCGATGCCGAACTGGAGGACGGAACCTTCGTCACCGGCTCCTGCCCGAATACGGGCTCGATGCTCGGCCTGACGGCGCCGGGCTCGCGCATCTGGCTCTCCGAACACGAAGGAGCGAAGCGAAAGTACCGTCATGTCTTCGAACTGATCGAGGCGGACGGCACGACCGTCGGCGTCAACACCGCCATGCCGAACCGGATCGCGGCAGAAGCGATTGCTCTCGGGCAAATTTCCGATCTCGGCGATTATACGACCGTAAAGCGCGAGCAGAATTACGGCCGCAATTCCCGCATCGACCTGCTCTTGACCGACCCTTTGCGGACAACCACCTATGTCGAGGTGAAGAACGTCCATTTCATGCGACGGCCGGGCCTTGCGGAATTTCCCGATACGGCGACGGCCCGCGGCACCAAGCATCTTGAAGAACTCGGCGATATGGCAGAGGCCGGTTACCGCGCCGTCATGCTATTCGTGATCCAGCGACATGATTGCGATCTCTTCCGGGTTTGCGGTGATCTCGATCCGGTCTATGCCAGGGCATTCGAGCGGGCCTTGGCGCGGGGCGTCGAAGTATACGCGCTGAAATGCAGGGTTTCGCCGACGGAAATAGCGCCTGCCGGGTTGATCCCGATAGACGAACCCGGCATAGCTGCATTAGATACGAGTATAAAGATTTCTGCTGAAGGCTAGTCATGGTGAATTACATCGAAGCGGCAACCGCGCCGGCGAAAAATACGGGCGCTATCCGCCTCTACGGGCAGGATGCCTTTGCCGGAATGCGCAAGGCATGCCAGTTGACCGCCCGCTGCCTCGATGAACTGGCCGCGATCGTCAAGCCCGGCGTGGCCACCGATGTCATCGACCGCTTCGTTTTCGAATTCGGCATGGATCACGGCGCTTATCCGGCGACGCTGAACTATCGCGGCTACATGAAATCCTCGTGCACGTCGATCAACCACGTCGTCTGCCACGGCATTCCCAACGACAAGCCGCTGCGCGAGAGCGATATCGTCAATATCGACGTGACCTATGTGCTCGACGGCTGGCATGGCGATTCCAGCCGCATGTATCCTGTCGGCGAAATCAAGCGTTCGGCCGAGCGGCTGCTGGAGGTTACCTACGAATCCCTGATGCGCGGCATCGCCGCCGTGCGCCCCGGTGCCCGCACCGGCGCCATCGGCGAAGCGATCCAGACCTATGCCGAGGGCGAGCGCTGCTCGGTCGTGCGCGACTTCTGCGGCCACGGCGTCGGCAGCCTGTTCCACGATTCGCCGAATATCCTGCATTACGGCCGGGTCAATGACGGCCCGGAGCTGCGCGAAGGCATGATCTTCACCATCGAGCCGATGATTAATCTCGGCAAGCCACATGTGAAGGTGCTCGGCGATGGCTGGACAGCCGTGACCCGCGACCGTTCGCTCTCGGCGCAGTACGAGCACACGGTCGGCGTCACCGCGACGGGCTGCGAGATCTTCACCCTGTCGCCCGGCGGCCTCGACCGCCCCGGCCTGCCGCCGCTGCAGGGATAGTTCATGGCGAAACGTCCCGCTTCTTCCAACGGACATGGCGACATGCCCCTCGACAGAGGCGGGAATAAGGAGGCTTTGGAAGAGGCCGCGCTTCTGGACGAGCGACTATTCTTCGCACCACAAGCCGCCAAGCCCGCCTCGCGAGCCACCAAATCCGCGCCTGCGGCCAAACCCGCCCCAGCGAACGCCGAAGCCCATTATCACGGCCACCGCGAGCGGTTACGCAATCGCTTTCGCGACGGCGGCGACGCGGCGCTGGCCGATTATGAAATCCTCGAGCTGCTGCTCTTCCGGCTGATCCCGCGCCGGGACACGAAGCCGATCGCCAAGGCTCTGCTTGCCCGCTTCGGCTCGCTCGGCGGCGTGTTCGGTGCGCCGGTCGGCCTGCTGACCGAGGTCAGCGGCGTCGGCGATGCGGTCGGGCTTGACCTGAAGCTGATTGCGAGCGTCGCGCAGCGGATGTTGAAGAGCGAATTGACCGGCAAGCCGGTGCTCTCTTCCTGGAAGGCGCTCATCGACTATTGTCATGCCGCCATGGCGCATGAGGCGCGCGAGCAATTTCGCCTGCTGTTTCTCGACAAGCGCAATGCCTTGATCGCAGATGAGGTGCAGGGTTTCGGCACGGTCGATCATACGCCCGTCTATCCGCGCGAAGTCGTCAAACGCGCGCTGGAGCTCTCCGCCTCAGCCGTGATTCTCGTCCATAACCACCCCACTTACCTTGGTTCGATCACGTTGGATCACGCTCAAGCATATTGAAACATCATTGGTTTTAGCCCTTGCGTACAGGGGGCGGCTTTGGCAAACTGGGGGCTGTTGAAGGGGTAGCGGACGGCCTCCAGATCCCGAACGCCGATCCCTATTTCTTCTCGACCGATCCCAGTTGCCGAGAGGGAGAAACGCCATGCCGAGCCTCACCGATTCAGCCATCCGGCAAGCGTTGAAGCGCGTGGAAAGCAGCCGAAAGCAGGAGAACCTCGCCGACGGCGAAGGACGCGGCACTGGCCGTCTCGTCCTTGTGCTCAAGCCGATGCCGAAGCGTGTCACCGCCGACTGGATGGCGCAGCAGTGGCGCGATGGAAAGCGGACAAAGAAGAAGCTCGGCGCCTATCCATCGATGTCGCTCGCCCAAGCGCGCGAGATCTTTAAGCGCGACTTCGCCGACGTCATCCAGAAGGGGCGCAGCATCAAGATCGCCACCGACACTCGCCCCGGTACCGTCGCCGATCTGTTCGAAGGCTATGTCGCGTCGTTGAAAGCGGCGAGCAAACCGTCCTGGAAGGAAACGGAAAAGGGCCTCAACAAGATCGCCGACACGCTCGGCCGCAATCGCCTGGCGCGTGAGATCGAATCCGAAGAGATCGTCGAGCTGATCCGGCCGATCTATGAGCGCGGTGCCCGATCGATGGCGGATCATGTCAGGTGCTACATCCATGCGGCCTACAGCTGGGGAATGAAGTCAGACAACGATTATCGCAACACCTCCCCTCGCCGCTTCCGCATTCCCTACAATCCGGCATCGGGCATTCCGACCGAGCCCAAGGTCCAGGGCACACGCTGGCTCAGCGAGGACGAGTTCTTGCAGCTCTATCGCTGGCTCGAATGCCCGGACACTCCGGTGCATCCGTCCTATCCGCGTGCCGTGCAGATCATCATGCTGACGGGTCAGCGTGTCGAGGAGATCGCCCGCCTGCATGTCGACCAGTGGGATGCCAAGGAAAGGATCATCGACTGGTCGAAGACCAAGAACCTCCAGCCGCACGCCGTTCCGGTCCCATCGCTCGCTGCCGAGTTGATCGAGTCGATCAAGCCGAATGCGCACGGCTGGTACTTTCCTTCTGCGAAGGACCCGTCGAAGCCGGTCAGCCATGCGACGCTCTACAGCTTCGTCTGGCGGCAGCGGGATCGCGGGGTCATTCCCTACGCCACGAACCGCGATCTTCGGCGGACCTTCAAGACGCTGGCTGGCAAGGCTGGTCTCTCGAAAGAGATCCGAGATCGCATCCAGAACCACGCACTACAGGACGTCAGCTCAAAGAATTACGACCGCTGGAACTACATGCCCGAAAAGCGAGCCGGTATGAAAAAATGGGATAAGTTCGTGCGGGCCATGCTCTTGAGGAAGAGGATGAAGGATGCCGCGTGATTTTATTGTATCTGCAAAAATTTAATGGAGCGAGTTAGGGTGATGACGGTCGGGGCCGGCAGCTGGGCGCGCTGCTTGTGGCCGCACGGGATTCATGTCACGGTGGTGTTTTGGGAGGGATCACCGCCATGCCCAAAAGATTCAACCGACGTACGGTTCTCGCCGGCGCGACCGCGTTCGCCGCCAGCGCGGCGCTTCGAACTCATGCAGCTAGTCTTCTCCCGTTAGGTGCAGTCCTAATTCCCGGAGAGGAGCCCAAGCCGGTGCTTCCCGGATTGGTCGCCAAACGGCCGCCACATGCTCGAAACCTGCCTGATGCACCTGCCACTAGAGATTTCACAGTTGGCAGCTCCGGCTGGACTGCGCTCGGGAACGACATAGCCGGGGATTGCGTGCTCGCCTGCGCCGCTCACATGGTGCAGTTCGCATCATGGCATGCGAAAAGTAAGCGCGATTTTCGATGCGCATTGACGGCTGCGGCACCGCTGGAGCCGCCTCGCATCGGTAGCGATATCCGGCTCCGTTAGGCGGCGGAGGTTTTCGAGAAGTTGATCGGTAGCAGGTCGCCGATGTCGGCGTAGTCGTCTCGCTGCGGCAACTCAGTAAGCACGTGCCGCAGCCAGATCAGAGGGTCGACGCCACAGGCGCGGCAGGTCAGCATCAAACTATAGATCACTGCGCTGGCCTTGGCTCCGTCAGCAGTGTCGCTGAACAGCCACGATTTTCTTCCGGTCGCAAAAACCCTGATGTCGCGTTCGAGAATGTTGTTATCGATCGGTATCCTGCCGTCGCTGGTGTAGCGTGTCAGGTGATCCCACTGGTTCAGGGTGTAGGACACAGCATCGCCGAGCTTCGTATCCGGCACGACCTTCGGCGCGATGTTATCGAGCCACGTCTTTAGAGCGTTCAGGACAGGCAAGCTGTGCTGTTGCCGGAAGCGGCGAATGCAATCGGCCTGCGTTTCACCGGCATCGGGCTTTATCTCTCGCGCCTGCCTTTCGATCCGGTAGAGCTGCTCGAAGAACCGGAGAGCTTGCTCCGGCGGGCCGCCGCCATTCTTTCTCGCCTTGAGGGCATCAACGAAGCGCCGCCTGGAGTGAGCCATGCATCCGATATGGGTTGCGCCATGCAATGTGCGCCAGGCTGTGTAGCCATCGCTCACCAATATGCCGCGGTAGTCACCAAGGAAGGTCTGCGGGTGGATCTGGCCGCGGCCGGGCTGATAATCGAGCAGTACGATTGGCTGGTCACTGTCCTCGCCGCTGCGATAGGCCCACATGTACGATGTGCTGGTGGCCTCTTTGTCCTTTTCCTTGAGGACTTGAACCGTCGTCTCATCGCCATGAATGAGAGGCTGCGATCGCAACCGCAGTTTCAGCGCATCATAGATGCGGTGCAGATGCTTCTCGCTTGAGCCGATCACCCAGTGAGCGAGAGCGCCGCGGCTGATCGGAACACCAGCACGCTCGAATGTTTGCGCCACGCGGTAGAGCGGTGTGCCATCGACGTATTTGTGAACGAGCGCGAAGGCCAGTGTCGAGGCGGTAGCGATACTGCCTGGCAGCGGCTGCGTCGGCATCGGCGCGATCACGACAGGCGTGTTGATCCCGGTGCGGTCGCAATGGCGGCAAGCGTACTTGAACCGCACATTCTGTAGGACCTTTGCCTTGACCTCGATATGGAGCTGTTCGGTAACAGCCTCCCCCATGCGATGCATCTGACCCTGGCAGCAGGGACAAGACTTCTGATCGTCGGGGAGGTCATATTCAACGCGCTCGCGTGGCAGGTCTTCCGGCAGAGGTCTGCGTCCACGCTTCTTTCCCGTTTGACCTTCTACCGCTGGCAGGCCGGTCTCCGGAAGTTCGACAACATCGCCTGCCTCGCTGTCATCCTCGACCGCAGCCTCTTCGGCCTCGTTGAAGAGACGATCGATGTGCTTTTCGCTGCGCGGGGCAAAGCGATGGAGCTTTGCCAGTGCCAACTCTTCTTCCAGCTTGACGACCCGCTGCGAGAGCGCTTCCTTCTCGGCTGTGAGCGCAGCGATTTCGGCAGCATTGGCCGCCAACTGCGCCATCAGCTCTGCAACACTAGGATCGCCGGTTCGAGTCATCCTAGTTTTGAATCTGAACCGCTTCTCCGCGTCAACAGCTCAATTCGCGATCCTCAGCCGGCGATCTGATATTGGCGCACCGGATGGCGGATCATTGCGTCGATATCGATGCCGTCGAGGATCCAGTGGAGCTGTTCTGTCGTCAGCACAACGAGCGGAACCTCCCGGCAGGGCCAACGGAACCTGTCTTCCGTCAATTTCTTCAGGACCATCACAAAACCGGACCGATCAAAAAACAGGAGCTTCATCCGGTCACGCCAACGCGTTTCATAATGCATCCCTCTGTTAAAGTCCGGGCAATCGGACAACCTTATCATATTGATAATCTTCATAAATCTTGGGCCGTCGCCCGACCACACCCTGCACCCCTATCAGAACAGCCTCTGAGGTTAGCGCTTCAATCGGAACCATCCACTGTGAGCCTGGCAAGATTTGCGTTGCGGGCAAGATGCCCTTCTTTACAAGGCTTTTCGCCGATCCGATGCAGATACCGAGCCTTTCGGCAGCTTTCATCAGGCTAATCACGGGACTGCCCGCTTTTGTGGGATCATATTCTGGAATGCCCAACCGCTCGCGCATGTCACGAACACGCACCGCCGTCCAACCCTCACCATCACCGGTCTTGCAAAGCATCCGATTGAGGGACACTGCGAGCTCCCGATCTGGCCAATGTCCGCCCAGCTTTCGTAGTGCCTCTACGGCGGGCGGGGCCATATCGCTCGGATATCGGCCAGTCTTGACACGCGCCACGCGTACCTCAGTATGGCGGCCACCGGTCCAATGGATCAGCAGCACAGCCTGGTTGGTCGTATCGTCGAGATCGCAGATGATCTCCTGGACCAGAATATGGATGAGCCGCTGCTTTGTCCGCGTATCGGTTGACGGTGCATTCCAGGCTGTCGGTAAGTCATGGGCAAGCTGTAGAAGCCGGCCACGATCAATTGCTGGACGTGCTGTCGACAGCGCGGACAATTCTTCGATCTTGCGCTCAAGCATGCTCACACGTTCCAGTGCATCGTTCCAACGAGCTTCCAGTTCGCGGGCGACATGACGTTTGGCCGGATCGACCAGCTCGTATCTGCGTCCGGCCAGTGACGCCTCATAGCGTGCGCCTTCAAGGTCCCGCTCAATTGCCGCTATAACATCTCTTGCGGACCGCTCAACCTGATCCGAGGCGAAGATCGCCGCTTCGACAGCGCGATCCGAAACCGCTTCCAGAATCTGAGTGGCCACGGCACGATCGACCCTCACGCCGCCAATTCCGATGCAAAGCCCGAGACCCACACGAGCGTCGTCGCCGCGGCACTGATAGCGATGCGCGTTGCCCTTTGCGCCGCCGTAGAAGACACGCATCATTCGGCCGCAGCGGCCGCATCGTATCAGTCCCGTCAACAGCGCACGACCGCCACGCGCCGATTTGCGATCACAATTCCTCTTCATGTGTGCGTTCTCGGTCAGAAGCTTCTGGTTCTCTTCATACTCCCGCCATGTGATGTAACCTTGATGATTGTCGCGCAGCAATACACTCCATTCATCCCTGGGCTTGCGCAGCCCGTTGGCCTTGCGAGCGCGACCATCGATGATCAACGTTCGTTGTGCTCGCCTTCCGAAGACATAGGCGCCCGCGTAGAGTGGATTGTGGAGGATCTGCATGACGCTATGATAAGCTGGCGCCTTCCAGACGAGCTTGCGCACTTCCACGTTGCGCAAGACGACGGGCATTTTGATATCGGCCGACCGCAGCCACAAAAAGACTTGTCGCCCACTTCCCAGTTCCCGGAATTTGTCAAAGACAAGCCTGATCGCCTCCGCCACATGTTCGTCCGGATCGATCTCGATCTTGCCCGCCTCACTCCAGCAGAAGCCCGGAGGCAACATGAACCGGAACTCCCCGCGTCCCGCCTTGGAATCGCGCGCGGCAATGCCGCGCTGACGGATCAAACTCAGTTCATACTCCGACATCGTGCCTTTCAGCCCAAGCAGCAGACGATCATTGACAAGCCTTGGATCAAAGGCGCCATCTGGATCGATGACCAGCGTACCAGTGAGCGCGCACAGATCGATCAGATGATGCCAGTCCCGCCCATTGCGCGCCAGACGCGATGCCTCGATGCAATAGACCGCACCTACGTTACCCGAGCAGACCAGCGCGACAAGCCGCTCAAACCCAGGTCGCTCCACGCTGCCTGAGCCTGAGCGTCCAAGGTCATCATCGATCACAGTTACCGATGCAAACCCGGTCGTTGCGGCGGCACCAGCCAGATCATATTGCCGGCGCTGGCTTTCGAGATTGCCCGTCACTTGCGCCATGGTTGACTGGCGGACATAGACAATCGCGGCGCGGCCCAGATGGTCAGACGTGATCTTCGTGTTCATCTACGCCTCCCGTCTTCGCCGTTTTGCTCGCTCCCAAAGCCTCCAACAGAAGATCCGCCAGCGTTTCCACCAGTCCTTTGACGTTCTTGACCACCGGAATCTGGCGATTTTGACGCTCCAACTCCAGAACGAGTTGGTCGCGATTTTGATGTCGCCTGTTTCGCATTACCCTTCTCCTTCTTCCTCGAAGGACGAGAGCTTGCGCCTCCTGCCTGAGTCGCGCCGAACGACGCCAACGCGGCCGCCAATTCATTCAGGCCATCAATGCTGATCTCGGGTGATCCAAGCCTCATGCCGCTGCAATAACTCTCGTCGAACATCCAGTTCGGCAGCTCACGGGAGAGGTGATCGGGACGCTCGTCCGTATAGATGCACATCAGGGTCTTCCCGCGGCGATAACGCGAGACCTGCACCCTGCAGCCGAACAGCGGATGCCACGGATATGCGATCGTCGAATATCGAAAACCGTATGTAGAATGTCGGTCGTTGGCGCCGGCGATTGCAGAAGGCAAAAACCGCAGGAGCAAAGGGATCCAGCGCCATCGTCTCCTGGATCAGGATCGCAAGGCTGTTGATGCCGGCCCGAAAGTCGATCGGTTCGCGATGCAGGTAAACCTTGAGATCAGCGCCCAGTCTGAACATGACCCAGCGCTCCTATTATTGCTGTCAACCCATCGACATCACTGCATTCCACCGTCACGCTCACCCCGTTCGGTAGTGAAGCGCTCAGCTTGGCCGCAGGAGACAGCCTCTCGATCCTCGTATCCAAGCTGCTGCGCTGCACTGGCAGGCTCCGATCGGGACCGACCTGAACCGGAACGAACGCCGGACCCGCAGGCACAGGATGACCAAGCCGCTTGGCCCTCTGTATCCATTTCCGCAGGAGATTGACATTAACGCCGTGTTCAAGCGCAAGCCGCGATACCGAGACCCCCGGTTCAAGACAGGCTGCAACAAGACGATCTACCGAAGCTGGGTCATATCGACGTCGTCCGTCACTACCCACAAGCCGCACCCGCAGTCTTTGCTCATCTTCTTCCATGATTTGGTGTCCACCTATTTTGGTGGACACTTCATGCCTGAGAGCACTGCGCTTCAGAAGGTGCGCAGAAATTCGCGCTTACTGCGAAAAAGCAATGGGTCACAATAAGCGACGCTGAGGTTCTTGCCGCTTACGGCAAATTCACTGGCTGGGCGAAGCCTGGAGATCCAGATCCCGGCATGACCGTCAGAGCCGGCCTCCAATTTGCCATGGATACTGGCTTCGCCGGCCACAAGCTCGGTGGCTTCTACCGTTCCCTTTATGCTCCCGGCGACGGACAGTGGCACAAGGACGTCCACGCCATGGCTCGCGCGGGCTTGTATCGACTGCTTTGCGGATTCGGTGGGGCCTCCGTCGCGCTCGATTTGCCGTATAGAGCATGGAGCAATCCGACCGGCCCTTGGCGCGCCGCCGACATGGACAGTCAAAGCGCCGGCGGCCATTGTGTACCTATCACCGGCTACGATCAGTCTTGGATCTATTGTATGACCTGGGGCCAAGTCGTTGCGATGGATTGGGCCTTCTTGGCCTCTTTTTCAAGAGAGCTGTACTTCGCCTATGCCCAAGATTGGCTTACCCCGACCGGTTCGGCTGACCTCAACCTAAGTATGCCGGAGGTTTCAGACACGTTTGCGATGTATGGGATCTCTGAAATAATGCCGGTCGTACCCTAGCGACGCACGTGAACTTACTTGGCGATCGTTCCTCTAACATGGATGAACAACTCCCATCGTAACACAAGTGTGCGGAAGCGGAGTCTCGTGTGTGTTTGTATCGACGGGCGGCGCCACCCAGCCCAAATCCGAAATTTTGGCCTTTTGGCCGAGGTCGGAAATTGTGCTTACCAGCATCTGTCGAGCGTCATCTGCATTGGCGATGGCATTGGTGACGACAATGTTGCCAATTGCTTTCAGGTTCTCGGCGGTAATCCTCGGATCGGCGGTTGTAACCCCTTCCACACGTGTTCTGCTATCTGCTGTTGCGCCTTTAGTTCGCGCTGGACGGCGGCTGCCACCCGCATTATGTCGAGCACTCGAATGCCGCCGACGTCGAGCGTCACCTTAACTTCCTTTGAGCATTCCAATTTTGGTACTGCGTCTTTCAAGTCTGCTCGTAGTTTTCGAGCGCTGTCGGTATCTTTCTGCGTCGGCGGGTCATCTCGCCGAGTGACAGAGACGTTCGCTTTTACGGTAACGCCGTCTTCACTCGTCGCCGATCCCTGCGTAGAAAAGGACACTGACAGGTACTTTGACGGAAAGACCACAATAGTACGGTCTGGGTCTTTCTCGACGATGCTACCATCGGCCGCAATTCGGTCTCCAGTCGGTAAGATTTCAGGTAAGTCAGAGACAAGAAGTGCTGGCGCCAGTGCGCCGCCACCAATTGCATTCACGACCTGCAGATGTGCCGGTGACGTCTGGAAATAGATGTCCGTGATGGCGGTGTCAGGAGCGCCCTGAAGCTCCAAAGTGAGAGGCGCGCAATCTAAGACCGGCTGAAACGTTACCGCTTTTACCGCGCCTACCGTCACCTCTTGAAGTTTGCCGGTCGCATGCAGCGGCGCTTCGGCATCAGCATGGAGATCCACGTCCTTTCCGATACCACCGCCTATTCCAGTGTCGAAATGAACATTGACCTTGACGTCCGCTTTCGCCGTAACATCTGCGTCGATAGACAAACCGTCCTTAGTCCATGCGACCTGCCTCTTTTTCACAACGGCCAATACCGTTCCGAACGGATCAGCCGTTGGTCGCGCCACGACGCCGTAGGTGCCCAAAGTGTCATCTTTCAACTGCGCGTTTGTAATGTTCCCGTTTGTGTTCTGAGTGGCCGCCGAAACCTCGATAGCATCCCCAAGGATCTTCTCCGCAAACCCGACGATAACGCTTTTGTCGATGGCCACAACCAATTCAGTATCTGAGGTTACGAACGGACCAAGTTTTCCGGCCAACAATGCCCGCTGAGCATCTAGGCTCCCTGGTAGGTTAGCCACGGGGGTTGCTGGCGGTTTTCCTCCAAGGAGCCAGACACCGGAACGCGTAATAAGCCACTGATCGATTTTCGCTCCCAACGACACTGGATCGCGATGGATAGTGGTGGCAATCTGCGTACTGCCACCGCCCCCGAGGCCCTTTTCACTTATCGACGGTTTTGAAAGATCGACCTCTGGGTTGAAGGGAAGCGGGTCGATCAAGAAGGAGAGTTGATCGCCAAGGCCAATCGTTGTCAGATTTGCCACTAGCCGCGCTGCGACCTCCTTTGCTCCCCAATCGAACCAGCCAACCTGGACTCTTATTGAGTCCGGAATGATCTGGAAGCGCGTTCCGTGCTTGCCATTTTCATCGGCCGCGGCGCCTTGAGGGAGTGCTAAGGCTTCTATCGTTGCTTTGGCTGTGGCGCTTGCCCACCACGGGTTCTCCTTGTCGGCCAAATAGCTCACGTCTGTAACTAACCGAAGTCGAAGTCTGGCGTCGTCAGGTACAAGGCTGACGTCAACAATGGACGCTTCGACATACCCGTCCACGTGGCCAGTTCCATCGTTCTTACCGACTGGGAAAACGACCTTCGCTCCTTTTAACGTTGAAGCGTACTTGCTAACTGCTGACGTCGACAAAAATACTCGAAGTGGCCACTCTTTCGGAGTCGACCCTTCTTCACCGACTGCCATTTCGGCAGCGACAGCCCTCTTTTCTGCCTCCTCGGCAAGATGACTGGCTGCGACTTGCGAAATCGCCCCTGTGGCAAGCAAGGCGCCATAAATAACTGCGCCCAACATAACGACTGCGCAAATGACTGTAGCAACAATCCTTTTCATCTATCTCCCCAAGAAATACGGTCAAAGTGCTACTTTTCTGAGCACATAGTAATATTTTCGGCATGCAGCAGTCTAGTGTCGTATCTGAAGTGTGTTCGCAAATACAAGCACAGGTGATAAGCGAGCCATTGGATAATAAGCTAGACGGGATGACGACCGCTCATTTTCCTCATTCGACATCTTTCCAGATCGATATGCCCTGCTTTTCAGACTCCAAGTCCTTTCTCGCCTGCTACGAGCTTGGCATCTTCTGCCACTACGCAAATCCGTTGACTTTGAGATGTATTATCAAGTCAATCAAGCTTACATTCCAAAACCGACTACGCAAGTTGGCTCGCCGACCACCGATCGCCACCTCAGCTTGTTGGGCGCGGGCTGTTGCCCGGACAACTTTTAGGAGCCGGTTTCCATCTCAACGCAATGCCAAATGAAACTTCTAAGGCCGGGATAGTATCGATCTAGAAACGGCAAGAACGGATGCGTCCGGCTCCAATCCAGATAAGGGGGTTCGCGGACGAGCCGCAGATAGTAATCCAAGCCGACCAACTGTGCTCTTTGCACATTTTCGACTTTTAGGTGATGGCTGATTACCTCTAAATAAGAAAAGAACGTGTCAAAGCAGTAGCGATAGGTGAGCGCCTCTGGCGTTCTCCAACTCGCACCAAGATCAGCTTTCAATGCCGCGGACATGTTGCTCTGACTATGCTCGAATGTGCTACAGGGCGGAGTGAATAGGATCCGATATTTTTCCGGGATGATTAGAGGCCCGACACCCCATTCAAGAGCACGTGTACAAAAGACCAATTCGTCATCAGACGAGAGTCGGTCGATCAGACCACGCGCGAATTCGGTTCTGCGCCACTGTTCGTCTCGTTGTTGTTCGTGCCTGCCAAGCTGTATTTGCCTGGCCGCATAGATGACGCCGCCCGCCGTGCCCAGGCCGCCCAGCAGGCCACCCGCAGCGGATATCCAGTCTGGCCAATCTATCATTTCCTGGGCTCCCATTAGATAGCACATCCCGCGTCGACCGGCTCTGTCCGCCGCGCATGACCGTCCGATTGAAGAGCCTCGCGTCGGAGGTCGCTTGTTGGTCCTTCGGTATCGTCAAGCAGAACCGCGATGTAACCGTTCAAAGCGCATCGCAAGTCGATTCCATTACTCTGCCTGCCTCATGCGAATAGAGCGGTTGATCTTGGTATGCGAACCCAGCTTCTTGGCGATATGCTTCGCTTAACCTGCCCAAATCGAACATCACCAGCAATCATAATGCCTCCGCCTCCGTTTGTTGACCGCGACGGGAAAGCTCGCCCCGTCACAAATCGTTGAGTTGCGCACCCCCTGACCGATCGAATTTCAGCAGGTCGGTGCGGGCATCCTTCGGTTCGGCGCCGCCAAGAGCATAGCACCAGACAAAGAGCGCCCGTCGCCTGACGTGGCCGAGCGCCAGATCCCGAAGCAGTCCAGGAAACTCGATTTTCTGCGGCAGCGGCGCGGCTGCATGCAGGCGCACGCGTACGACGCCTTTTTTCGATGTTTCGACGACGGAGAAGACCGACGGCGGTGGCGCGATCACTGGTTCAGCTACAATATCGACCTGGACGACCGCCTTGCCGGCCACGAGTTGCAGCCGATCGCCGGGCGCCAGCGGACAACGTCTACCCAAGGCGCCCTCCGCCAGGCTGGGCGAGACAAGATTCGCAAGAGCCGCCTCAAAGACCACCGCATTGGTCAGGCTGTAGCGGCCGTTACTGTTGGGCGCGATCCCCTGAAGCACCAGCGGCTCCGGAGGTGGCTGGTCGCCCCCCGGAGTGCGCGGCGGCAGTCTTGAGAAACTGATCTCGTACTTGCCATTGTCTTTGACAAACTCACCGCTATCAGTGGCAGTCAGCCCTGCGGCGAAATAGAGGGTCGATCCCAGGTCATAGGCCACGCGATCCGCAGCCAGCATGAACGAGCCTGCGCCGCCGATTGCGTCGCTGGCGGTCGGGCTGGCAAGCTGGCGGTCATAGGACGGATCGCCGAACAGAACCGTCTTCGACCACACCGGCAGCACCCGACGCGCACCGGGATCAAGCAGGAGCGGAAGCAAGATCTGCCATCGTGGGCCATCCGGGAGGTCACCGGGAGGCTGGCCGCCGCCCCCATCGTTCTTGGCCTTGAGGTCGACCACCAGTCGCAGATGCGTGTCGGCATTGGCTTCGCGCAGCGCTATCTGGACATCGCCAAGTCCCTCTTGAAGTTTGGCGTAGACTATCGAGGTCGCAAGCCTCAAGTCGAGCAACGACGCGAAAGGCCCATTCTTGTCTGCTGATAGTTGAACCGGAAACGACAGCGAGCCGATCTCGATCCGGCCTGAGGCCGTCAACGTCGGTTCAACGCCGGCGCCTTCCGGGCGCGATTCTACCTCGATCGCGATCGCCGCCAGTCCATTCCAGCTGGCGCTAATCGTGGCCCCGCCCTTTAGGGTGAACAGAGCGCGGTCGTGTCGATGGGCGTGTGGGGACGAGAACTCGAACCGAGCCGCATCGGCCAGTCCGTCCAACCCCAGGAAGAGTGCAAGCCGGCCAGCCGTTTCATCGAAATCGGCCAGCGACACATAGGTGCGGCGGCGAAGGCCGAACGTGACGCGCTCCATCTCCGCTAGGCTTGGCGGTTTCCCACTCTCATCCCATGGCATAAGATCGGCCGGGAGAACCGGAGAACGCGGGGTGCGCAGCTGATGTGCAACCACCGGGCCGGAGTTCGCCGGCCGGCCGAACTGCACCTGTCCCTCGTCGAAGGCTGCCTCGTCCGCGGGCACTGTCAGGGAAGCGACCGAAACGTCAATCACGCCGGGCCTGCGGCCCACTGTCCCTCGCTCGATGACGGGCGGCAATATGGCCGCCACCTGCTTATGTTGCGGTTTCTCATCTGCCTTGGCGGCCACGATCGCGTCCGCTTGCTGCGGCGCCGCCGCATGAAGTACCGTTTCCAGCACCGCCTCTGTGGCTTTCGACAAAGGTGCGCGCCGACGCGCGACTGAAGGCAGCAGGTGTCGCGCGGCCGGACCGTCAAAGCCGAATTTGCGCGCAGCGCCGCGATCGTAGGCTATCTGGTTGGCGAACGTCAGATAAAGACCTGCTGGGTCGACCAAAGGCTGTTCCGTCGACATCAAGATGCGTCGGAAGAGGCTGGCGCAAAGGCTGGCCATTCCGAATATCTGGAAACGTCTCCTGCAAAGCCTGAGTCGTGACCGAGCAGCGGCAACTCGTCGCCCAGTGCCGGCCCAGTTTTGCAAGCCATTGCGTCCTTCCCCCGTCGGCCATCCGAGCGCGGCGGAGGACCGACATCGCTTTGGGCCGGGGTGAGGCGGCTCCTTCACCAGGGCCGCCAGGGGTCGGGAAATTCGCCGCCAGGCAACGCCCGGCAGCGCGCCGGAGCATGACGTCACCCGTATCGCGATCAGGGCGTTGGTGTCGACATTGAGCGCGCCTCCCCGCTCATCGCGCATGACCTTGTCGGAAAGATCATCTGCGGCGCCAGCGACGACACGCCGATATTGCCAAGCTGGTTGCCCGGCTGCGCGACAGGACGATTAGATCTGCAAACACCGCAACCTGTGAATCAGCCGACAAACCCGGTCGTGTCGGGGCGGATGGGACCCGAACGGGGGTGTCGCGGGCCTGCGGATCACGCTCCCTGCTGCAAGAAAGCGTCCGCCCTGCAATGTCGATGCCTTCCAGTCAATGACCGTACGATCGGCGGCAAACTTATCGAGGTCCCGACGCGCGCAGCGATGGCAAAATCGCTCGTAGAAAGAAGGGCGGCCGCTTCCAGGTCCGCCGGTTCAAGAGCAAGCCTGCCTTGCTTTTGCGTTTTCACAAATAGGCTTGCTCTACAGGAATGACCTCAGGGGCCCGCGGTCGCCTCAAGCCTTCCGATGCCAATCGGCCAGAACGAACGCAGTGTCGATTGCACTACCTTCTGCCAGGCTTCCTATCGTGACATTGGTGATCGGTCCGGTTGTTTCTGTGGCGTTGAGGGCCATGATCGACGCTTGCAACTTGCCAGACGCCGGCTTGGGTTGAGCGGCTTTGCACCTATGGGCGACTTTGCCAGTGACAGGTCGGCCCATGGCACGACAGCAGTATAGCGTTCGCCTCCCCATCGGGGAATTGCGCAACCGCCCCGCCTATGAAGATTGGCGCATCGTCGCCTCTTGACCACCATTGCTCGATGAGGAAATCGTCGAAAAAGCCGAGAGCGCCGTCGGGAAGGTCGCCGCCCGTTCTCAACGTCCACTTTCTTCCCCCGGTACTTGTCCTTGCTGTCGAGCGGGGCCGAAGTTTTGGATTCTTTGCGGCGGCCGTAAGCTTCGCGGTGGTGATGACGACATGGTCAAGTGTGGTCCATTGCGCCTGTGCTCCCTCCGGTCCCAGCGTATGCGCGGCGACGACAGCAGGCGCACCGGTTGGGACTGTGGCGAGGCGGCGATCGATGCCAGCCGATCGCCGTCGATGCGGTGCCGCTTCAAGACGAAACGCACCTGATGTTCGAGCCTCAATCGTTGCTGCCGCGATATGAAGCTCGCGGCTTAGAACAGTCTGATCGGCATCATCCGGTCTCAGCCATGCATCCGGACTGCTTTTCCCTGGCGTCTGAAACTGGGATCGAACCGGCCACTGAATCGGGTGTTTTTGGCGAGTTTTTCCCAAGAGATGTGGAGGCTGTGCTTACGTTGATCGTCCGTTGGGGCGAGGAGCACATGCTCCATTACGTGCTCGGGCTGCTTGGCATCGACGGCGCGAACTCTCCATCCACACCGATGACATGTCGAGCTGGGGAGCTGGATGCAGGGGCGGCTGCAACTGGTGCTGCCAGCAATCAAGGTCGCGGGACAATGTCAGCCCGTTCGCCCGGAATCCAAAAGGTGCGATCGCAGCCTGGTATCAACTTTTCCAGACGCCATGACAGGACTCCGGCCTGATGGTCGACGTTAATCGCCAGTCATTTGACGGGACTGCCAGACCAAGCCAGGTCAGCTTGCCCTTTTCCAACGTGACAAGGCATTCATCGGCCAGCGTCTTGCCGTCAGGCTGTGGATAGACCCTAACCTGTCCGGCAATGGTCAATGTGCGGGCTTTTCCGTCTATCGTCACGGACGCGCGCTGCGGATAGAACACGACACAGGTTGCCCTTTCGAAAGCGGCTCAGACGGTATTTCAACGGGCAGTTCGACCTTAAAACCCCGAGCCGTTGGTAGAACAACGGTATTCTTCATGGCAAAGTCATTGCCGAACAGCCGGAAAGTGAAATCGGCGGTCGGTTGTCATTCGCGATGTTGACACAAACGATGGTCTGAACGTCGTCCACCGACTTGAAGAATGCTCCTTCGGGATTGCCAAGCGAAGCCTGGAAATTGACCGTTGGCTCTCTGTGGAAGCGAAGCTGAGCGCGTTTCCGACAGTTGAGACCTCGCTACCGGACCAACTGTAGGACCATGTCCATCTTTCCATTGTAGCGTTAGTGTAAAGAGATCGCTGCGTGCATAGACGTCGTCTTGGCCAATGGACCGTCGGTGTTGGCGGCATCGCCTTGCCGGATCAAAACGCAGGCTGCCGAGGATGGCGAGCGCCGTTGGCTTGCCTGATCCGTCGAACGTGGCCTTGCGCAGGCGCAACGGCTTGAACGTGAACGGCCCCCAGCGGATGTCATATGGTTTGGATCCGCTGTCATCCCCGATCTCGAACAGGCGCCATTCGTAAAGCGAATAAGGAAAATGGTCCGCATTGAAGGCCTGGCCATCAGTGCCGCAGGCGCTTTCGATCGACAGTTTGTTCTCCCCGTCGAAGACCATGGCCCTCCAGTGGCAGATCGCGGGTGAAAAACCCAAGCTTGGTTGCGAAGGACCAGGCTTTCTTCTGGTCCACGGCCTCGATGACTGCCACCTCTGCGCTGGTCGCGAACCTTGATGGGCTTTTTTTCGCCTTTCTTTGCGTCAGCGAGATAGGCCGCGCCGCGGATACCGCCTGATCTGGGATGACAGGCCAAGCCGCGCGAATCCCAAGCCTTTCCGGTCACTCATCTGACTGAATGCTTGACAGGTTGGCCGCATAGCCCTCCACTTCGATCGCGCCGTCGCCTACCTTGATTGCGAACCGTCGATGTAGAACGGCACCGCCTTGTCTCCGCCCAGCCCCTCGGCCGCGCGATCCTTGGAGTATTTGACCGTTGCGAGTGCGTATTCGCCCCATCCCTCCAAGGCATCTGGATGGACCTCCGCCTTGACTGACCGTCGTAAGGCGCGATGAGGCTGTGGATCGTCTGGGGACGTTTTTGCCAACATCAAACCATCGGTCACTTCGGCGTCCTGGGTTCGGGTCAGCGCCATCCGGTTCCGGCTCGCCTGCCAACTGTCCGCCAGTTGCTCCGGTTGCAAAGCGGTGGGAAGTGCCGGCGGCCTCGTAGTCGCCCCATGCGGCGGCAAGGTCGGCGACGATGCGGTTTGTTTTGGTGGGTCGGACCAAGCGAAGAGTTCATCCAGAACCGGCAAATCGAACCGCAGCATCGCCTTGTCGATCCCGTAGTCTGCGCTGGATCGGAACTCGGTTCCCGGTAATGTGAGAAGGATCAGTCGATCGTCGTCGGTTACGACTTCTTGTTGGCCGTTCTTAGGCTTGGCAAGGAACCTGAACCATTCCGTGTTTGGGCGGTCAGTTTGGGGAGATATCCGCTTCCTGGATCGGACGAAAGCTGGAAAACGGGATTCTTAGGGGAAGGATCCGCCGCGGCAACAGGCCACGCGAGACGGATGGGTCAGGCGCCGAGGGCCTGCGGGTCAATGCGAAGTTCGAAATATAGGCGCTTTCGGCCGGTGGCAGCCAGCAGAGCACGGCGTCAATTCCTTCCGGCGGAACAGGCACGCTGGTGATCGACGCCGAAAATACGCCCGTGTCATGGTTCCAGTCGAATGTCCCCTGATGCAAGGATCGGCGGGCTCGGCGCCAAACCATAAAGGCAGATCGCGGGTCGAAGCTGGCCCTCCGCTAAACGTCGCAAGGCTTCGCGAGCATTAGGGCTGCTCTCGGAAACATAAACCATCCCCAGCAGTTGGCCTTTTGGCGTTCCGGCCCGGAGCTGGATCAGACTGGGCGTGGGCTTTCCTGCGAAGGACCAGTCGATCTTGAGCTCGATTGCACTGGCGTCGTCGATGACGACGCCACGATTGGAACCTTCGTGCGAGACAAAAATGCGTCCGCTCATGGCCGAATCCGGTGTCTCGTCATTGTTCGCAACGGCGCCCTGTCCATCCGGAAGCGGTCCCGGCACCGCGATCTGCAGCCAACCTTCCTGTACTGGCAGGAAGACATAAGGGACCGCGTCTGCTTCAGGACCTATGCCGCCCCCTGCCTGATAGATTGGCAACAGCCGTTCCACGACTGGTGTGAGCGGCGCGGAAAAGGGGCAATCCGTGATGTCCGCAAGCGCAGCCGTCCAACCACCCTTCCCATCCTTGTCAAAGGTAATCTCGACGTCGCCCGGGCTGGGTTGCGGCTTCATCGCAACCACGCCCGCGCTTATCGTGAGTTCCACGGTTGGCTTGGCCATGCGCATCCAGGCCACGGTCTTGACGAAGATCGTGGCGAGACCCCGCTCATCGCCGCTGATGCCCTGCGTCCTGACGCGCACGTCAATAGCGGACGCGTCGATCCGCATCTCGAAGTCCTGGTCAGTCTTTACAAGGGTGAGAGCGTTGGCGCTCTGCTTCAGAGGCCATGAGAGTGGAGGCACCAGGGCCGTTTGTCGTAGCGAATTGCGATGGGCGCCGAGGCCGCGGCAGGCTCGGCCAGCGCCAATGCGATGCGCCCTTCGGTCTTATCGATGGCTGCCTGATTCTCTACGGAAACCAGGCGCAGCAGGTATTGCGGTTCGAGCCCCGGCTATCGCATTCGAGCCTGAAGGTTCCTTCGATCAGATCTGTGGGGGCCCCGCCGAAATCGCGGGTCGGATCCGGCAGGCAACCCTTGAATTCAATGCCGCTCGGAACAAGGCGTGCATCAAGAAGGCCGTCCCTTTTGCAACCTGAATCATGAGGCCGCCGAAAAGGCTTTGGGCGCCCTTGGAATAGGCGAGGAATTTGCCGAGACCACCGTTCTTGAGATCGAGCTGGACACTGGCGACCCCGTCAACCAGTCGCATCGCGGGAAGGCGGACATTGGCTCCCTCGTTGCTGGTTGGCCATGGGTCGGTCGGCACAACCATCAGATCGAAGGCTGCAGTCGATTCTTGAAGCAGCCCCTCGATCACACCCTTTTTAGACCACAGAAAGAAGCGCCTTGATCGCACACCCTCGCCCTTTTTCGGGTTATATCCGTACTCTCGCGAGCGTGGATAGACCCGCAACACCGTCGGCGGATTCATCGTGGTTTTGGGTTTTATGATGTCGCGGGCGCTCGCATCGATGAGCAGGCTGCGCAGGCCGAAACTCTCGTCGACAACTTGGCCGGCGTCATCTTTGCTCTCGCGCCAGAACGATCGCAATTGTGCGCTGTAGAAGGGCTTTTGATCGCCGCCGGCGATGTTGATGCGAGCGAGATCCCTCTCGCCGTCGGGTGCAGCTTCCAACAGGAATTGGTCGATGCTCAGGTCAGCCATGTCGAGGCCTCCTTGCGGGAAACGAAAGCGTCACTTGGCAGCACCTGGGCGCCCTTCGACGCGGCCAGGGCCGGTTGACGGCCAGGTCCAAAAAGCTGCTCTTCTGCGAGATCGTAGACCTTGTCGCGAAGTCCGGATGCTTTGCCGCCGCTGTCTGCGAAAGCGTTCAGTTCCATGTCGGTCGGCGGCCTGCGCAGAACGAGCAGATCGGGCATGGCGGGGGCCGGATCAACGCCAGTGATCGATTTCAGAGCTGCAGCGACATTTGGATCTTCCAGTGCTTCAGGCGGTACCGGTAACATGAGAACGCCCTGCGTGGGGAGTGTCTGCTGTGATGCCGCGCCTGCCAACCCAACCGCCTCCGGGCAATCCGAGCGTGCCACGAGGGCATCAATCAGGCCCGTCCACTGCATGTCCGTTGGCAGCGATCTCCATTCCACGGGCAAGTTCTGCAGGCCGGCGACAGCTGGACTGGTTCCTGCAACAGGCGCCGGCAGCAATTTCAGGGCATCTTGAAGCGCCATTGCCAGGCCCATGTCGAGTGTCAGAGTGACTGGCGCCGGCTCTCGCGCCAGACGGACCGGGACAGCAATGCGCCATGTTATTTTATCTTTCCCGGTCGGCACAGGCGTTGCGGTGTAGACCGGGGTCGGGTCAATCGGATTGCCCTCCTCATCGTAGCCGAGGCCGGGCACAAACCGAGCGCCTGACTGTTGCAGGAGATAGAGGTCGTCCGCCGTCATCTGAGCTGGCGGATTTGGCAGCACATCGATCTCGGACGTGCGTGCCAGCACTTCCTTGCTGCCCGCATCGCTGGAGGTGACCTTGAACGATGTCTCGACCAAAATGCGGTAACTGACCGACGGTTCTGGAAGGTGCGCGACAGCCTTAAAGGCTGTTGACCATAAGCTGCCATCCTTGCCGAACCATGTCTCAGCCTCAGCGACTACCATGCAGTCGACGAACCGGATAGCGGCAAGGTCAAAGGTGACGATTGTGACTTCACTGATGCGCTTGGCCGGGTCTTTCTCCGGTTCTGGCGGCGGCTCTGTCGGTCTTCGGCTTACGCTGTAGCGATGCTGCCTGGACAGCTCTCGATATTTGTAGCCGTCTGCGGCGTATGGCCAGCCCAGTTTGAAGAACCCTTCCTCGAATGTCGTTGCCACCTGTTCGGACACGACCACGCCGGCCGTCGCGTGGACCAGCGCGTGCACCCTGAAGAAGTACGGCAGGTTCATCGCGCTGATCATCGTCGATCCGAGCCAGGCATCGGGAACGCGTTTCCTGAGGTCTGTCAGACGCTCATCGGCGGTATCGCGTGTGATCGCCAGGCTTGTGGAATCGATCGGCCCGTCGAGCGTACCGAGTTGATCCATGGGCTGTAGTGTTAGCTCGTGCTTGCTCTCCAATGACCTCAACCAGGGCATGTTGGCGAACTCGCGCCAGAACCCGACAGAGATATCGAGCGGCGCAAGCAGAGCAGCATTGCGCCGGTTGGCTTCGGCCAGCACAACGTCCGAACTGTGAGCGATGACCAGTTCCATTCGCCCCGGCGCGCTCTTGCTGGGCTGATGCGTCACCGATGACAGGATGACAGGCTTTTCGAGTGGCTCGGTCCGCGGCAGCGTTACGTCAACGAAGTAGGTCCTGCCTATGGCCTCGGCCGCGACATCCCCAAGCGCTCCCTTAAGATCGGTCGGACCAGTCCAGGGGAACTTCTTTTTTCCCGTGACGTCGAGCTTGTCAGGCGCCGCGCTTGCCCATGCCTCATAGCGACCATAAGGACGTATGGCGAACTTGCGTCGCGCACCCCTGCGGTCGGCATCGACCATAGTAACGGAGACCGTTCCTGTCGAACCGGGCGCGCGCCGCCACTGACCGGGATCCGCAACGGTGCCCAGGGACAGGAAGACGGAAAGGGGCTGGGCTGGTGTGAGTGCGCCTGAGGCTACCTTGCCCCAGGCCGGCGTGCAATGATCCAGGAAACGACCCCAGAAGGCGACAAACCGATTGGCCATATCGGACCGCAACTGCTTCGCATCGGTCTCGTCCGCGCCCGAACTGACTGGAAACACGAGCGGCGCAAAGCGGCGACCGGCATAGTGCGCGAGGCGATCGAGCGCCTGATGAACAGCGATATTGCTCTCCGTCCCGGAGAACAGAGCATCGCCCCAATCGGCCGCGATCAGGCGTTCAAACCGCCCGAAGCAGAATTCTTCGCCCGGAACCCCGGACTCTGCGAGGGCATTGAGAACTGCCGGCTGCACGACCCGTTTCCATGGTTCGTCAGTTCCGATTGCCGCGCCTTCCGGGGGCAGGATGTCCAGCAGGGGGGCATCCGGACCTGGTGCGGCGATCCTGATCTCCCGCACGATCGCGATCAGCCGCATACCGGTTTCCGGCCAGTCGATGGCTTTCGCAGGCTCGTGGAACTCGAAGTAAGACGCATCCTTGCTTAGCCGCATGGGCTTCTGCGTCGTCACCGTGCGCACGACACTGAGAACGTCGTAACGCACGTTCTCGAATGTTTCGTCCCTCTGAGTGATGCCCCAGGGCTTGCTCGCGATTGGCTGGTTCGCGTCAATCACCAGGGCATAGTACGCGACAGCCAGATTCTTCACGGCGGTCTCTTCATCGGCATCGGCGATTTTCGCTGGCAGAAGCCGGTCGGGACGTGGTCGCAGCGCGATCTGCGCAACTGCTAGCATTTCTTCGCGAACCTGGTCGGCCTCGCCGCTGGACACGCTCAAATCGCCACCGTCGAACCACTCAAGTTTTACATTGCCCCAGGGCTGCGTCAAAAGATCGAAGAATGGCTGGCCGTTGTCGCGAGCTCCTTCGTCACCGTAGCGTTCAAGTGCGCGCTCGAACGCCAGTTGGACGCGCTTCTCAAGCCCTTCAAGCCCTGTTCCGAAGCGGACATAGTCGCCGGTGTCGGTGTCGTAGAGCCGGAACCCTGCGGCAAGGCCCAAGGTGCGCAGGGCACCCCAGCCATAAGGATCGCGTTCCGGCGGCACCTCGTCGAGGTAAGCGAGGAAATCCTTTGACGTGATTTGGGGGCTGCTGTCCGGCGCGACGGCGAAGCGGCGATAGATTTTGCCGTCAGCGTTCTTCAGACCGTTGTCGTCTTGGCTATCGTACTGAAGGAAGGCGAGCGCATCCGCCAGGATGGGATGGGTGGCCGGCATCGGGTCGAAACTGTGTTCCTGGCTCGCAACGACCAGCAGTTGCCCGTCGCGACCGACGCGCAATGCTTCTATAAGAACGCCAATCGACGACATGAAGTCCGGCTGGCTCATCCTCAAGCCCAGAACCTCCTTTTCGCGACCGACGGCTTGCGCTGGATTGTCGCCGGGACTTAGTCGAAGGTTCTGCAGAAGGCGCCTAAGCTTTGGCACCGACATGGCACCCCCCTCTGCCAGGGAATAGGACACGCTCCAGCCACGCGGGTCAGGGCCGGGGACCGCCACAGGCGCGCTCGCCTGGTCGGTGTATTCGTCCCAGCCGGTTGCGTCTTTCAGCGCGCCGCCGATGGATATCGTCCAGCCATCAAGTGCTGGTATTTTGCGATCATCGGCCAGCCAGGACGGAATCGATACCCTGATCACATCCGGCTTGCCGCCGGCAAAGAGTGCTGCGATGAGGCCTTCATCGGGATCGGGCATGATTGAACGCCGGATGGCTGGCTCCGGGAATATCGCCGTTGTATCGGCGCCCGAGTACCAGCCAGCCTTCGACAGGCCGCTGGCGCCCTTCATCTTCTCGCCGTGGAGCAGGCGCAAGGTCTCGCTTGGGTAGGCGCTCTCGATACGACCGAAATCGCCGAAGCCGGACGGGTCGAGCCCATCCATCTCGGCCGGAAGCAGCGCCACGCGACCCATGCGACGGGCTGCCGAGACCACCTCTCCAACGACCGTCTCATCGCGTCCTGGCAATGCGTCGGGATCGACGCAGAACAGATCGAAGCCGCCGATCGTGCGGTTGTCGACGCCGGCAGCGCCGATGGTCAGCGCCAGAGAAGCGGGATTGGCGTTCCACTCCAGCCGCGCGGCGGTGCGACGCGCCGCATCACGCACGCCGGCATACCCGATCTTGCCAATCGTCGATGCGACGCCGGGGTGGATAATGATCAGACGGCCGCTCTCGGCCCGCATGTCGCTGCGCTGGAGAGCCTTGAACTCGTAGTGAACCGGCTGTTCTAGAACCTCAACGACCGAACTGATGGCGGTCGTCTCGTCGCTCCCGGCAATCGCAATGTTGAAGGCGGCGGTTCTCCACTCGCCACGCACCGCGGGATCGACGGCGATTTTGTTCGATCCCGCCTCCCGCAGATCAACAGAGGCCAGGAAAAGCCTGTATCCCAAGCGATCGGGCGCCTGCGCATTGACGGCATTGATGGCCTTGGCGAGATCGCCAAGCGCCGAAACGCTGTCGGTCTTTTTCGGCAGTTCAGTTGGCCCTTCAGGAGCACGATAGGCCGTTGCGGCAAAGTATCGGATGACCGGCTCTTCCTTGCCCCCTTCAAGATATTCCGCGACTAGCGCATAATCCTCGCTCCGCTTTACCTCTTTCATCTGCAGGTAGAATTGCTGGATCTCTGTTGGACTGAGCCGGTTGATGGCGTCCTGGTCGGGCTGCCGCCGCGCCTCGTCGACCGCATCCGAGCCGTAACCGCCAGAGGGCGCGATCGGCTGTGGCGCAATGCGCAGAAGATAGACGACCTCATCTGGCGATTGAGGGCGCAGCACTATCTCCTGGCCCTGCTTCTCCTGTTTCATGCCTGGCTTGAGCAGGAAGCAAAGCTTCGCCGAAGGAGCGGCTGTGGCTCCACCGGGCGCCGCAATATGGCTTGGCATGGCGGGATAGGAGACCTGTAGCGTGACTTCGCTAGGTGAAATCGGCGCCGTGTCAACGAGTCCAAAGCCATCGACGACATAGGCCAGCCCGAAGTCCGAAGTGCCCGCATTGTCGACCGGCACGACCTCGTAGAGAAGATTGATGACGCGTGTCACGTCGACGTCCTTGACTCCCAGATACTCCTTCCCCCACTCAATGGCTGTCGCTTCGCCGAGCAGCAGCTTTCGCAGCAGGTCCGGAATGGTTTCGGCTGTGCTTGCAGCCGAGCCGTCGTCCTGTATGCGCAAGCTGTCAACGAACTGAAAATCGGGACGCAGGAAGCTGACCTTGGTGGTCGTCTCACCACTTTCATCGATGCCGATCTGGTACTTGATGGCGGACCCTGCCTTGACCAGGAAATCGGCGCGAAATTCCTTGCCCGGGATGCCGCGCACCGTGCGTCTTATACGGTAATGCTTGAGGTGGAATTCGGGGTCGTCATAGGCACCCTGCGAGGCGCCCCAGGCCGGCTCCAGGTCCCAATTCAGCTTGATGCCTTGGGCATCGATCGTGCTCGTCGGGGTGAACTTCGGCTGCGCCTCGCGGAACATGCGGGCCGGGGGGTTGAACAAGGCAACACGGCCATTGTGGTCATAGCCGCCGCCCGAGGCGACATCGCTCTTGACGATGACAAACCGCGCCGCCGGCGGCGTGATGGCGGCGCTTTCGAGATCAAACAACATGCCGAGCGCGGACCGGTTGACGATGAAGGTCAGGCCAAAGTCGCGGGCATCGATCTGTGACAGCCGGTCCGGCCAGACACCATTTGCGTCCGCACCGGTCGCAGCAAGTGAGGCCGCGGTCTCTGTCAGAGAAGACAGGACAGCCGAGCGTGTATCCTCGATCTCCGCCTCGCGCCTCTGGTAGCCGGAAAGGTTGGAACGGCTACGTCCAGCTTTGTCAAGTTGGCTGGCGGAAGCCTTGGCGTCGGGATCTATGGCTGTCAACGAAACGTCAACGCTGCGGACAGCGGGCTCGGTCAAGTCGCCGCCATAGCTGGCCTCGTCCGGCTTGCCGGCAAACAGCGACTGCAGCAGTTTTCCGAGCGGAAGCTCCCGACCTCCTCCCTCTTCGCGCGCCACGACCGTGCCAAGCTGCGTGTAGTAGCTCGTATATTCGCCGTTGGCTGCGATATCGCCGTCGGTGATGCCGGTGTTTACCGGGATGCGATAGAGATGAGGGGTGCCCTTGGGTGTCGGAATGTCAGCGTTGAAGATCAACTTGTGACCTGGGGCGTCGAAGCCTTTCACAGGCGTTCTCGGCGAAGCGTAGAACGTCGCGCGCGCGTTTTCGCGCGCTTTCTCTTCCGGCGTTGTGATTTCCGGATCCGGACCTATCCTGGTGTGGTCGCGCGGCAGCAGCAGCATGACGAACCATTCGCCAACGTCGTCACCATCGCCTGCAAGATCAGCGGAGAAGGTCGGCTCGCGGGTCGGATAGAGGATCGCCCAGAAATCTGATGGACCGATCGGCCTGCCCTTGGCGAACTGGTCTTGGGCGACTGGCGGCAGCGGCTCGGCGCCGATTTGATCTTCGATGGCGGCGTCGCCCTGCCCTGCGGTTTCACCACGGGGCGGATCAGGTTGCGGGTTCTTTTCGATCCTTTGTCCGTCTCGGGTTTTATCGGGTATCGGCGCGGCCAGCCCCATGTCCATGAAGCGGGCGACTTTGGCCCTGGCAATCGCCAGTTTGTCGTTGTTGAAGGATAGTGCGATGCGCACCGAGAGCGAGCGGCCGAAGGCGCGCACGCCGATCGATACATCCGCCCGCCCGCCAAGCAGCGACGGTCCGATCACCGCCTCCAGCGCGATTGAGACGGCAAGAGTGAGCGAGAAGCTCGCCGAGAGGGTAATGCGGCCGCCAAACACCGAGAAACTGAGCCAGACCTCGACGCCGACCCCAACCGAAACGTCGATGCGCATATAGCCATAGTAGAATGAGTCGCCGATGTCCTTGAGGGATAGATATGAAAGCACCCGCGCCTCGATGGCAAAGTTGGCGCGGGCCACGGCTGCAGCCCCGAGGCTGCTGCCTCCTACCCTACCCTCCAGGTAGACGGAGCCTTGCGCTTTGAAGGCGATGCCGTTCAGCACGGAAAGATCCTCGATGCGGTGGATCAACCCGCCCTTGAGGTCGAGGTAGAACTTGTCGTTCGGCGCTCCAAGCGTGAAGCTAAGTTCGTAGGGCCAACCGAGTTCAGCATGGAATAGGCCGGGTCTGATATAAAGCGTGGCCGAGAACTTCGTCGCCCTGATCGCCTTGACCAATTGTTCCGGCAGTTTCGGGTGCTCGCCAACATATCCCGATCCGTCTGCGATGAAGCGGCCAAGGAACTCCTTGCGTGGCACCGAAAAATACAGATAGCCGCGCATGGTGGGCATCGACTTCCAGCTCTCATTGAGGCCGGAAGAAACCCAGTCGTTGTAGTTGACGCTCAACCAGGCGCGCAGATTGATGAGGAAAGTGAAGTCGGTGCGAAAGGCGGCGACGATATCGAACAGCAGAGGATTGGGCAGGCCAGCTTCTTCCTTCGGCCTGTATTCCGCCGAACCCTGTGTAGCCGCCGATAGTGCAAACATCCCGCGCAACGCGAGCGTCAGGCCGTCATTCTCATAGGTGGGTTGCCACGCCTTGAAGGTAGCCAGGTTTCCCTGGTACTTCGATACGTCATCGAGCATCTGGGTCAGCTGTTGCGGCGACGTCGCCGTCTCGGCCTGCGCAATGCCGGCGAGCGTGTATTTGTATCCGAAGCCGAAGCCGAACTCGCGCAGATAGATCTGGCCGACCGGCGTGTCGATCGGTTCGGCTAGTTTTTCCTCCTGTCCGTAAATGAAGAAAGAGTACTTTGGCCTCGAAGAGGGATCGTTCTTTTTACGCAGCTCGAGAAAGCCCATGGCGCCTGACATCGAAGCCCAGCCATCGATGTCGAGTTTACCGGAGGCCAGGAACCCTTGCGCCGTGACGTCCTTCGGCAGCACGCCGGGATCGTAAAGGTCTGGCATCGAACCATCGACGGCAATCGCGGTCGCCTCGACATTGACGGCGCCGGTCTTGAGCCCGACAGTCAGCCCGTCGAAGCGCACCCGCGGCATCGCGGAGCCCTCTATCGGCAGACCGATCAACATTGAATGAAACTCGACACCCAGACCATCCTTGTCGAATGGCGTGAGCCTCGCCTGGCCGGAAACTGACATCCCCGGCGCGCCGTCGAACTTCGGCACGGCGGGATGATAGCCGAAGCCGCGCAGTTCAAAGTCGAAGACATCGAAGAGCGATATTTTCTTAGGCGGGTCTACCTTTACCTGGAAAGAGATGGCGCTCATTAGCACGCGCGGGTCAGCCGCCAGAGGCGCCTTGTCGAGCTTGATAGTGATGTCCTTGAAGTTCTTGAGAAGTCCACTCGTATATTCGGAATTGCCGGGCTTGAAGACGGCGGAGCCGGTCAGCAGGAAATAGAAATGGTAGCTGCCGGCATTGACGAAGTCGAAGCCCAATTCGGTGATTGTCAGTTCGAAGCGGGTTGCGTTGCAGCGGATCGGGTCGCCGGCCTTGTCCAGCCTTGCCGTCGCCCCTTTGACGATGACGTCGCCATCGCCGCCAGCCCCAAGCTGAAGCGCAACGGTCGCGTTGGCTTCGCCCACGAGCGCCTGCGGCAACTGGCCGGTGCCGGTCAAGGCCCCACCACCGAATTTCGATCCCTTGATCGTCACTTGGCCGGATGTGAAGCGGAAGGGCATATCGACACCACCGAGCCTGACAGGTTCGGGCAGGATCGCCGCCTCCAAATCGAAGCCAGAGCGACCGATGCGAAATGTCGAGACGTCGAATTGCAAGCCCTTGCCCGCGCTCGACACCTTGCCATAGGAAAGCAACGCCTTGGCTTCGTCAGCTAGGCCGAGGCTTTCTCCGCCCCGAGACAGATCGATGAAGAACTGTTTGTAGGGATCCTTTGTGGGATCTATCGGTAGAATGGTGAGGTCCAGTCCCAGCGGTTGGTAACTTGCCGTCTGCTGGCCCGGCTTGCTGTTGATATAGATCTTGTCGCCGCCGGTAATCCTCATCGACAGGTCACGCAGGGAGGCTGAAATGATCAGGTCCGTCTGCGGTGCGAAATTATCGTCGATGTGGACCGTGACCTCGAGCTTGACCTCGATCGAGAAACGATCCGAGCCCGCTTTGTAGCTGACACCAGTGACCTCGACCTTCTGTTTCAGTTTGTCGAGGAAATCGCTTTTCTGTGCTGCGGGATTTGCGCTGGTCAGCAATGACAGTAAGCGGTTTTTGAACGCCTGGGCTTCGAAGGTGATATCGATAACCGGGTTTCCGACGACGGTCTGTCCAGCCGGAGTGGTCAACCGCACGCCGGCGTCCTTCAGAACACCGGTTTCGCGCAGCGACGCAGCAACATTGCCGTCCTTGAAGTCGAGGAGCTCCGTGAAATTCTTGCCGTCCTCGAAGGTTTGAAAAAAACGCGGCCGCCCGCGCTGAACCGCTGCAACGACAATCTCCTGAACCCTGTTCCCGCTCGCCTCAGTAGATGGACTGGCCTTGAGCTGGATCAGCCTCTGCCCATGCTCCTTACCTGTTTCATCGGTGCTCCCCATCGCCTGCTGAGGTGTCGTCTCCTTGTCCAGCCACAGATCGGTGCCAAGCACGGCGTGGCTGTCGGCGGTCGGCTGGATCACCAGGCCGACCCAGCTTGAGGGGCCAAGGTCAATGATCAGAGAGGGCCTCAGGGCCGCATCGAGGTCGAAATCGAAGCCCAGAGCGCTGAGCGACAGCGTCTTTGTTAGCAGATCGGCGTCCTTGCCGGCCGGCATGACAACGATCTGGCGCAGCTGATATGTCTTGGGATCAAGCCGAACCTCGACAGCGATGTGGCTGACCGCGTCGCCCCCGAGCTGCGCGAGCTTGCGCCCCAGTTGCATCAGCCCGTCGAAAACCGCCTCGACTAGTCCAGCAAGCGCCTCTGCGGCATTGCCAGCCTGCTTGGCAAGCCACTTCCCGGCGGTCGCCAACAACTGGCCGATGCGCTCCAAAAGGGCGAAAAAGCCGTCCATCTGCGGCTTTGACGCGGTGGGCTTAGGCACAGGAACAGCGGCGATCAACCGGATCAATTCGCCGAGCACGTCGCCGGTCAGCCTGATCAGCTCGATCGGATAAGGCTCGACGATGCTGAGCGCCTTGAGCGTCGCCTTGGTTTTCCGCGAACCGGGGTCATAGCTGACGTCGACCTCGATTGCGAAGGCGATCAGGATCGAGGGATCCTCCTTGGCCGCGACGACGACCCTGTCGCCCTTGAAGTTGATCGAGAGGCTGGCATTGGCCAGAACCTCGCCGCCACCGATGTCGATGTTGTTGAAACTGGGTGTGAGGGTGCTGCCAGCCAACCGGATTGTGAACGGCGACAAGGGAGGGCTGAATTCCTTATCGGGAACGCTGATCGGAGGCGTTTTGCAATCGAGCTCGCTGGTCAGGGTGAATTTCGCGTCGGCGAGGCTGAGGCTGACGTTGGTGACATTCACCCAGGCTTGACCGTCCACGTTGAACGTCCCAGCGCCGGCAACGGAGGTTGAGAGCAGCAGTGTGCCATTGACGAACGTGACCGCGAGCTTGGGCGCAGGCGCCCATTTGAAGTCGAGTTTGTCCACAAAAGGAGGCAAGGCGAGGCAAAACAGCGACGGCGCATCCAGGAAGTCGAGGTCGACCGATGGCAGATGCAGAATGGCGCCGTCCAGCCACGAGGTGCCGAATGCAATCTTGGGCAGCCTCAGGTTGAAACCCGGTAGATACGGCATGTCGAAGCCGATCTCGTCCCAGGCGACCCAGTCTTTGAATGCTGCTTTCCTCACCAATACTGTCGCGAGCAACCGCCCCGTGAGATCCAGCCCTTTCGCGTTGACGTTGAGGTAAGTGAGGCTGACGTCGGCGGATGCTTCCGCCCGAAGCACCCAATCCTGGTCATTGATAACGCCATCAACAAGGGCCGGATTGAGGAAAATCCGCGCTTTGAGCTCAGCTTCGCCGATGGCCTTGACGCCGAACAAACCTGTGGCGCTGCCGGCGCCAACGTTGGCCTCGATCGGGCTCGCCAGCCGCCGGCGTACACGGTCTTTCAACGCTGCCCATTCGTCTTTGTCCGCGAATTCGTCGCCCTTGCGGAAGCGGTAACGCTCACCGTCCAAAACCAGGAGATTGGCGGGTATGTAGAGCGATAGAGGCTGCTTGTCGTCCAACTCCAACTGGACGGTCGTGACCGACGTCGTCATCGCCGACTTCACCGCCGTCGTGAGACCAGAAAGTCTCAGGCCGCCGGTTTCAAGAAATACACCCAATCCGACAAGCTCGAAGGTGTATTGCGTAGCGCTCTCGACGCCGGTCTGGCTGAAGAGGACGAGTTGGATTTCCGCCATATCAACCTCCCTCGCATCCTGCTCAGTCCCGTGATGCCCGCTGGCGAGACGCAGGATCGCCCAGCCCGACGAACGCCGCCCGCCGGAAAATAATTTAAAAGTGGTATTATTGATTCAGTTCTTCTATCTATGCATGCACAAGAATAAATTGCAAGAAATATCTGATTTGCACTTGAAGTCCTTTTAAGATCGCTTGATATACAAAAACTCAAGAGTATAGAGCGCCATGAGATGAAAAAAATACCTCTCATGACTTGCAATTTACAAATGGACTACCTGTCCTTTATCCACCACCGCGCCGCTGAATTTTCCACCTCAACAGGATGTTTCTCTTGATATGCAAGCACCACATTTCGACCAGGCACGCGCCGAACGTTATGTCCCGTCATCCGACCAGTGCGGGGGATCGCCGGAGAATGTTGCCTTGATGACGCCGTAGGTCGCCCCGACGACGGCTAGGTCGGTATTCATGCCCGTGCGCGGCGTTGTTGTTATGGAAACTGAAGTACCGCTCTTATCCACAATCGTTAGCGTTCCGGACCAACTGATCGTCATGTCGATGGCCGTACCGTCAGAATGCTTGGTCGGATACGCTGGCTTGGCGACGATTTGATAACCATCGACCATGTCCTGGGCGGCCTGCCGCGACGCCTCAAGGGTGTCGTGTACCCACTCGATGTCAACGCCTGCGAGGGCGGGAACGTTCACCGGGGCTATGTCCTTCTTTGCGATGCGCCAAGAGTAGTGCATCAGATAGGCTCGCTCTACCGGCCTAAGCGTGGTGCCTATTGAGACCGTCGCCCGTGCGGAGCGCATGGCCGATATGAACGAATCCACTCCGGGCCGGAATGTGGCATCCAGATCCGAAGTCGAGGTGCTTCCAGGAAACTGACTAACCCAATTTGCCCCGCTTGGGGTCTTCGCAAGGATACCAATACGCCCATTGACGAACGCATTGCATACGTCCTCAAGCTTTCGCCGCAACGCCACACTGTTTGCTGGGGCCCCTCCTGCCAACTCAAGACGGGAAAGGACCTCCAGGGCCTGCAAGGCTTGCGTGACAATTGACAATCCATCGAGCCTAGCTTCGTTGCTTCCGCTCTCAAGCTTTGGAGCCGCCTGGCGAGATACCGTCTTTTTCTGTCCCTTTGGCACTCGCGCCTCCCCTTTTGTTCTATCCCAGTCTTCGATCTCGATCCTCAGTTCGTTTTGACCAATGCGACGAAGGCGACGGCAAAATAGGAATAAGAGAGAATTGCATTAGCGATATAAAATATGCAAGCATAAATATGTAGATTGAAGAACTATACGTGGGGAAGTGACGAATGCTGCGGACTTCACCGAGTCTTTTTGTGGATAACGCTATGATATCAGAAATATAACAAAAATCACTATGTCATCAAGATATTGCAGCCGTCACTCAATTATACAGACATCGTTACTTTAGAACGCCTCAACATTATTCCTGATATTACCAGTGTATGGCGACAAATTTTTACAATTGAATATCGGCGCGGCAAACTCTCATAAAAGATGCTATAAGTATTCATTGCATAATTACTTATAAAGAAAATAGACTTAGCTTGTGGTATCTTCCCTAGCCGCACTTATCGCCTGCGGTCACGCGCCGGCAGCTTTCCGACATGCTAAGGATTCCAGGGACAAAGCGTTTAGAGGATTTTCAATTCACCTTAGCGGATGAAGCCGAAGGCTCTTAGACAATCTAAACGTGAGGAATGTCTTCAACGAGCGCCGCAAGTAGGACTTGGGGGCTTCAGAATAGTGATTGTTTCATCCACCTGGGACGGCCAGCAAGAGCCGTTATGCCAATGTTCAATTCTCAGCTCGCCTCCACGAAACTGGTCCAAGGCCAGCGCCCGCATCGCGCCGTTCGCTGATATCGCGGCCTTCAACAATTGCATGTCGAACGCCGCCTAGGCCTGCTGGTCGGAATGCTTCGTTACGATCTCGCAGGCCAGAGATACTCCAGCGGGCACCGTGGTGATTCATCGTGACTGAGCGTGACTGAACGTGACGCACAACCACCCCACTAGCCCCATTTAGATCACGGTGGATCACGTTCAAGAACGTTGAATCATAAGGATTTTTTTGCTTGCGTAGAGGGTGCGGTTTTGTAAAACTGGGGCCGTTGAGTGAGTAGAAAACGGCTTCCAGCTCCCAAGCACCGATCCCAGTTTTCGCTCGTGTGATCCCAGTTGCGGAACAGGAGAAGCGCTATGCCGAGCCTCAGCGACACTGCTATCCGGCAAGCTATGAAGCGGGTGGAGCGATCAAGAAAGCAAGAGAACCTTGCCGATGGCGAAGGCCGTGGTACCGGCAGGCTTTTGCTTGTTCTCAGGCCGATGCCGAAGCGCGTCACGGCCGACTGGATGGCGCAGCAATGGAGGGACGGCAAACGTGCCAAGAAGAAACTCGGTTCGTATCCCTCAATGTCACTCGCGCAAGCGCGAGAAATTTTCAAACGCGACTTCGCCGACGTCATCCAAAAGGGCCGCAGTATCAAGTTAGCGACTGACACTCGACCGGGAACGGTCGCAGATCTCTTCGAAGGCTATGTAGCGGCACTGAAAGCCGCGAGCAAACCATCCTGGAAAGAGACGGAGAAAGGGCTCAACAAGATTGGCGACACTCTCGGACGCAACCGCCTCGCCCGCGAGATCGAGGCCGAAGAGATTGTGGAGCTGATCAGGCCGATCTATGAGCGCGGCGCTCGATCAATGGCGGATCACGTGCGCTCCTATATTCATGCCGCCTTCAGCTGGGGAATGAAGTCGGACAACGATTATCGAAACATATCCCCTCGGCGCTTCCGGATTCCCTTTAACCCGGCCTCCGACATCCCCACCGAGCCCAAAGTCCAGGGTACACGCTGGCTCAGCGAGGACGAGTTCGTGAAACTCTACCGCTGGCTCGAATGCCCCGACACTCCTGTCCATCCATCATATCCACGCGCCGTGCAGCTCATTATGCTGACCGGTCAGCGCGTCGAAGAGATCGCACGGCTGCATGTGGATCAATGGGATGCGGCCGAACGCATCATCGATTGGTCGAAGACGAAGAACCTTCAGCCGCACGCTGTACCGGTCCCACCGATTGCAGCGGAACTCATCGAGTCTATCAAACCAAACGAATTCGGCTGGTACTTCCCTTCGGCGAAGGATCCATCGAAGCCGGTCAGCCACGGGACATTGTACAGTTTCGTCTGGCGACAGCGAGACCGCGGCGTCATCCCCTTCGCCACCAATCGCGATCTGCGGCGGACCTTCAAGACCCTGGCTGGCAAAGCGGGCGTCCCGAAAGAGATACGAGACCGCATCCAGAACCACGCGCTACAGGACGTAAGTTCCAAAAACTATGACCGCTGGAACTACATGCCCGAGAAGCGCGCCGGTATGGCGCGCTGGGACAAGTTCGTTCGGGCGCTTCTGAAAAAGCGGAGAAGCGAAGGCACGTTGGAGGCTGCCGCGTGAGCAATCGCCTTCTCCTTCTCGCCGGCGTGCTTGCGTTCCTCTGCTTGGTCACTTCCGCCTTTGCAGATCCATGCGAGGCGCCTCT